>CACAIE010000005.1 GCA_902532475.1 uncultured SAR116 cluster alpha proteobacterium
TTAGGGAATGAAACTTTTGCAGATTTACTAGCTGAGAGCTTTGCAGAAAACTCTAAAATAGAAGGAAGTGTAGTTAAAGGTACAATTGTAAGCATTGAAAATGATGTCGCTTTAGTTGACGTTGGTTTAAAATCTGAGGGAAGAATATCTCTAAAAGAATTTTCTCCTCCTGGAGTAAAAACTGAAATTAAAACAGGCGATACAGTTGATGTTTATATTGAAAAAATAGAAGGAAAAAATGGTGACACTGTTTTAAGTAGAGAAAAAGCGAAAAGGGAAGAAACTTGGTCAATTTTAGAGATAGCACAAAAAAAACAAGAGCGTGTGAATGGTATAATTTTTGGTAAAGTTAAAGGAGGATTTACAGTTGATTTAGATGGTGCAACAGCTTTTTTGCCTGGAAGTCAAGTAGATATTCGACCTATAAAAGATCTCAATACTATTATGGGAGGACCTCAAGCTTTTTTAATTTTAAAAATGGATAGAAAAAGAGGTAACATAGTTGTTTCAAGGAGAGCCGTACTCGAGGAATCAAGAGCTGAGGCCAGAACTGAGTTAGTTTCCAATCTTGGGGAAGGCCAAGTACTAAAAGGAATAGTCAAAAATATCACTGATTATGGAGCTTTTATTGATTTAGGTGGAGTAGATGGATTATTACATGTAACTGACATTGCTTGGAAAAGAGTTTTGCACCCTTCTGAAGTTCTTAGTTTGGGGGATACTGTAACAGTGCAAGTTATCAAATTTAACACCGAAACACAAAGAATATCCCTCGGCATGAAACAACTTGAGGATGATCCTTGGAATTCAATTGAGAGTAAGTACCCATTAGGCTCAAAAACAAAAGGAAGAATCACAAATATTACTGACTATGGAGCTTTTGTTGAATTAGACCCAGGCATCGAAGGATTAGTTCACATAACCGAAATAAGCTGGACTAAAAAAAATATTCACCCTGGGAAAATAGTTTCAACTAGTGAACAAGTAGAAGTGATGATTTTAGATATTGAAGAATCAAAGAGAAGAATATCTCTCGGTTTGAAACAGTGTATTAATAATCCTTGGCAAGAATTCCTTGACAAGAATCCAATTGGCACCGAAATAGAAGGAGAAATTAGAAATATAACTGAATTTGGTTTATTTGTTGCTGTTTCTGAACAATTAGACGGTCTAGTGCATTTGTCTGATATTTCTTGGGAGGGAAATACCGAAGAAATATTATCAAAGTACAATAAAGGTGACCAAGTAAAAACAAAAGTACTAGATGCTAATGTTGAAAATGAAAGAATTGCTCTAGGGATCAAGCAACTAGAACCAGATCCTTTTGCAGATGGTTCGTTAAAATTAAAGCGCGGAAATATTATAACCTGTATTGTTGAAACTAGCAATGACCAAGGGCTTGAAGTAGGAGTTAATGATGGATTGAAAGGTTTTATTCGTAAATCTGAGCTCTCAAGAGATAGAGATGAACAAAGACCTGATCGTTTTGCAAAAGGAGATAAAGTTGATGCACAAATTACTAATATTGATAAAAAATCTAGAAAGTTAACTCTATCAATCAAAGCAAGGGAAATACTTGAAGAGAAAAAAGCAATGAAAGACTATGGGTCTTCTGATAGTGGAGCAACGTTAGGTGATATTTTAGGTGTTGCCTTAAATGTTGATAAAAAAAATGCAAAAGAAAAGTAGATTGTTTCCTTCAAACCTTGACCAAACTTTAAAACTTATGCAATTTTATAACTTAAAGGGATGAGTTTATGACAAAATCAGAACTAATTGCAAAAATAGCTTATAAATACCCAACCCTATATTTAAGTGATGTGGAGAAAATTGTTCTTACTATAATAAAAACTGTTTCAGAATCTATTACTTCAGGTAATCGCGTAGAGCTACGTGGTTTTGGAACATTTGGTTTAAAAACCATGAAGGCTAGGAAAAGCAGGAACCCTAGAACTGGCAAAACTGTTTTTGTAGAATCTAAATCGGTACCCTATTTCAGAATGGGAAAAAAACTTAAAGAACGAATAAATAATTAGTTTTAAATAATTATGAGAAATTTGACAAAATTTTTTTCATTGATTCTGACACTACCTTTAATAATATTTTTCTCAATTTTTACTATCTCAAATTCAAACATAACATATCTTAGTTTTTGGCCCTTTGAACAAAAATTGATTATGCCTATCTGGGCTTTATCTATAAGCTTTTTTTTTCTTGGTTTATTAATTGGATGTGCCATTATGAAAATGACTTATATTAAAAAGAGGTTGTTTAAGTAAGAAATCAAAAAATTATTATAAAATTTTGGGTAACTTAGAGTTTATGGTTGAAATTAAAATATGCGGAATAAAAAGAGAAAAAGATTTAAAAACCATCATAGATCTAAATGTTACTTGGGCTGGGTTTGTTTTTTATAATAAATCCGTTAGATCTATAAATCGAAATGATCAAATCAAATTATTTAAAATTGCAAAAAACAAAATTGGTATCGTGGCTCTTTTTGTAGATCCAGAAGATACGCTTATTGAGGAAGTTACCACATTAATAAAACCTGATCTTATCCAATTACACGGTTCTGAAACCCCTGACAGGTGCAAGGATATAAAGTTTAAAACAGGCATACCTGTTATGAAAGCTATACAATTAAATAAAATAGAAAATCTAAAAACAGTTTCAGAGTATGAAAATAAAGTTGATAGGCTATTGTTTGATGCTAAACTAACTGAAGAAAAATTAAGAGGAATTAATACCAAGCCATTTGAATGGCAAATAATTAAACATTATGAAGGAAAAAAAGAATGGATGCTTGCGGGTGGATTAAACTCTAACAATATTGAGAACGCAATTAAAGAAAGCGGTGCTAGAGCTGTAGATGTTTCTGGTGGTGTTGAAATATCACCTGGAATTAAAAGTAAAAAATTAATTAAAAAGTTCATTGGTTGTGCGAATGAACTTTATCGCTAAACAAAATTTTATAATAGTATGCAAAACAAAGTAAAACAAAATTCATTTAAAAATCAACCTTCTGAAGATGGAAAGTTTGGAGTATATGGTGGAATGTTTGTTGCTGAAACATTAATGCCTCTGATTTTGGAAGTTTCAAAATTTTATAATAAATTAAAAACTAATAAATTCTTTCAAGAAAAAATAAAATTTTATCAGAAAAATTATATTGGTAGGCCATCACCACTTTATTTTGCTGAAAGAATAACAAATTATTGCAATGGCGCTAAAATTTATTTTAAAAGAGATGAATTAAATCATACAGGAGCCCATAAGATCAACAATGTGATTGGTCAAGCATTATTAGCTAAGGAAATGGGAAAAAATAAAATCATAGCTGAAACAGGAGCTGGTCAACATGGGGTAGCTACAGCAACTGTTTGCGCACTATTTGACATGAAATGTGAAGTTTTTATGGGTCAAGAAGATATTGAACGCCAGAGACCGAACGTTGAAAGAATGCAATTACTGGGGGCTAAAATTATTCCTGTTTTATCGGGTACAGGAACATTAAAAGATGCCATGAATGAAGCACTCAGATATTGGGTATCCAATGCTAAAACTCATTTTTATATAATAGGCACTGTTGCAGGCCCACATCCTTACCCTATGATGGTTAGAGATTTTCAATCTATAATTGGTGAAGAGGCCAAATCTCAGATACTAGAAATTGAAAACAAACTGCCCAATAAACTTGTAGCTTGTATTGGTGGCGGATCAAATGCTATGGGTCTTTTTTATCCGTTTTTAGACGAGAAAAAAGTTGAAATAATTGGTGTTGAGGCTGGAGGTGAAGGGATACATTCAGGAAAACATGCTGCCTCTCTATCGGGTGGGAAACCAGGTGTTTTGCATGGAAATAAAACTTATTTACTCCAAGATAGTGATGGTCAAATAATTGATGCACATTCAATTTCAGCTGGATTAGATTACCCAGGTATTGGCCCAGAACATTCTTGGCTTAACGATATTGGAAGAGTTAAATATGAAACATGTACAGATGAAAATGCTCTTGAATCTTTTTTTCTTTGTTCGCAACTAGAAGGAATTATTCCTGCTTTAGAACCCTCACATGCATTATATGTTACGATGAAAATTGCTAAAAAAATGAAGCCGAATGAAATTATTATTATGAATTTATGTGGGAGGGGTGACAAAGATCTTACCTCGGTATTACCAAAGTTAAAGAAAATGGGAAAATTTTAATATATGGGAACAAACAGAATATCCAATCTTTTTAACAGATTAAAAAAAAATAAAAGATCTGGATTAGGAATTTTCATTACAGCAGGAGATCCAAATATAAAGATTTCGCAATGTATATTAAATGAGCTTCCTAAAAATGGAGCAGATTTTATAGAATTAGGCATGCCATTTTCTGATCCAATGGCAGATGGACCAGTAATCCAAGCGTCATCATTAAGGGCATTAAATGCAGGCATGAATTTGTCAAAAATACTTTCGATGGTCAAAAACTTTAGAAAAATAAATAATTATACACCTATTATTTTGATGGGTTATTTTAACCCTATATTTAATTTTGGTGCAGAAAAATTTGTTCGTGAATCCAAAAATGCTGGGGTCGATGGCTTTATAATTGTTGATTTACCTCCAGAAGAAGATAAAGAGTTTTTTGATCCCGTTTCAAATTGTGCCTTAGATTTTATTAGATTAATAACTCCCACAACAGATGCTAAACGTCTAAAGATGATATTAAAAAAATCTTCTGGTTTCCTTTACTATGTAACTATCACAGGCACAACTGGAACAAAAAAGGCGACTATCAAAGATATAAAAAGTTCATTATCACTCATAAATAGATTTTCAGATCTTCCAGTAGCCGTTGGGTTTGGAATAACTACAAAAACACAAATTTCTGAAATTTCTGAAATTGCTGATGCCGCAGTTGTTGGTAGTCATATTGTAAAATTTATTGAGAATTCATATTCTGAACATAATTCTTTGGATGATAGAACTGTTTTAAATATTCAAAATGAAGTAAAACATTTATCATCTGGGATAAAAGTATTGGAATAAATTATGAACTGGCTAACTAAATCTGTTCTCCCAAAGATTAAAGCTTTAGTTAATAAAGATGAAGTTAAAGAGAACTTATGGATTAAATGTAATTCGTGCAATCAAATGATCTTCAGCAAAGATCTTTTTGAAAATTTAAACATTTGCACTACTTGTAATTATCATATGCCTTTATACCCTCAAGATAGACTTAAATTTCTTTTAGATGAAAATACTTTAGAAGTAATAGATTACTTAAGTGATAACCAGGATGTTTTAAATTTTAAAGATTTAAAAAAATATTCAGATCGATTAAAAATATCACAAAATCTAACCAATCAAAGAGATTGTATTTATTTGGTAAAAGGTAAAATTGGTGGTTTCCCTGTAGTGGTCGCTGCATTTGATTTTAGATTTATGGGCGGATCAATGGGAAAGTCAGTAGGTAATGCTTTTGTTAAAGGAGCTCAAATAGCAGTTGATCAAAAGAGTTCCTTTATAACAATACCTTCATCAGGAGGTGCAAGAATGCAAGAAGGCATTATTTCATTAATGCAAATGCCCAGAACAATCGCTGCTATTCAAATGATTGAAGATGCTAAGTTACCTCATATAGTCCTTCTAACCAACCCAACAACAGGAGGTGTAACCGCAAGTTTTGCAATGTTAGGAGACATCCATATTGCTGAACCAGGTTCTACAATAGGTTTTGCAGGGAAACGTGTTATTGAAGAAACAGTGAAAGAAAAATTACCAGAAAATTTTCAAAAAGCTGAATATTTACTTGAGCATGGAATGGTAGACATTGTATCCGACAGGCATCAGCATAGAGAAGTTTTTTCAAACCTTTTGAGCATTACTTTAAAAGATTTTAAAAAATAACTTTTTAATGCCATTAATCAATCTAAATAAAATATTAATATCATTACAAGATTATCATCCTAAATACATTGATCTTAATTTAAATAGAATATACCGTTTATTGAAAGATTTAGGTGACCCACATTTGAATCTTCCACCAACTATACATGTTGCTGGAACAAATGGTAAAGGCTCTACAATAGCGTTTTTAAAATCTATTTTAGAGTATGGCGGATTAAAAGTACATGTATACACGTCCCCCCATTTAGTAAGTTTTAATGAGAGAATTAGGATTAAGGGTCAATTAATAACTGATGAATTTTTATCTGAATTATTACTTGAAGTTGAAAAAATTAATAATAAAAAAGAAATTACTTTTTTTGAATTTACAACTGCGGCTGCTTTCCTCGCCTTTTCAAGAGTTAAAGCTGATATATTATTATTAGAAGTTGGCCTTGGTGGAAGATTAGACGCTACTAATGTTGTCCCAAATATACTTGCTTCAATAATTACAAGAATATCTTTTGACCATGAACATTTTTTAGGCAATACCCTTTCTTTAATTACTCGAGAAAAATGTGGGATAATTAAAAAGGAAACCCCAGTAATAACAATGCACCAAGGGGAAAATATTAATCAAATAATAAAAAAGACTTCAATTAAATTAAATGCTCCACTGTCTATAATCAATAAGAAAGATTTCATATTAGGAAAAAAAAGATTTTCATTTAAATATAATAATAAAATCATTGAATCTCCTTTACCTTCTCTAAGAGGAAAGCATCAGCATGAAAATAGTGCCCTGGCTTTAACTTGTTTAAACATAGTTTCCCAAAAGCTAAATAAGTTTAATTTAAGCAGGTCAATTAATGGATTAAAAAAAGTAAGATGGCCGGCTAGAACACAATTTTTAGATAGTGGTAAGTTGATTAAATTAGTTTATAAAAAACAAAGATTAATTGTTCTTGATGGAGCTCATAATACCTTAGGAGCTAAATCTCTTAAAGAAGTCTTGAAAGAATTTAGTGATAATTGGTTATTAATTTTTGGTTACCTTAAAACTAGAAAGCCACAAGAGTTTTTAGAGGAATTAAGAAGTATTTCCAGTGAAATTATAACAGTTAAAATCCCTGAGCAAAATGAAAGTTACTCTTCAAAGAAATTATTAAAGGCTGCAAAAATGATTGGGTTTTCAGGCTATGCTTCAACATCAATTGTTGACGCTTTTAATAAAGCAGAAGAAAGCAATTTATGTATATGTATATGTGGGTCTCTTTATTTAGCTGGAAAAATTTTAAGTATGAATGAAACAGTTCCTAACTAATATTTTCACTTATCCACTCAGATAGTTTTGCCTTTGAAAGGGCTCCGATTTTTTCAGCTATTACTTCACCATTTCTAAACAGAAGTAAAGTAGGGATGCCTCTAACACCATACTGTTGAGGAGTTGAAGGGTTTTCATCAATATTTAATTTTGTAACCCTTATATCCTCTTTCATCTCTTCAGAAATTTCCTCTAATGCAGGGCCTATCATTTTACATGGTCCGCACCACTCAGCCCAAAAATCAACTAAAGTCAAACTGTCTGATTTCAGTACTTCTTTCTCAAAGTTAGTGTCATTTATTTTTATTGAAGCCATATTATTTTTTGTCCTTACTTTGTAATTAATTTAGTTATGAGAATGAACAAGGTCAAGAAAGATTAAATAAAATTTTTATTATATTATAAAAATTGATTTTCAATGTCAGAAATTAATTTATCAAAATCCTTTAGTTGATTTAATTTTTCAACATTATTTTCATTTTCATACTTTGCTTTAAGATCATCTGATTCTTTGCATGCCTTTGGAATAGTGTTCCATTTTTCGTTATTCATGCTTAAAATTTGGTTTGCTATAGAATTATGAATTTTTTTATAAATATCTTTAGGAAGAGTTGAAGGGTGTTCTTCATATATTAATCTCATCCCAAAATAAAAAAGCCTTTCATCGTTGAAGCTATCACATATACTTAACCTTTCATCCCATTCAGCTTTATGAAATTTTTCCATGATCTGTTTGTCACTATTGGAAAAAAACCCACCTCTATACAAACTTTCCTCTGCTTGTATCTCCTCTTGAGATTCAAAGTCACTTTTGAATTCATGTTCCTCTTTAAGTATTGTGGATAAAAGCGACTTAAACTCTTCATTATTTTGAATCTGTGTTGCTCTTTCAATATAGATGCCTTCATTTATATCATTGTAGTTATCAAACTTTGAATAGTTTTTGTAATTCATAATAATAGGATTTTTATTATTTTTAATGCTTCTTATAATTTTGGGACTTTTGGAAATCTCTCTTGATAATTCATTCTTGGACATGTTTAAATATATTTTGGGGTCATTAATTAAGTCAAAACATTGAGGCCATTGATAAACTGGATGATCACAAACATGTGTTAGAAGAAAAGGTTTCGGTTTTCCATAAAAATAGTCATTGTAACAAAATAATAGTTCATTTTTTATTGTTTTATTAACTTCAGATTTAGAAGCATTTTTTAGGCCTGAAAGCCAAATTTCATTCGCGTTTTTACATAAAATTTTTCCTATCTCTTTTGTTGCTATAACATCACCTAAAGCATCGTGAGCTATATGATTAATTTCATTCATAGGAGCAATTTCATCTAATTTTAGAACGGGGTTCCCTTTTGAGTTGGTTGAATAATTTAACGCTTCCGGAAAGTAAAGACAGGCACTTCTCACCATGCCTAAAATATCAGCTCTTTTATTCCCATTAAGTTGAGTAAAGTATGGATTATAAAGAGATTTAAATAGAGTTTTTCTTAAAAACTCTTCATCGAAATTAATTGAATTATAGCCAATGAATATAGCAGGTGACCACTCTTGAAGCTTCTTAATCACTTTATCAATTAAATAATAATGGGTTAAGTTTGAGTTTTTAAGCATTTCTGTTGAAGAATTATTTACTAAGAGAGCGCCAGGCTCTGGAACCAGACCTGGCTTTAATGAGCATCTTAATTCAATTTTATCTATCTCTTGAAAGCTTAAATTAACTAATACTGCTCCAACTTGAATTATCTGATCCCAATTAGAATTTCTTCCAGTAGTTTCAAAATCATACACTACTAATTTAAGGTTCTCATCTATCATAAAAAATTACATGAAATTGATTTTACTTGTATTTCTCTTTTACTAGGAATTTTATCAATAAAATCAAATCTTATGCTAGTCCTAATTTTAGGAATAATATTATCTAATTTTTCTGGCCACTCAATGATAGATATTGCTTTACTGAAAGCTTCATCAAGGTCTAAATCATTAATGTCAACGCTATTGTTTAATCTATAAAAATCCATGTGCCAGATTTCTGGACCTTTATATGGTTGATAAGTTTGGATAATATTATAAGTAGGTGAAGTTACGTCAATATCTTCCTTCATCAAACTTCGTATAAAAAATTTAGCAAAAGTAGTTTTACCTACTCCAAGAGGTCCAGAAAGTGTTATAACATCACCTTCTGAACAATTTTTGGAAGTTTCAGAAGCTAGTTTTTTTAATTTTTTCAGGTTAAAAAAGTTGCTTATTTTTTAGTCCCCAACTAATACCTATATTGATCAGATTTAAAGGGGCCATTAGACGTAATGCCTATATAGCTTAACTGTTCTTCACTTAACTTAGTTAAAGTGGCGCCTACTTTTGACAAATGTAATTCTGCTACCTTCTCATCTAATTTTCTTGGAAGAGTATAAACTTTATTGTCATAGGCATCGTTATTATTAAAAATTTCCATTTGGGCTAAAACCTGATTAGTAAATGAGGCAGACATTACAAAACTAGGGTGACCTGTAGCACAACCAAGGTTAACTAATCTTCCTTTAGCGAGCATGATTATTTTTTTTCCATCTGGAAATTTTACTTCATCCACTTGCGGTTTAATCTCATCCCATATCATATTATTTAGACCACTAATTTGAATTTCAGAGTCAAAATGGCCGATATTGCATACAACTGCCCTATCCTTCATTTCTCGCATATGATCAACAGTAATAACGTCTTTATTTCCAGTTGCAGTAACAAAAATATCTGCTTTTGATGCAGCTTGATCCATCGTTACAACTTCATAACCTTCCATTGCCGCTTGAAGAGCACAAATTGGGTCAATTTCAGTAACCATAACCCTGGCACCACCTTGTCGCAATGAAGCTGCAGATCCTTTTCCAACATCCCCAAAACCACACACTACCGCTACCTTACCAGCTAGCATTACATCTGTGGCACGTTTTATTCCATCTACCAAGCTTTCCCTGCAACCATATAAATTATCAAACTTTGACTTTGTAACACTATCATTGACATTTATAGCAGGAAAAGGTAGGTCCCCTTTTTCTGACATCTGGTATAATCTCAAAACTCCTGTAGTGGTTTCTTCGGATACACCCTTTAGGTTGTTTTTAACCTCACCAAACCAACCCGGACTTAACTTTATCCTTTTTAAGATTTGAGCCTTCATGGCCTCTTCTTCTTCATTTTCTGGATTTTTTAATACTTCTTCACCTGCTTCCATTTTAGATCCAAAAATAATATAGGAAGTAGCATCACCCCCATCATCTAATATCATATTAGGATAGCCACCATCACTCCAAGTAAATATCTTGTCTACATACTCCCAATATTCTTCAACAGTTTCACCTTTTTTTGCAAAAACAGGAATACCCGCTTTGGCAATCACGGCCGCAGCATGGTCTTGAGTTGAAAAAATATTACAACTGGCCCAACGAATATCTGCTCCTAAGTTTTCTAATGTCTCAATTAAAACCGCAGTTTGAATCGTCATATGAAGACAACCGGCTATTCTTGCGCCTTTTAAAACTTTGGATTTACCGTATTCTTCTCTAATAGACATTAGTCCAGGCATTTCTGTTTCAGCAATATCTAATTCTTTTCTGCCCCAATCAGCCAATGAAATATCTGTTACAACAAAATCTTCCGCAGATGACATAATTTTATTCCTTATTTATATTAATTAAATTAAAAGCTAAATATCAGCTTAAAGTGTTTTGAGCAATAGATCGAGATAAATTTTATTGGCTTGCTAAAACTCTATAATAAATCTAGAACCTTCTACTTTCTTGTCATTATATATATTTTCTGCATATATATTAGCGTTATGTGACAAAAGTATTTGCCTTACAATAGATAACCCAAGTCCAGAATGCTTTCCAAATTTTTCATTTGAAGGCCTTTCTGTGTAAAACCGCTCAAAGATTGTTTCTTTTTTCGCTTCTGAAATTCCTTGACCTTGGTCTGAGATTTTCACCAAAACTTTCTGAGCTTTGGAAAAAGCTTCTATATTTATTTCACCATTTTTAGGAGAAAATGAAATAGCATTATTAATAAGATTATCAAAAACTTGTATTAGCCTTGCTTGGTTCCCACTAATTAACAACCCGTCTTGAACATTGACTTTGAATTTAACATTTTTAATGGTCTGATTTCTAATTTCAATAAATTCAATAATTAATTTAGATAGATTTATTCTTGTCATTTCATCTCTAGAAAGATCTGCATCAAGGCGGCTAGCATCTGAGATGTCAGTAATTAATCGATCAAGTCGATTGATATCTTCTAATACTATTTCCATTAGCCTTTTCTTTTTAGTTTTATCTTTAATAACAGATAATGTTTCAATCGCACTTCTCAAAGAAGTAAGGGGATTTTTCAACTCATGAGAAACATCCGCTGCAAATGAAGCAATAGAATCCATTCTCAATAATAAATCTTTGGTCATGGCGTCCAATGAATAGGCTAACTCTCCTATTTCGTCTTTACGGTTAATTAAGGTTTTTACTTCCATGTTTGCTTTATTTTTATTATTTCTAACGTTATCAGCTGCCTTAGCTAAGCGACTTATCGGTATTGTTATTTTTTTCGAAAAAATAAATCCTAAAATTGATGTCAAAACAATCATAAATAGAAAAATTTTTATGAAAGAGTATTGTAATTGGTTTATGTCTTCCTGAATTATTTTTCCATCTTTTGATAGCATTACAGCGCCCCTAACACGTCTTTCATTCCCCACTGGCACAGCAACGCTTAGTATCAATTTTCCATTTTTATCCTGTCTAACCATATCTGCATTAAAACCATTTAAAGCGGTTAAAACTTCTTCAAAATTTTTAGCACTGTAATTTGAATATTCTTTATAAAGAGGATACTGATGACTAATTTTAATTGATTTTATTAAATTATTAATAAAACCACTTATTCCATTAAAAAAATTGTTTCTATGATTAAATTTAGGCAATCTAAGAACTTCAACTTTTGGAGACAACTGAGATAATAATTTAGTATCGGTATATAAGCTTCCATCTGGCTGAAACAAGCGGATTCTAATTTTATTGTTTTGGCCTGCCAATGGCAAAAGAAGTTCAATAGTTTCTTTAGAAAAAGATCTCCTGATTACTCTTTCAGAATCTCCCTCCAACCTATTCATCATAATCGCTAAAGTTTCTGCTTGTCTTCTAAGTCCTAATAATTCTTGTGAAACTAGCGTTTTTGTGTATTGGTCTAAAAATAATATTCCTATCAGTGTTATAAATATAGGAAGAAGAATAATTAAATAAAGTGTTGCTGTAAGCTTTGAAAAATAGTTTTTTTTTTAGTATAAACCTGTCTTTTACTCACAATATCTATATCCTACGCCATAGAGAGTTTCTATTTGATCAAATTTCTTATCAACTAGACGAAATTTTTTTCTAAGCCTTTTTATATGAGAGTCTATAGTTCTGTCATCAACATAAATAGTTTCTCCATAAGCGGCATCCATTAATTGATCTCTTGTTTTAACCAACCCTGATCTTTGAGAAAGGTCTTTTAAAATCAAAAATTCAGTTACTGTTAATTTTACATCATCACCTTTCCATTGTGTGGTGTGCCTTGATGAATCCATAATTAACTCACCCCTTACAATTATTGAATCTGGACTAGCATCATCATTTAAATTAACTCTTCTTAAAATAGCTTTTACTCTTTCAATAAGCAGTCTTTGAGAAAAAGGTTTCCTAATATAGTCATCAGCCCCAATTCTCAAGCCAAGAGCCTCATCAACTTCATCATCTTTACTGGTCAAAAAAATAACTGGTAAGTTTGAGCTTTTTCTCAATTTTTCTAAAACTTCCATTCCATCTAATCTAGGCATCTTTATATCTAAAACTGCTAGGTCAGGAGGTCGTCTTGTAATTCCATTTAAGCCTTGTTCTCCATCTAAATATTTATCAACTGTAAAACCCTCTGCTTCCAGTGCCAATGAAACTGAAGTTAAAATATTTTGGTCATCATCCACTAAGGCAATTCTATTTACCATTTTATCCTCCTTAGAATAAATAAAACTTACTACTAATAGTTAATAAAAACAAATATGAGGCAAATTAGTGGCAATATAATGGCTTATAAAGTTTCCTTAAAATAATTAATGTGCTTCTGCCCAATTTTTCCCAATGCCAAAATCAACTATAAGTGGGATTTGTAAATTATAACTTGGTAAATGGGCATTTTCCATTTCTGTTTTGATAATATTTGAAATTTCAACAAGTTCATTTTCTGGACACTCAAAAACAAGTTCATCATGAACTTGCAAAAGCATTTTTGATTTGAAGTTTTTTTCTCTAAATGTTTTATTGATTCTAATCATTGCCTTTTTAATTATATCTGCGGCACTTCCTTGAATAGGAGCATTTATTGACTGTCTTTCTGCAAATGATCTCTCTTGAAAGTTTTTTGAATTTATTCCCCTTATAGGAATTCTCCTACCAAAAAATGTTTCAACGTATCCATTTAACTTTGCTTTTGCAATCATTTCATCCATATAGTTTCTAATTTTTGGGAATTGATCGAAATAGGCTTCAATAAAGTTTCTAGCTTCACTTTGACTGCATGAAAGCTGTTTAGACAAACCAAATGCTGAAATCCCATAAATGATGCCAAAATTTATAGCTTTAGCTCTTCTTCTAGTTTCAGGATTTAGTTCTTTTATAGGTATTCCAAAAACTTTTGAAGCTGTTTGAGCATGAATGTCAGTATTACTTTTAAAAGATTTTATCATCTCATGTTCATCTGCAGCATGTGCAATTAATCTAAGTTCTATCTGGCTATAATCTGCTGAAAGTAATTTATGATACGGCCTTGAAATAAATGCTTCTCTAATTCTTTTCCCATCCATAGACCTAATTGGAATATTTTGAAGGTTTGGATTGCTAGAAGCCAATCTTCCTGTGGAAGCTGAAGCCATTGAAAAAGAAGTATGCACTCTTTGTGAAGTCTTGTTTATATTCTCTTGGAGAGCGTCTGAATATGTTGATTTTAATTTTGCGAGCCCCCTCCATTCAATAATTAAGTCTGCAATTTCGTAACCTTTATGGGATAATGCTTCCAAGACACTAATTGAAGTACTGTGATTACCACTTTTGGATTTTTGTTCTTCTGGCAAATTCATTTTATTAAATAAAACTTCACCCAGTTGCTTAGGTGAAGCAATATTAAATTCCTGGTCACTGCAATCAAAGATTTTTTGCTGAAGATTATTTAATTTTTCTTGAAATTCAATTGATAATGAATTTAACGCAGACCTGTTGATTAAAATTCCCTCTTTTTCCATGTCAACAATTACATTTATAAGAGACCTTTCAATTGTTTCGTAAACGGTATTTAGTTTAAGTGAAAAAAGTTCTTGTTTAATAAAATTATAGGTCCGCAAACAAAAGTCAGCATCTTCGGCAGCGTAATTCAGCGCCTCATTGGGATGTATTTTATCAAAAGCAACTTGTTTACTTCCTTTTCCACACACATCCTCAAATTTGATAGTTTCATGTCCAAACAAATCAAAAGCTAAGCTGTCTAATTTGTGACTATATCTATTAGCATCAATCACATATGACATGCACATCGTATCGTGAATTGGATTTATTGTAATTGATCCATTTCTTGGTTGAGATATAACTAGCTTATCATATTTGATGTTATGACCAATTTTTATAACTGACGGATCCTCAAAAAGATTCTTTAGTAATTTAATTGCTTTTTCAAAATCTATTTGATTAATTTCAGACTCTTCTTTTATTTCTTCAGAAACAAAGTTTAATTCAGATTTAAGTTGTTTTTTAGATAAGTGCCTCAAAGGTATATAGTATGAAATTCCAGGTTTTGTTGCGATAGAAACACCTACCAAGTCCGCTTCCATTGCATTGATTGAGTTTGTTTCAGTATCAACTGCAATTTCACCAGTTTTTTGACATTCCTTAATTAATAAATCTAAATCTTTAATCTCAGTTATAAGTTTGTAATTTGCTTTTATATTTTTGATATTTACTTTTGCATTGTGTTCTTCATCGTTATCAAAAAGTTTATTTTCTAGTCTTTTAAAATTATTTTCTCTAAGAAATTTTAATAATTTTTCATCATTTCTAGGCATCCATTTTAAATCATTAATTGAATAAGGGAGGGGTACATCAGTGTACAAGGAAACAAGTTGTTTAGAAATTCTGGCTAATTCAGCATAATTAATTAAACTTTCCCTTCTTTTATTTTGTTTAATCTCTTGAGCGTTTTCTAAAAGGTTTTCTAAATTCCCATATTCATTAATTAATAGGGCAGCTGTTTTGATCCCAATACCTGGAATTCCAGGAACATTATCGGAAGTATCGCCAGCAAGTGCCTGAACATCAACCACCTTGTCTGGTGTGACACCAAACTTCTCTAAAACCCCTTCTGCTCCAATTGGAGTATTCTTCATTGGATCATAAAGTGATACCCCACCTTGTATTAGCTGCATCAAATCCTTATCAGATGAAATAATAACAGTTTCAATATTTTGTTTTACAGCAAATTTAGTATATGTTGCTATAATATCATCAGCTTCATATTCAGCTACTTCAAGAGACTTTAAACCAATTGCTTCTGTTGCATCTCTTATTAAAGAAAATTGTGGAACAAGTTCATCTGGAGGGTCAGGTCTATTGGCTTTGTAATCTTTATAGATTTTATTCCTAAAAGTAGCGCGGGCAGCATCAAAAACTACAAGGATATTTTCACCTTCCATATCCTGTGAAAGTTTTAATAACATTGAGGTAAACCCAAAAACTGCATTAACTGGAGTACCATCAGTTCTAGTCATGGGTGGCAAAGCGTAAAATGCCCTAAAAATATATCCTGAACCGTCAACCAAAATTAGACGATTCTGTTTCATTATTTAATTTTTGTGGTTTTATTTTGCTTCAAAAATTTATGCGAGCAATATGGACAAGTCGTAATCTCATGCTCATCAATAGAAAGGAAGATTTTTGGATGACCCATTAAACCGCCATCACAAGAAACTCTGTTTACTGAGACAACTGTTTCATCGTCTTTTTTGCCAAACATTCTATTAGTTGTATTCATAAATATCCTAATAAAGCTTTACGTTTTATAAAAACATTTGAATATACATTCAATAGCAATAGCAAAGAAATAATTAATATTGCCATTTTTTTGTCCAAAATTCTAGTATTGGCAAAACATCTTTCATTTCAGCTTTATAATTCTTCCACCTTCCTAAAGCTCTTGTATATAATTTTTCTATAACCTGATTGTAACTGGGTGTGTTAATTTTTCTAGACAAAGCTGTATTTTGATAGTTAATTATTTCATCATTCCAATCTAAATTCAAACTTGCCAATAATTTAGACGTTTCCTCTTTTAAAGACACTACCAAATCTTCATATTTAATTAAATGGCAATCTAAGTTAAATATATTGTTGTAAATTTCAAATAGACGCATAGAAAGATCATATAAATTTGCACTGTCCTTCAAATCCAAAAAGTTTACCATTGCATCATTCAAATTAAATGTTTGCATAAAACAACTCAAAACACAGTCTTTCGGATCTCTAATTAAAAGTATGAATTTTGCCTTTGGAAAGACCCTCAAAATTAATCCTAAATCAATAATATTCAAAGGGAATTTGTCAATGAAAACTTTTCCTCTAATGTCTCTAAGACTAATATGTTTTTCTAGTTCTTTAAAGTAAATATTTTGTAATTTACTTAACTTATTATCGCTTAACTCATATAAGTTTTCATAAGTAGCAATTTTGTTTAAATATTTTTTCATTTTTGCTACCATTGGTTTTTCTTCAAGTGTAATAATATTTGAATGTGAACTTAATATGTTGTCTAAAAGTGTCGTTCCTGAGCGAGGAAACCCTATAAGAAAAACTGGGTTGAATTCATCTTCTTGGTGATTATTTTCCCAGTTTATTTTTTTATGCTTAGAGAAAGATTTTATTAATTCTGAGATCTCTCTTTGATATTTTTTTGGATTGTATAAGCTATATTCTAAATCTAATTTAGTCAATGAATTTGCTTTTTGAAAATTTAAAAATGCTTTTCTATATTTTTGTGTTTTGTCATAGTCTTTTCCAAGCAATGCATATTTATCTATTTTCATTTTATTTGAGATTTTTTCATCTTCTATTGATTCTAAAAAAATAATAGATTCTTTATATTCATTTTTCCTTGATGCAAGTTGTCCAGCACGAAATTTAATTTCATCATATTTATGTAGTTTTTCTTTTTTTGCTAAATTAAGTGTTTTTTCAATCATTTCTATGTTATTTGATCTTTCATAAAGGCTACATAAGTTAGAATATCCAATCACAAGCTTTGGATCAATCTTAATGGCTTTATTATAACTTATAATTGCATCTCTATCATTTTCTAAATTTAATTCTGCGGTCCCTAAATTATTGAAGGCATCTGCTACATTTGGATTTATTTCTATTGCTTTTTTAATACTTTGGTATGCTTTTTTGTATTCTTTGGATATATTATATGTAGCCCCTTTGTTATTATATGCATCAAAATGATTTGGCTTAATCTTGATTACTTTTTCATAATGTTCTATTGCCCTTTCAAATTGTCCAAGTGATGTCAAAATATTGCCCATATTATAGAAACCTTCAAAATAATTTGGGTTTATTGAAACTGCTTTTTTAAGAAGCTCTAACGCATCCTCTAGTTTTTTTTCTTCTTTTAGTGTTAGTGCTAAATTATTATACGCCTCTACAAAATTTGATTGTAATGATATCGCTTTCTCAAAACTAATTTTTGCCTTTTTATAATTGTTAATATTTTTATAGGTAATTCCCAGATTATTCAAAACTTGAATGTTTTTTGGCTCAATTTCTAATGCTAATTGGTATAATCTTATTGAATCGGTATATTTATCTAATGCAGCATAAGTTGCACCTAAAATATTTAAAATAATTACATGTCTCGAATATTTTGTCAGCAGTTTACTACCATAATCTAGTGATTTTGAATATTGGGAAGTATTGTATAGGTTTATTAATTTACTTATTGAATTTTTAAATTCATCATCTGACGCATCAGAATATTTTGATATTTTTTTTATTCCATCTAAAGCTCTAGTGTTTTTTGGAAATATTTTTAGAATTTTTTGATAGCAATATTTTGCCTCTAAAAAGTTTCCTTTATTAACAAAATTTTTTGCTTTTTTTAGTTGATCATCTATAGAAAAATTTTGTGCCATAATTAATTCATTAAATACTTATTATTTTTATATATTTTTTTTATTCTTTTGTGCATAAAAAAAAGCAAATTATAATACTTTGGCGATCATATTTATGGATAATAGTACTAGTTTAAATACGTTTGGCACACAAATTAGAAAATCTCCTTTCTTTAATGCCACCTTGCAATCTGGATGCACTTGCTTCTCTGTTTATAATCATATGTATATACCTAGAAGTTTTGGTGATCCTGTTCAAAATTATTGGAATTTGATTAATCATGCTATTTTATGTGATGTTTCTGTTGAAAGGCAAGTTCAAATTAGTGGCCCTGATGCTTCGGAGTTTGTACAGAAACTTACACCAAGAAACTTGAAAGACTTTAAGATTGGTCAATGCAAATATGTTCTGATTTTGAGTGATGAAGGTGGAATTATTAATGATCCAGTTTTGTTAAGGCTGGATAGCAATAAATACTGGCTTTCACTTGCAGATAGTGATGTTCTTCTTTGGGCTAAAGGAGTTAAAATAAATTCTGGTCTCGATGTCAATATAACTGAACCAGATGTCTCTCCCCTCCAACTCCAAGGTCCAAAATCCAAAATAATTATGAAAACCGTCTTTGGAAATTGGATTGATAATATTAAATATTATCATCATGTTAAATTTGATTTTGGTAATATACCGCTTGTCATTTCAAGAACTGGATGGAGCAGTGAATTTGGTTATGAAATTTTTTTGCAAGATCAAAAATTTGGCGACCAACTATGGAATAAAATTATGGAAATAGGTAAGCCATTAGGTCTTTTCCCCGGACACACTTCAACTATAAGAAGAATAGAAGGCGCAATGCTTTCTTATATAGCTGATATGGATATTAGTAACAACCCATTCGAATTAGGATTAGATAAATTAGTTGATTTAACAATGGATTTTAATTTTATTGGTAAAGCCGCCCTAATCAAAATTAAAAATAATGGGATAAAAAATAAGCTTTGTGGCTTTGAAATTGATGGAGAACCTCTCAATAACCCCAATGATGAGCATATAGAAATTCTCTATAATTCTAATAATGTTGGCTATATAACCTCTTCTGTCTTCTCCCCAAGGTTGGAAAAAAATATTGCTATGGGTTATTTACCCGTTCAATATTCTGATCTTGGCTTTGTTGCAAATGCAACATTTGAAGGTAAAATTAGAAATATAAAAGTTGTAAGTAAACCTTTTTATGATCCAAATAAAAATATTGCAAAAGGCCTAGAAACCTGACAATTTATTTAACCTAATAATTATAAATAGTTTTGAAAGGGTAAATATAAATGACATTAAAAATTAATAGCGTTTGTCCAGATTTTACTGCAAATACCACTGAAGGTGAAATTTCATTTCATGATTGGTTAGGTGATAGCTGGGGAGTATTATTTTCTCATCCTAAAGACTTTACACCTGTATGTACAACTGAATTAGGATCTCTAGCCTCAATGAAAGATGACTTTGATAAAAGGAATGTTAAAGTAATTGGTTTAAGTGTTGACGGTGTTGATGATCATAATAAATGGTTAGATGATATTGAAGATGTTTCAGGTACAAGGCCTAATTATCCAATAATTGCTGATGAAGATTTAAAAGTTGCTAAATTATTTAATATGTTAGAAGGAGATGCTGGATCAACTTCTATGGGAAGAACAGCTGTTGACAATGAAACCGTTAGGACTGTTTTTGTTGTAAGACCTGATAAAAGAATTGGTCTTTATTTAACATACCCAATGGCAACTGGAAGAAACTTCCATGAAATTCTTCGATCAATTGATTCTATGCAACTAACAGCTAACCACAAAGTTGCGACTCCAGCTAATTGGCAAAAAGGAGATGATGTTGTTATATTACCAGCTGTAAAAAATGAAGAGGCTGAAAAAATATATCCAGATGGATGGGAAACAGTTAAACCTTACCTCAGAAAGGTTCCAGACCCTTCATCATAAATTGTAAATAATCAATAAAGTGAATTAATTTCATTTATTATCATTCACATTTATTAAGTAAATTCCAACACTTACGAAAAGAAGAGATATTATAATTGAAATACTTATCTCTTCTTTCAAAATTACACAACCAAATATAACCCCGAAAATCGGTGCAAAAAAACTAAAGGATGCCATTGATGAGGCTGGATAAATTGACAGCACCCAAACCATGTCAGAAATCCTGCAAAAAAAAAAAAAAAAAAAAAAAAAAAAATTGAAATGATTAGTGGATTTAATTCCCTAAAAAATAGCCAAAATAAACTGAAATAGGTAAAATTATAATACTAGAAACAATTAATTGATATATTAACTGCATTTCTGGAGTTGACTTTTTTAAATTTGATTTACGAACTATTAAAACAATTGCAGTCCATAAAAAACTTGAAAATAAAGCAAATGAATCTCCTAGTACACCCCCCCCCCGCCAATTTTATTTTTAGAGAAAAGAGCGATAAAAATAGCAACTATTTATAAGACAAAGCCTATTAACCTTTTTAAATTTAATTCTTTATCCTTAATTAAAAAATGAGCTGCTATACCTATCCAAACAGGCATTGAATAAATCAAAATTGAGGACCTAGTTACAGATGTATACTCGAGCGCATAAAATAGAAAAACAAATTCTATTCCGAATAAGGCCCCACAAATTATACCAGGCAAAAGACTTCCATCACTAATAGACAACTTCTTTTTAAAGATAAAGCAAAACAATAGTACAGGAATGGCAGCTAATATTGACCTTAGGCCCACTTGAAAAAGAGGATGTTTTCCAGTATTAACAATTTTAACCAAAGTTTGATTAAGTCCCAATAACATTGAAAATATGATTAAAACCGATCCACCAATTAAATCAATTTTATTTTTTTTCCAATTTTTTACCGTTTACATTTAATTACGAATAACATAATAGTATTTAATGTCTTTGTTTTCTTGTTTTTTCTTCATAATTTTTTCTTTATTTATCAAATAATTTAGGTGTGATTTTGCTTCGCAACTTGCAAAAAAAATATCGTGGTCATTTTTAATTTTGCCAAATAAAATTTCTGTCGCTTCTGAAACACTAATTGGCTTCTTGCTGATGGCCTTTAATAAGGTGTCTAATCTATTTCTATGATGTTTTATCAATGATAATGCTCTTTTTGAGGGATCGGTGTAGGGATACTCGTGTCCTGGAAAAACTGACCAGTTTTTATCCATTTTTTGTTTAATTTTATTTAAGTATTTAAGGTATCCATCTAATACATTATTTTCATTATCATCTATACCAACTGATATATTTGGACTTATACGAGGCAGTAAAAAATCAAAGCATAAGTATATTTTTCTTTCTTCATCATACAAACTTAATTGTGATGGTGAATGCCCTGTGTCAAATCTTCCTTTCCAAATACCTTTTTTAGTCTCTATAGTTAATGGATTTTCTATGCTGTTAATCTCTGGTAGATGTTTGACCATCTTTTTAAAGCTATTACCTTGGTGTTTTACCCTCTCGATTAATTTTTTATCCAATCCAAATTCTTTGTAATTTTGTGATAGAAGTTTTCCATACTCTATATCTGTATATAACATTATTTTTTTTATTCTTCGTAATTCTATTTTAGGAGCAAAGACTTTTAAATTTAATTTTTTAGATAAAAACTTTGATGCCCCAATATGATCGGGGTGATGGTGGGTTATGATTATTTTCGACAAGCTTAATGTCGGTGATATGTTTTCTATAATTTCTCCCCAGCATTTTCTTGTCAATCTATTATCTATTCCTGTATCAATTATTACTAGACCGTCATTACTATTAATTGCATAAATGTTCACATGATCTAATCTAAAGGGTAATGGGATTCTCGCCCAATACAGATCTTCTGTTATCTTTGAAAATCTATTTTTCATGGGATTTTTAATCTTTATTTTGTTTAATTTACTATTTCCCATTAAAAGGTTCTGAGTTTATGAAGTTATTTTGTTTCCAGGCCTCGAACAACACTATGCTAACAGCATTGCTTAAATTTAAACTTCTTGAATTCTTTATCATAGGAATGAACAGTTTATTTTTTTCTTGAAAGCCATTTAATATATCTTTTGGTAATCCTTTGGTTTCAGATCCAAATAGAATTGCATCTCCTTCATTAAATTTATTATCGTTATATGAAATTTTACCAAATTTAGAAATGGCATATATATTTTTACTTCGTAATTTTTTGATGCAAGTATTTAAGTCTTCATGTAATGTTAAAATTGAATGGCTATGATAATCTAGGCCTGCTCGCCTATATGACTTTTCATCAATTTCAAAACCTAATGGCTTAATTAAATGTAATTTTGAACCTGTATTTGCACATAGCCTAACAATATTGCCTGTATTTGGAGGTATTTGGGGATTAAATAAAATTATATTATACATCAAATTTTCATTGAACGAATTAAACTAATTAACTCATTTTCATTTTTTAAATTATTTATTGTTTTTTTATCTATTAATATTTTATGATTATTTTCATTTTTTATAAAACAGCATGGGATTTCATTTACAAATTTACTTAAATTATTTCGTTTCAAGTCATCTATATAAATAAAAGATATTTTAACTTTGTAATCACTTATAAATTTTTTCCATCTTTCATTTTTTTTATAAGTATGAGTAATCGAGCATAGGTTACATGAGTAGGTTGTGGGAGATAAAGATTTATGTAGAAAATCAATGATTCCGTTGATAAATCCTTTTCTGGCATTATAGCAAAAAATTAATTCCATAAGCTTATATATACTTTTTATTTGTTAGTATCATTAAAATATTATATTGTTTTTTCAGCATTATAGTATAATGAAATCTATTCTTTGATATTTTCTTGTATGAATAATTTTAAACACTATTTTTTTATTTTCTTTGTTTTTGTGTTTCTTAATCCAACTTTTGGAAGTGAAAGCTTTGAAGTTATTGAATTACACTCATCCAATGTAGATTTAATTCCAAATTATAAAGGTGATCCCCCATTAAAAAATTTAAAGTTCTTATCCGGATTAGAAATTAAAGGTAACCATTTTAAATTTGGAGGTCTATCTGGTTTAGTTTTATCCTCTAACTTTGATTTCTTTTCTGTCAGTGATAAAGGTTACTGGATTAAAGGAAAATTAGATTTTAATAAAGAATTTAAATTAAAATCACTTTCCAATGTAACTATGGGTTATTTAAAAGATGAAAATAACGTTCCTTTCAATCATAAAAGTAATTCTGATGCAGAATCTATAGAAATTTATAATGATAAATTTATTATTAGTTTTGAAAGAAACCACAGAGTATTATCATACGATTCATTAAATAGTAATTCGGAAACCCTGATAAACTTTAATCAATTATCTCATCTTCCAAATAATGGCGGGATTGAATCAATGTCTCCTTTGAAGGATTCATCTTTACTACTTTTATCGGAAGACCTTGTTATAGGAAATGATAAACTCGTAGGTTTTAGATTTTATAATCATGAAATGGAACAATTGCTTTTTAAGAAAACAGGCACCTACAAACCAACAGATATTGCAAGTCTTCCTTCAGGAGATCTTTTACTTTTAGAAAGAAGTTTTACACCAATAAAAGGTGCATCCGCTAAAATTTCTCTAATTAAGTTCGATGATTTATTTTCTAAATCATTAATAGAACCAATACATTTAGACACCATATCTCCTCCTATGACAGTAGACAACTTTGAAGGTATTTCATACTTAAGTTTAAAAAATGGTGGTTACCATATTTTTATATTATCTGATGATAATTATCGGTCAACTCAGAGAACACTATTGATGCAATTCTATTGGGATGGAAAAGTTTAATTTATTGGGTCTATCGGTATTGGGTTATCAATATTCAAACATTGTTCTATAAATCTGGCATAAGATAATAAATTTGCCTCATCTTTGCATTTTGATATTAATTGCACACCTATGGGAAGTTTATCTTTTGAAAACCCTGCTGGCAGAGATATAGCGGGTGAACTTGTTAGCGTTATTGCAGAAACTATATTTAGCCACTCAACATAATTTGAAAACTCAACACCATTACATTCTCTAACATACCTTTCCTTAACTGGAAATGGCGTTACAATAGTAGCTGGGCATATCAGCAAATCGTATTTATCAAAAAAGTTTTGCATTCTATTGAACATATTAACTCTTTGATTTTGAGCATAAGATATTTCTTCCATTGATAATTTCATACCTTCCTCTATGTTCCATATAATTTCAGGTTTAAGAAGTTTTTTATTATTTATATATTGTGATTTTAAGTTTACATAAAATGTTAAAGATCTTAATATCTTGCTTGTAACAGGGGCTTCTTTTAGATCAGGGTGTGATTCTTCAACTATTAAGCCATGCTTTTCTAATGTTTTTCCTACATCCAAAATAACATTCTGTATTTCTGGATCTACTGGCGGTAAACCTAGGTCTCTACTAATTGCTATTTTTCTTGGCTTATTATTAGATTTTGCGTATGAAAGATAACTTTCATCTGGTTTAATTTGTGAAACTGGATCTCTGTAATTTTCTCCACTCATTGCATCTAAAAAAAATGCTAGGTCTAAAACATTTCTAGCCATTGGACCATTCACTCCAAGCGTTCCATCTAGAATCCCTGATGGTGTACTTGCTATTCTTCCTGGAGAAGGACGCATGCCTACTACACTACAGAAACTTGCTGGATTTCTTAAACTTCCTCCCATATCTGACCCATGTGCAACCCATGCCATTCCGGTTGAAAGGGCTACTGCAGCACCTCCTGATGATCCTGCCGCTGATTTTGTTGTGTCCCATGGATTAAGTGTATATCCAAACACTTCATTAAATGTATTTGCTCCAGCACCAAATTCTGGTGTATTAGTCATTGCATATATAATACCACCTTTACTCTCAATATTTTTTACCAAAATGTCTGAGTTTTCTGCAATTCTTTCTTTAAAAATTGGAGAACCACTTGTGCATCTGACACCAGAAACATCTGTCAAATCTTTAATAGGAATGGGAAGACCCTGCAGCATTCCTCTATTTTTAATGTCCTTTTCTATTAAAATTTTTGCATTAACTTCAGCTCTTTCAAAACATAATGTAACTAAAGCATTTACTTTTTTGTTTACACTTGAAATTCTTTTTTGAAGTGATGAAAGACAGTCTAATGGTGAAATTTCTTTTGACTTTAAAAGTTTTATTATTTCTAGAGCATTTAATTGGTATAAATCCATGTCCAAATTAAATTTTGTTTATATTAATGTTATCATTTTGTTTGTATTGATTTTAAGATATATTATATTTCATTCGAATCTACTTTTTTTTCTGGGCAATATAAATGAGCATAAGAAGCAAATCTGAATTTATTATTTCAGGAGACGTTTTGTCTGTCTTAATGTCTCTAATTATTCCTATGTCTGTTGGTATGTTTGCACTTCTTGTTATTAATCTTGTTGATGCTTTTTATATTGGTAAATTAGGTGTTTTGCCCCTTTCAGCCATATCGTTTGCTTTCCCAGTTTTATTTACAATCATGAGTTTTAACATTGGTATTGCAATTGGTGCTTCGGCATCTATTTCAAAATTCATTGGCCAACGCGATTTGTATAAAGCAAAAATTACTATCACTAATATATTTATACTAATTTTTACTCTAATGTGCTTTGTTTCTCTTTTATGTTTTTGGTATAATTCCCAAATCTTTATTCTATTTGGAGCTGATGGAAACACACTTATTCTAATCCAAAGCTATATGTCGACCTGGTATATTGGTTCTCCCTTCTTTGCCTGCCTCGTTATTGGAAATTCAATTTTAAGAGCAAATGGTGATAGCACAACTCCTAGCTTGATAATAATAGCAACCTCTGGAATTAACGCAATTTTGGACCCTATTCTTATCTTTGGGTTTGGTCCAATCGATCCCATTGGAATAAAAGGCGCAGCAATTGCTACTACTATTTCTTATATAATTGGAATGAACCTCATGATTGCTTCTATTAGCAAAGTAGGATTATTATCACTCCCTGATAGAAGTTTAAATACATTGATTAAATCTTGTTTCCCTATATTAATTATTGGGTTGCCGGCTGCTTTCGCAATGATGCTCAACCCAATCGTACTAGGATATATAAATAAATTGGTATCTTCTCACGGTTCAGAGGCAGTAGCAGCTTTCGGCGTGGGATTAAGAATTGAATCATTAGCAACAGTTGGAATCATTGCTATTTCCTCATCACTCACACCTTTTATTGGACAAAATTTAGGTGCAAATAAATTAGATAGGATTAATAAAGCAATAAACTATTCGGTTTTACTTAGTGCAATTTGGGGGTTAATAGTAGCTATACCTTTAATAATCTTTAATCAACAATTCTCAAGCTTATTTACTTCTGATATTACAGTGCAAAACTTATTAATCAATTACTTAAAAATAATTTCATTGAGTTATATATTTTGGGGATGGGCAAACATTGCTAGCGCAGCATTTAATGGTTGTCAAAAACCCTCTTATGCAACCATAATATTTCTGTCAAGGCTGTTTATAATCACAATACCCTTCGTTATAATTGGCAATAATCTTTATGGGCTATTTGGGATTTTTTTGGGTATAGCATTATCAAACATAACTTCTGGGGTATTATCAATTATATTCACTAAATATACAACGGCTTTATATAATTAATTTTTGTAATTTTTTGTAAACTTTTTAATTGATCCCAAACATTCTACAAGAACTTTCAAAGTCTTCTTTATTTATATAACAGCCAGCCATTTTTCTTTTACCTTTAAACTCACTTCTTCCATGAAGTATTCTCCAATTATTAAAAATAAGCATTTGACCAGGCTTCAAAATTTTTCTCCATTGCATAGAATTTTCGTTTGCAAGCTTATCAAACAATCTTATTGAACCATAAAAGGCTTGAATTTGATTGTTTGGCAATCTAAAATCACTTCTATCATAATTATTAAAACTAACTTGTATAAGTTTATCACCTTTATCTAATTTGAATACAGGTCGTCTAGCTATTAATTCTACACCATCTCCCAAATACCTTCCAGGCACATCAACCTTGGTTAATACATTAAAATAGTTGCTTTCTGTTTGTTTAATAATTTCGGCTATTTTAAACCCATCAACCATAATTGATTCTCCACCTTCTGCATCATAATCACAACATAATAGTAATTGTAAACCAGGGGCATCATGATTATAAGTTCCGTCCGTATGGGGTCTCAACTCTTCTTGAGTATATGCGCTATCAGCCATTCCAGAATTAGATTCAAAGCTCCAAAGTCCTCCAAAAATTGAATTTCGTACATAACCTATTTCATTCGCTATATATTCAACACTAGTCATGTTTTTTGGACAATTTTCAATTATTGAAAATCCATAAGATGAAATTGTCTTTAGAAGAGTTTTCATCCCTTCTCTTTTTAGGATTGTTTTATA
Organism: uncultured SAR116 cluster alpha proteobacterium; assembly: GCA_902532475.1. GTDB lineage: Bacteria > Pseudomonadota > Alphaproteobacteria > Puniceispirillales. The sequence continues at coordinate 27,910 of CACAIE010000005.1, forward strand.
ATTGATTGTTATAAATGTTTCATGAAGCATACCTTTATCCCAAACAAAATCAATATTTTTAAGTGAGTTCGTACCCAATCTATTTGCATAGAGAAAATCAGCTGAATAACTTACGGATTCTTCCATGTCAGGCCATTTTACTTCAATTTTTTTATTATCATTTAAAAATTTAAATTCTGAAATCTTTATTTCAGGATCTAACAAAGCAGTAAAAACTGTTCTCTGATTACTTCTAGAATCCCAATTTTTAGAATCTTTGCAATGATCTCTAAGCCAAATATAAGGAAAGCAATCCTTAAACCCATTTTCAAAAACTATATCTAAACTATTTTCAGATAATGAAGCACTACTAATATTCATCTTTTTACACTCTTAATTAGATAATTAAATTAATAGTACAATGAATCAAATTTTCAAATTTATCTAGAAAATTTTATATAATTAACAAATTATTATTTTGAATTATTTATAACACATTCCCCAGCCCATCCAGAGCAGAAAAAAGTATTAAAATGGTTATAGTTATCAATAATATTTGATGACATTATGATATCAAATGTTAAACAACCCAAAACTATTATTAAAAGAATAAATATTGGGCTAGTATTAGAAAAATTATTCATAAACCCTCCTATTCATATTATATATATGATTATTAATTCCTTAATTTTCAAGAGGGTTTTTATGCCTGATACTTTACTTACAGTTTTTATAAGCATGGCTTATTTTATTTTTTTGACTTTCCTGCCATATTTTATTTGGATATCTGATGGTGGGATTACTCTTAAAGATCTTTTATATAACCGTCACCAATTGCAAGAAGAGCCATCAAAAGTGAAAATAGCAAATTTAGCCTTAGAAAACTATAAAGAAACATATCCTATATTTCTTGGGTTGTCGATTTTAGGAATAGTCATGGGAATACCCATACAATACTCTGCAGCTACTTGGATGATACTGAGATTTTTTCATACTCCTTGCTATCTCTTACAATGGAACTGGTTTAGGATGTTGACATGGATATTATCCATAATTTGTCTATTTTGGATGACCTTTCAAATTATTAACCTTAATCGATTAACTATGTTCAGCCATTTTTAATTAATTATTTAATTTTTTTACAATTTATACGTTAATATATATTATTCTCTAAACTATTTAGGATTTAAGAGACATGAAATTAGTGGGTTATGCAAGAGAAGGCAAGTCTAGAGAAACACTTGATGCTCAAATAACTTCTCTTATGGATTATGGGTTAAAACTTGATAATATTTTTAAAGAAAGAAGATCTTATTTGGACGGCGAAAGGCCTGTGCTTAGTGAATGTATTAATACACTAGAACCTAGAGACACTCTTGTCGTAACCAGTTTAAATCAAATCGCAAAAAGCATTAACCATCTCACGCATTTAAAATCTTCTCTCGAAGAAAAGGAAGTTGATTTTATTGTCATCAATCAAGGGATAGACACATCAATAAAACAAAATTTAGATCTATTTTCAATGATAACGATTTTCTCTGAGTTTGAAATGAACTTAAGGCTTGAAAGACAACTGGAAGGCATCCAAAAAGCTAAGGAAAGTGGTGTCAGGTTTGGAAGAAAACCAATAGATAACAGAGTAATTCAAAATGTTAAAAAGTTGTTTTTGGATGGAATGAGTGTAGGGCAAATATCTATAAAGCTTGCTTTGGGAAGATCCACAATCTATAGATTACTGAAATAAAATTTTAAATTAAAAAATTTTAGTTTCAAAATCAAAATATGAAAAATTTAAATGTATCCAAGATAGACAAGAAGGTTGTTAACTATCTTAAAGTTGGTTTAACTTCAATGAGTAATAATAAAAGTCGATATATTTCTTTTCCCTTTCTAACTGATTCAACAATTGTAGAACTTACAAATCAAGTGTCCAAATTTAGATTTAGGAAAGCTACGCCTTTAGCAGGTAATTCTGTTACTCAAGATTTTGATATTTGTTTCCCTGCACCTAGAATTGGCAAAATAGATCATTTAGCAACATCAATAGAAAATTTATTTAGTCATGCTCTTAGGTTGATGTATAAACCACCAATTAAATACCCCAAATTTAATGATGTTGCTATTCAAAGATATAAACCTGGTTCATTAGGAATTTCTCCACATAAAGACCATAAAAAATATATTTCAGTTATAATAATAATAACACTATCAGGCAAATCTGACTTGTGTATTTGTGAGGATAGAAAAGGTTTAAATCCATTAGTTCTAAATGACATTCCAGGTAATATTGTTGTCTTGCCTGCATCTGAATTTATTACTTTAAATAATAATTGTATTAGACCATTTCACTTTGTTAATAATATTGCAAATGGTAGACTTTCTATAGGACTTAGACAAAATAGTGAAATTATACTCCAATAAAAATTTTGATAATTAATGAGTAACCAAACTCAAAATAACCACTATCCTGTTTTTGGTATTTGTTTAGTAATTGGATTTACTATTATTGGCCCTATAATGGATACATTCGCCAAATTAGCATCAAATGAAATACCTATTGGACAGATATCCTTTTCAAGATTTTTAGTCCAGTCTATCATAATTATACCTATAGCTTTTTATTTAAAAATCTTATATGTCCCTAACTTATTTGAAATATTGCTACATTTTATCAGAGCATTTTTTATTTTAGTTGCAACATCTCTATTCTTTGGGGCAATTAAGTTTATGCCTATGGCAGATGCAATTGCAATTTTTTTAGTTAATCCATTTATAATGACTTTTCTTAGTCATCTTATTTTAAAAGAAAAAATTGGCTGGCGAAGAATTGTAGCTTGTATAATAGGATTTTCAGGGTCTATGTTAATTTTAAAACCTAGTTTTTCATTATTTGGAATTATTGCATTTTTTCCCTTAGGCACTGCAATAACTTATTCTTTTTACATGATCATTACAAAACATATGACAAACAAAATTCATCCTATTGCTTTGCAAACTTTCACAGGTTCTTGCGCTGTTTTAATAGTTTTTCCTTTTCTATTGTTATTTGACAACTCTTCTTTTGAGCCATTGTCATTAATTTGGCCGTCGCCTAATGCGTTAGTCTTATTATTTGCAGTTGGCATAACTGCTACAATTTCTCATCTTTTTGTTGTTTATGGCCTTAAGTTTAGTCCCGCTTCAACTATTGCTCCAATACTCTACCTAGAAATTGTTTCTGCTGCCATTTTAGGGTATTTTGTATTTAATGATATTCCTGATTTTTATTCAATAATTGGTGTTATTATTATTATTTTGGCTGGCTTATATGTTTTTATTAGGGAACATAGTCAAAACATTGGTTCTCAAAAGATTTTAAGAGAATAAAATATTAGTTACTCTAGATTTGATATCTGTGTTTCTGAATTATTTGGAAGGTTTAATTCTGACAATAAATTAATTCTTTCAAGTTGTAAATTATTGATCATAGAGATGGCAGTTGTTAACTTTTGGTTTTGAATTTTTGTTTTTGAGTTTAACGCTGCCAATGCCTCTTCAAGCCTTTTGATTTCTATGTTTGGGTTTTTGCCCACAAGACTATTCTCAATAGATAGCTTTTTATTTTCTATTAAAATTTTACTGTTTTGTTTTTTTAAAGAATTTAACGAAATTTTTAATTCGTCAACAGTTCTAACCAATTCTGAAATCTTAAAGTCTTTTTCCTTTATTAACTTAATTTGATCCTTTTTTTTGTCTAATTTTCTTAGATGATTGCTATATAAAATGTTTTTTGAAAGATTATACTTTTCATATAATTCTTTATATTGTGCTTGCAATTTTTCTTGAGAAATAAAAGCAGTATCATTTGAAAATAAATTAACGTGATTTTGTTTATCTACCTTGTTAAGATTATAGAATTCAAATAACCCAAACCAAACAGCTGAAATCGCAATCAAAATAGAAGAGTATATTGAGATTTTTTCCATTGAAGGCTTAAAGTGATATTCTTTTACAGGCTTCTCCAACACTAAAACTTGTTCTTGATTGTCAAGTTTATATTTTAATTTGTCTATTTGGTGTCTTAATTTATTATTTTGATTATTTTTCATGTTTCAATCTTTTATTTGTAAAAATTAAACTATAATGGTTGCCAAGAATTGGAAATATAAAAGATGAAGCTATTGATTTCATTTATAAAAATATTTTTATTTTGTACTATTATAATTAATTTACCATCAATCGATTCTATGTTATTGATGTAAAAATTTTTGCAGGACGATGATTGCCGTACCGTATTTTATTTGTTTTTTTGATAAAATATTTGTCTTTATTATATGTTTCTAGCCATTTTCTAAAATTTCTCTTTTCATAAAATTGTTTGTCTTTTATTCCTAAATTTATAAAAGCTTGTTGAAGTTCTGTAAGAGTAAACTCTGTTTTTATGAAATAAAAAATATTTTCATATTTAAAAGATACGAATTTATTAATAAAATTTTCAATTCCTAGAAACCTTTCTTTAGTTAAAATAGATTTTTCATTTAGTTGAAACTTATTAAACCAATCAATATCCTTTAATTCATTATTGTATCTAAAGCTTTTTTTACCACTTGGATTAAGAGCTAAAAAATCAATTTCGATTTCTTCACCGTTTATGTTTGTTTCCATAGGTTTAAAGTGGTAATTTTCTATGGTTGAAACATAAATAATTTGATTTGCCGCTCTTTCGCAGACAAAAGACAAATCTTCATTTTTTTGTAAATATTTACTAGGTAGTTCCCAAAATGAGCTATTAACCCTTTTAATTGACAAAATTTTGAGTTCATTGCCAATTAAACTAAGAAAAAATATATTAACTTTAATTAAAAAATTATTTTCATTAGTCATATAAAAATTAAACATAGTGTATTAAGTACACTAATACAATTAAAAACCTTTTATTTTCTTTAGGGTTTTATGAGGCGTTATACTTTCAACGTCCACAATCAACTTAATGAAACCTCCATTTTCAGAGCTCAGTAATTTTTAAAAAATTTTTAAAATTCTTCTATTCGTTTCACTTTGAAAAATTTCATACCATAAGATGATGCTAATTTATATAATCAGGATTAATAATATCAGTTGCCTTAACTCTGCCTGGATAATTTTTCTCTTGATGCATTCTTATTGTTCCATAACTGGAGTTGTTTAATAGAAAAATTACTGGAAAACAATTATATTACTTAGCCGTTCCTAGTTCTGCTAAATTTATTTGATGATCAACATCATCAGTAAAGCAGATAACTCTCACCAGGCACACCAAAAAGAATTTTTATATTTTGTTTTAAAATACACATTTATAAAAGTTTTGCACCGGTTGTCTTCATTTATATATTATTTAATTTTTTAATCGATAACCTGCATAGTCGCTAATTTTTTTCTAAGCAGCTGCAAATTATCTTGAATTGACTTTACATTCACTGATTTATTTTCAAGTTGCTGCAAAATAGAGTCTAGGTCTGATGCCAAGTCTTGGCTTTGTTTGTTTGAATCTATTAGTCTTAATTGTGTTTTTCTCAAAATGGCTGCAACAGCCTTATCCTCTTTGATCATTTTTTTTAAAGAAAAATGGGGTATTTTAGTGGCCAGCACTTTTTGCTCGCCAGCAACAGCCTTAACTGATCTGTTGGTTTGCAAAATACATGACGTCTCACCAAACACCTCACCTTCTCCAACCCTGCCCAATAAGAGCCCGGTTGATGTATACAAGTAAACAAAACCCTGAACCACTAAGAAAGCAGCATTAGAGTCATCCCCTACATTATAAATTAACTCTTGTGCTTCCCAGATTATTTGGTTGTTTTTTTCTTCCATACTCTTTTTATATTTAATTAATGTTGCCCAAGAATTAATATTATATAATAAAATATCGATAAAATAAATTTTATTTAAAGTTTTTAAAATTGTAAGGATTTTCAAATGAATTTTTCATCTAATTGGAGCTTCCCTACTTCAGTAAGAATAGGAAACGAAAGACTGAAAGAAATTGGTGATTGTTGTCAAAACTCAAATATTTCAAGACCTCTAATAGTTACAGATCGAAATTTAAAAGATCATAAAATAACTCGTCGCCTGATTTCAGAAATAGACACCAAAAGCTTATCGCATTCTCTATTCCATGAAGTTGACCAAAATCCAAACGAAAAGAACCTCGCTGACGGTATAACGAAGCTTAAATCTGCAAGTTTTGATGGGATCATAGCATTTGGAGGTGGTTCTGCACTTGATTTAGGGAAGTTAATTGCATTCATGGCCAATCAAAGTTTACCTGTTTGGGAATTTGAAGACTTAACTGATAACTGGAAAAAAGCAAATCCTGAAAAAATACTTCCTATAATTGCAATCCCTACAACAGCTGGAACTGGATCAGAGGTAGGAAGAGCAGCTGTTTTAACGGACAAAAAACATAAAATAAAGAAAGTAATATTTCATCCTAAAATGTTGCCAGAAAGCGTTATCTGTGACCCAACTCTTACTCTCGACCTCCCTAAAACTATTACCGCTGGAACGGGAATGGATGCCCTTGCACATTGTTTAGAAGCCTATTGTTCTCCAGGATATCACCCTATGGCTGATGGCATTGCGTTAGTTGGAATGAAATTGGTAAAAGAAAATCTATTGGAAGCTTATACCAATGGTGCAAATCTTAACGCGAGAACCAACATGTTGAGCGCAGCTTTAATGGGAGCGACTGCTTTTCAAAAAGGCTTGGGAGCCATGCACGCTCTTTCTCATCCTGTTGGAGCAATTTACAACACACATCATGGCACTACAAATGCTGTAGTTATGGAGAAAGTTCTCAAGTTTAATAAAAAAATAATTAATAAAAAGATTGATCATTTAGCAATTTATCTAGAATTAGAGGGAGGATTTGAAGGCTTTATAGATTTTATTAATCAATTATGTAGAGACCTTAACATTCCTAAATCATTAAAAGAAATGGGTGTAAGGAAAGATCAATTTCATTTAATTTCACAGATGGCTATTAAGGACCCCACAGCATCTGGCAATCCAAAAAAAATGACTTTAGAAAACACTCTTAAGTTATTGCAAAACTGTTATTAAATTTATTTGCAATTTTTTGCAATTTGATGGATTGCTGCCATTGAATCATCAACTTTATCAAACATTTCATTTACCTGCTCTTCTGAAATAATTAGTGGCGGACAAAACCCAATCACGTCACCTGGAAGTGATCTCAAAATAACACCATTATTTTGAATTACCTTTGCTGACTGGGCCGCAATTTTCTTTTTTACATCAAATTTCTTGTTTTCATCATAACCAAATTCTATTGCCCCTATAAGACCAACTGAACGGCTGTGACTTACAAACCAATTATTTTTAAAAATTTTCTTTATGCGTTCACCAAATGCCTTAGATACTTTCTGTACATTAGAAATTATATTTCTCTCTATCATAATCTGTTGTGCTTTTAATGCTACTGCTGCGCAAACTGGATGGGCTGAATAAGTATACCCATGGCCAAAAATACCCAATTCATTGGCTTGACTTTCAATCGGCTTATATACCTTTTCAGACAATATAACTGCAGAAATAGGTAAATATGCAGACGATAGAGCTTTTGCCGTAGTAATTATGTCAGGCTTAATATTAAATGTTTCTGACCCCCACATATTTCCAGTTCTGCCAAAACCACAAATAACTTCATCTGCAACCATTAAAATATCATGTTTGTTTAAGATTTTTTGAATTTTTGGGAAATATGATTCTGGAGGTATTATAACGCCTCCAGCACCCATAACAGGTTCTGCAAAAAAAGCAGCAATTGTCTCTGGACCTTCTTCCAAGATTAACGTTTCTAGCTCTTTAGCTAACCTATCAGAAAAAGTTGCTTCATTTTCATTGGTTAAAGATTCATTAAAATAATCTGGTGCCATGGTATGCAAAACAAAGTCTAGAGGAAGTGAAAATCCATCCTGGGCGTAAGACATTCCAGTCAAACTGGCTGCTGCAAGTGTCACACCATGGTAACCTCTTTTTCTGCTTATAATTTTCTTTTTATTCGGCAAGCCTCTTGCCAAACTATAATACCAAATCATTTTTATCGCTGTATCATTTGCCTCTGAACCTGAATTTGCAAAGAAAACTTTGCTCATGTTAACAGGTGAAATCTTAATCAAATGTTCAGCTAAATCTATGGCAGGATTTGCAGTTTTACCAGCAAAACTATGGTAAAAAGGAAGCATTTTAAGTTGTTCAGTGATTGTATTGATCAATTCATTTTCAGAAAAACCTAAAGAGGCACACCACAGCCCACTCATGCCTTCTATAAATTTTTTTCCTGTATCATCAAAAACATATATTCCTTCACCTTTATTGATAATATGAGGTCCCTCTTTTAAAAGAGTACTTGGGTGCGTATAAGAGTGGAAATGAAACTCTATATCTCTACTATAATCAGAATTCCCTTCAAATTTTTTATCATCATACATGTTGCCCACCATTTATATGTATTTCAGATCCATTTAGATAGTCTGACATATCACTGCACAAAAAGTAAATGGTTTGAGCCACCTCCTCAGGAGTTCCGAATCTCCCAAGAGGAATTTTTGGCACAATCAATTTCTCGCTTTCAGGTGAAATAATATCTGTTTTAATTTCCCCAGGCGCGATCGCGTTAACCCTAATACCTAATGGACCAAAGTCAGAAGCCATCTCCCTAGTGAGCGCACTCAAAGCAGCCTTTGAAGTTGCATACGCTGAACCTGCAAACTCATGAACCCTGCTACCTGCAATAGATGTAACATTAACAATACTTCCTGACCCTTTTTCTAAGTGAGTTTTTAAAATTTTTGCTAAAAAAATTGGTGCAAAAAAATTTACTTGAAAAACTTCCTGCCAACAATCCTCTGAAGTGGAAATTGTATTCAATCTTTTATTATCAACACTTTTAGGAGATATTCCTGCATTATTTACAAGTGCATGCAAGGCCTTTCCATCTAATTTTTCAATTATGTCTTTTGATCCTTTAGAAATTTTATCCATTGAGCTTAAATCCATTTGTACATGGTCATACATCCCATCTGACCAGGGACATATCTCAGGGACTTTTTCTCGCGAGCAAGTTATTACTCTCCATCCAGCACTTGAAAATCTTTTTACAGTAGCGTGGCCTATTCCTCTACTCGCTCCCGTCAAAACAAGGTTTCTAATTTCATTTTGAACCATATAAACACCATAGAAAAATTATAGATATTTTATTTATACAGTACTATATTAGTACTGTATATAACTTTATTTCCTTATGCTCCTCCTACCCAGGCGAAACCCCTCTCAATCGCTCTGATCGTCTCCTAAGTAACTCAACTGCAGTTAGAATTGCTATCGATAAAATCACAAGAATTGTGGCTACAGCTAGAATTGTTGGGCTAATCTGTTCTCGAATACCTGAAAACATTTGCCGCGGTATAGTTCTCTGTCTGACATCAGCCAGTTGGAGAACAACCACCACTTCATCAAATGATGTAATAAAAGCAAACAAGCCTCCTGAAATTACTCCTGGTAGAATTAAAGGCATCTGAACCTTAAAAAATGTTCTTATCGGTCCAGCACCAAGATTTGCTGCAGCACGAGTAAGATTATTATCAAACCCTGACAATGTTGCAGTAACAGTAATTATTACAAAGGGCGTCCCCAAAATAGCATGCGCCAAAATTAATCCGGTATAAGATTTTGCCAGTCCTATTTGACTATAAAAATAAAAAAGTCCTGAAGCTGTAATAACTAATGGTACTATCATGGGCGAAATGAGCAGTGCCATAATAGGTCTTCTATAGGGCATTTCAGAACGACTTAGCCCAATTGCTGCCAATGTACCGATAGAAGTGGCAAGAAGTGTCGCACCGATGCCTATAATAAAACTATTTTTTATTGAGCGTATCCATTGTGCATTTTGCCAAACGTCTGTCCACCACCCCTGAACCGCCTCTGGAGCAGCCATTCCATTAATCAAAATATCCCAATACCATCTTAGTGAAAAAGCCTCTCTTTCAAAAGCCAACATTCCTGGAGTAAAGCTAAAATATGGTTCTTGATTAAAGCTTAACGGCACCAAAATAATAATAGGAACAATTAAAAATAAGAAAATCAAGGAGCAGATCCCCCTAAATGTGTAAAACCATAACACTTCTGGAGAAGTGGCGTACGGAGGCAAGGGAAGACGATAATTTCCCGATGAAAGCCAAATTGATAACTGACCTAAAATGAATCCCATTATTGCCATTAACAAACCATAGGACAATCCAATATAAAAAAACCCCGCAAAGCCTAAAATTGCTAAACAAAAAATACGTGATAAGTTTATGTCTTTAATTACTAAAACTGCAAAACTTGCAATCATTGAAAAAATCAATGCACCTGAAACGATCAACAATAAAGCCAATTGCATATTCCCTCGCGCAGAAAGGAACCCCACAATTGCACCATATAAAGCGCACCATAAAACAGTGAAGGATAATGGGGGTTTTGGAGGTATATATTTATATTCAGACATAAATCACTTACCCTAACTTCATATTATCTATGCCAACTACACGATCATAAATCCAGAAAAGAAAAAGTACAATCACAAGCAAAACCAAACCCATAGCAGCAGCTAAATTCCAATTCAGAGATTTCCGCATATGAAAATCGATAAAATTAGAAATCATTTGACCGTCTTGCCCACCAACTAAAGCAGGAGTTATATAATAGCCTATAGCAAGAATAAAAACCAAAATAGCTCCTGCCCCAATACCAGGAATTGTTTGCGGAACATAAACTCTCCAGAAAGCTGTCCAGTTGGTTGCACCTAATGATTTTGCTGCCCTGACATATGATGGAGAAATTGTTTTCATCACTGAATAAATTGGTAAAACCATAAATGGCAATAGAATATGCGTCATAGCAATTAAAACACCTGTTTTATTATATATAAGGGAAAAACGATCATCATCTTCAGCAAATCCAAAAATAACAAATAAGTCATTCATAACTCCTTCACCCTGAAGCATTGCTATCCAAGCTGTTGTTCGAACAAGTAAAGAAGTCCAAAATGGTAGTAAAACTAAAATAAGCAGCAAATTGGAAGTTCTCAAAGGAAGAGAAGCCATCAAGTAAGCAATGGGGTATCCTAATAGTAATGAAGCAATTGTTACAATTAATGAGATTTCTAGAGTTCTAATAAATAATTTAACGTGAATTCTTCTTTTTTCATCTTGCAAAGAAATTGACCCATCAGCATTAAGCTTGTAATCCAAAGAAGCAGCTATATAGCCTATCGTAAAAACATTGGAAGAAACTTTCATTGCCTGCCATGTTTCAATTTTAGACCATTTTTTTTTCAATTTCTTTAAAGATTTCTTAAATGGAGGCTTTAATTTCGCTGCCTTTTTTGCAGACGAAGTAAATAGAGACCTGGTGCCAGATAACTCTCTGTTAACTCTAGTTGCAACTTTACCAATGGTTTTATTTTTCCTGGCATTAACCAAATCAATGACTAAAGCGGCATACATTTCCTCAGTTGGCTCTGAAACGCCATCCCAATCTTCAAGAATATTTGAAGTTTCCGGCATTAGATTACTAAATCGAGTGTCGTAAACCCCTTGCCACAAAAGTAAAATAATAGGCAAAACAAATAAAAATATTAGAAAAATTAATAAGGGTGAAACTAATCCAAAAGCCCTTAATTTATTTCGAAACAATGACTGTTGCAGTTTCTTTTTTAAGGGTGTGCCATCAGCAGCTTGTAACGTTTCAGAATTAGCATTCATAGTGAGAGATTAATATTTTAAATAAGGGAGGATAATAACACCCTCCCTTATTACAAAAATTTAGTTTGCTAACCAAGCGTTAAAACGCTCATTCAACTCGTCTTGGTTGTCTGCCCACCAAGCATAGTCATTTTGAATAGCATTTTTAAAGTTAGCTGGATCTGTAGGCATATGTGGAGCCATCTTTAGATCCGGTTGATTATGATAACTGCTAACCAATGCTGCAGAAGATAATCTTGTTGGTCCATAAGAAATCCATGATGCCTGAGCAGCCAATTGCTCTGTAGCTGTAGAAAATACTAGAAATTCCATAGCTAGATCTTTATTTTTAGCACCCTTAGGAATAGCCCATAAATCTAAATCATAAACTTGACCATCCCAAACGATTGTAAAAGGCTTTCCCTCTGCTGCTACAGCATTAAAAATTCTACCATTATAAGCAGTCGTCATCGCTACTTCACCGTCAGCTAATAACTGAGGTGGCTGAGCTCCCGCTTCCCACCAAACAACACTATCTTTAATAGTATCTAGTTTAGCAAATGCACGATCTACGCCTTCTTCAGTTGATAGAACAATATAAACATAATCAGCTGGAACACCATCAGCCATAAGAGCCATTTCTAGGTTTGGCTTTGGACCCTTTCTCATTCCTCTTTTACCTGGAAATTTTTCTAAGTCAAAAAAGTCTGCCATTGTTTTTGGTCCATTTGGCATTTTTTCAAAGTCATATGCAAAAATAGTTGACCAAACGATATTACCTACAGCACAATCTACAACTGAATTTGGAATAAAGTCATCTGCTGCTGGAGTTCCATCTGCACCAGGTGGTAAAATTGACGCGTCAATTTCCTCAAGCAATCCTTCATCACATCCACGAACAGCGTCAGAAAGCTCTAAGTCAACAATATCCCAAGTTACATTTCCTGCTTCAACTTGTGATTTTATTTCAGCTAGTCCCCCTCCATAGTCCTCAGAGACAACTTGGTGGCCTGTTGCAGCAGTCCATGGCTTATGATAAGCCTCAATTTGAGATTTAGTATAAGCACCGCCCCATGATACAGCAGTTATTGATCCTGCTGATGCAGCACTTGCAAATAGCGCTGCTCCAGCAACACCTATTATAAGTGATTTGAGTTTCATTATTTTCTCCTTTTAAACCCGATAGTTTAAATTATCTAAATTAATTTCTAGATAATTATTTATTAGTATTCCATGATCTTTTGTCACGTTATTACTAATACTATATATCATGCATCTAACGCATGACAATCTTTAGAATCCCAACTAAGTGAAATTTTTTCTCCAATCTTTAAATTATTTTGAATATTGGAGTTGGGTATCTTAACTATAAATTCATTTTCTTTATCCAACTCAATTAAACAACGAATATGATCACCATGGTAAATCAACTGCTTAACAAGGGCGTTAACCTTATTTTTATACTTGCTATTAAGGTGAATTCTCTCAGGCCTAATAGATAAAGTTGTATCACTACCAACTTCCCCACAATTGACCTTTAATGCTTTTACTTCCAGATTCTGAGCGGTTTTCACTGTTACTTCATTGTTGTTAATATTTTTGACTTTTCCGGTTAATTTATTATTTTCCCCTATAAACTGGGCAACAAAAGCATTTTCAGGCTTTTCATATAATCCTGCAGGAGTCGATAATTGCTGAATTTGACCATCATTAAATACAGCAACTCTATCAGACATAGTTAAAGCCTCAGACTGGTCGTGAGTTACATACACTACCGTAACGCCAAGTTTTTTATGAAGGTTTTTAATTTCATATTGCATATGCTCTCTTAATTGCTTATCTAACGCTCCTAAAGGTTCGTCCATCAAAACTAAATCTGGGTTAAAAACAAGACTTCTTGCCAAAGCGATTCTTTGTTGCTGTCCTCCTGATAATTGCGCAGGCTTTCTATTAATAAATTCAGACATTTGAACCATTTCCAAAGCTGTTTTTACTTTTTCTTCTCTATTTTTTTTATCAATTTTTCTTACTTCTAGTGGAAATGAAAGGTTTTCTCCTACTGTCATGTGAGGAAATAAAGCGTAGTTCTGAAAAACCATACCTATACCTCTTTTATGGGGCGGTATATTATTGATAGGTTTTCCATCGAATAAAATCTCACCATGGGTTGCTGTTTCAAAGCCGGCAAGCATTAACAGACAGGTTGTTTTTCCAGATCCTGAAGGTCCTAACATGGTTAAAAATTCACCCTTTTTAATCCTTAAATTCAGGTCCTTTACTACTAAGCTTAAACCATCATAGCTCTTTTGAACTCTTTCAAAAACTACAAATGAATCATCTTGAGTGCTCATAATTATTTTTTATTACCTCTAAAATTGTTTAAGCTTTTTTTGCCAATAAAAATAACATATCATATAAAAAAAAATTCTTATTGCAATTAAGATAATACTTTTTTTATTGAGAAACATCTAATTTGAATTAGATTTTTCAAGTTTGCCGATTTTTTTAAACTTTAAGCAGAGAAAGTTGTTAATTTTAATTTTGAAAAAGGTTAACTCTATAATTCATTTGTCCAAATTGGATTTGTCCAAGCCTTTCTTCCATTTTCATCAATAATCACTATACGCACCCAAGGGGTTTTGTTGGTCCTTTCCACTCCGGGAGGAAATCTAATTTTAGTTCTAACCATTGCATCACCATGAGATGCAAGAGATGCGGAACCATATCCAACTAGAATTGCAGAGCTAATTGGTGAGCTCTCTATATTTAATTCTTCTCTATTTATTGATAAATCAAAAATCTTTGGTCCCTGAGAAGAGTAAAAATGCCCTTCTTTTAAAGATTTTAATAAAGAAAGAGGCTCATTTTTTTCAGATTTAACTTCTACCCAACCACCAAAAAAGTCACCTGATTTAAAATGCGCATCATCAGTAGCAATTAGATTTAATTTTTTTCCTTGTGATAATAATAAGTCTAATAAATACGCTCCATCTCCTCTGTCGCTATCTACAGCACATCCATGGTTATAAATTTCTGCGCAATGCGCAGCTTCTATAGTTTCAGCATCATTTAAAGTTAAACCTGACCATTGAGGATGTGCAATGGATACAAATGCTCCACTATCTCTACATCTTTGAGCAAGATCTGAAGCTGTTTCTTGTTCTTGAGAAGGAACAAAATTTGGAGAATTTGAAGGCTTGAAATCTTTTGGTAACCCGATAGCTAGCAAGTGCCAAATTTCACCATTCTGCATTGATCCTGAATGAACCTCCGCACCCAGTATTGTTGTAAAATTGCTTTCCCTATATTTCGTTGTATCAGTAATGGGGTAATCATAAAGGCCAACAAAATGGTCAGAAATACAAAGAAAGTCATAGCCTTTTTCCTTGTATTTTTTACAAACCAAGTCCGGGGAGAGCAATCCATCTGAGTTAGTTGAATGTGTATGAAGGTTCCCCTTAAAAAATTCACCTTTATTTGAAAAAGCAGATGGCCTCATATCTTTTGCAAGCAGTTGATAGTTGTCTCTTTTAACTTAATAACAAAGTAACAGAAAAGAATCAAAAATTAGATAACGTTTAATTGTGATCCAGAGTTTTTTGATTATTTGAATTATTTACGTACCTTACTTTTATCCAACAATCATTATCTTGAGATAAATGAAACCATTTCTCACCTGACTTAACTAAAAACTTAAATTGATTAAATTTTTCAGAATCTTCAGAGTTTTTTGCTAAATCTGATATTTTGATTTCACAAGCACTTATTCCAAGTGAATAAAATAAAAATATTGAACAAATCACTATATAAATAACTAAATTATATTTCATGGAAATTAATTTTATAAATTAATAAATCAATAAAAAGATAATTTCATGGCCACTTTATGAAAAAAAATGTTTAAAATGCCTCAAATACGACTCGATCAAGGCAAAAAATATTGTATGCTATGATTATTAATATAAATTTGAGTAATGAATGCTGAAAGAGGTGATTGTGTCTGAATTAACTGACCAATTCTATGAAATAAAAAATTTAATTTATGAAAAGTTTTTGATTTTTATCACTTATGTATCAGATCTCTATGATTTAACTTTTATTAAATTAAAGTCTGAGTTTGATGTTTTGAAGAATATTATTTCTTCATTTACTAATTATTTGTCAAAAGTTTATGAGATGGTTCTCATAAGATTAAATATAGAACTATCTGATCTTAAAACAATCATTTCATCATTTACTAATTCTTTAAGTGAGAATGGAAGAATTGCCTTAGTCACTATTATTATAATTATTTTAGCGTTTGCTTTAATTATTATATTAAAGCCAAAACAAAAAATACAATCTGGAAATAAACCCTCAAAAAACAAATCAAAGTCCATTAGAGGACAGCTTCTTGAAATTGAAATTGATTTACTTGAGCTTCAAGATAAATACAGCAGAAATGTAATTAGTTATAACAGTTATTTAGCTGAAACAAAAAGACTTGGGGAAAGAGCTAACAATCTTCAGTAAATGATTATTTGTAGTTGGTTCTTAGGGCATACTCACTTAATATAATTTCTCTCCTAGTTACATCATTTTCAATGCGAATTTCATAATGTGTTATATTATTTAATTTAATCTCTCTCTTAATTGAGCATACTGATCCATTAGCCTTTGAATGAATTCTTTGACCAACAGTAAAACTGACTTCTTTACTTTTGAAAATGTTATTAAAAAATGTCATAAACTAAGCCTTAAAATCATAGGATAATCAAAGGTTAGAACTTTTTTACGAAGGGCTGTTACCGACCTTCTATGTACTTATAATATAACAAACTGTTTTATCCTCTTTCATGATATACTAGTAGATGAAAAATCGCAATTTTTACTTCTCATTTTGAGAAATAATTAGTTTTGCTAAATCCCAATTTTGATCTGAAAAAATATCTTTGTTTATTTTTTTGCTGCTTTCAAACCAATCGGTAACATTTGTTATTTTATTGAGCCCTGAAATATACTCGTCAATAATTTCATTAGCTCTGGTTTTACTAAAAGATTGGAAATGCCCTCCATGGAATAAATTTATATCTAAATTCTTAATACGCAATAAGGTTTGTTTATATTGCTCTATACTGGAATGATAGAATGAATCTAAAAGCTCCCCATCATAAATTGCGTCTCCGCTAAACAACTCCTTAGACTTCATATCCATCAAGCCTATTGACCCTGGAGAATGTCCAGGAAGATGGAGTATTTGAAACGCTTTATCACCTAAATCAATGACATCGCCTTCATCTAAGTAACCCGTCAACGGAGCTGGTTTTACATAAAATGTATCGCCTGAATAATTTGGAAATTGTTTTTTATCAATTATTCCTATCTCCTTCCAAGCTCCAGAAAAAACAATGTTCTCATTTAAGGGAGACTTAATTATTTCTGCTTCTTTCCTATGTCCCAATCTGTCATCAAACTCATGCAATGAACCGCAATGATCAAAATGCGAGTGCGTAATAATAGCTTTAATCGGTTTATCCGTTTGCGCCACAACCCAATCCCTTAATGGACTAAGACCCATTCCCGTATCAATGATTAAGTCATAGTTTTTGCCTTTGACGTGCCAAATATTGCATCGCATAAAATTGGCAACATAGGTTTCTTGGATCAAAGAAATTCCATCAGATATATTAAAGGTTTTGTAAGACATAAATAATTAACGTTTCTATTTATAACAGTATTATTAACTTTATCATTTATGGAAAGTTAATTAAGTTCCCACTCATTTAATATAGGCAAAATATTTAAACTTTTCTCAATAAGTTGTGAGATTTTCAACAATTTTTCATCTTCTCCAAACCTTCCTACAATCTGGATGGAATAGGGCAAGTTGTTCTCATTTACACCTGTTGGGATTGTGATAACTGGTAAACCAGTATAACTCCAAATAGAATTCATTCTAAAATCTCCCGTTGAATCAATCCCAAAAGGCGCCAAATCTGGTGCAACTGGCGCTATCCAAATATCAATTCCATTATCTATCATTAACGATTGAACAGATTGCTGATCTTTCCGAGCTTTATTTAATAACAAAGCCAAATTATTAGGAGGAATTTTTTTTCCAGATTCAATAGATTGTCTACTTATAGGTCTATATAGTTCTTTATATTTTTCATACCAACCTGAGTGAACATTATAAAGTTCAGCAAATGTTATTTTATCAATTGTAAGATTGTAATTCGCAATATCATTTACTAATTCTACTTTTTTTACGTGAAATGGCCTCCCTAATCGTTGGACAATATTAAGATATTGTTTCAAAACATGTGGCTTCGATAAGTCTAAGTATGAGCCCTCCGGAATCCCAATGAAAATGTTTTTATCTAACGTAGGTTTTTGCGAGCTCCAATTTTCAACAATGATTGGCAATGTTTTTTCTAACAGATTAAAATCTTTTGCAAATATTCCAATATGATCCATTGAACTTGAAAAAAGCAAAACCCCATCCCTACTTATACGACCAAAGCTTGGCTTGTAACCAATAACACCGCAATAACCTGCTGGCCTTATCACAGAGCCAGAAGTTTGAGTTCCAATAGCAACATCACAAAACCCTGCAGCTACTGACGCTCCTGATCCACTGGAAGACCCCCCAGGAGTATGGGAAAGATTCCTAGGGTTCCTAGTTTCACCTGGATCGGATACTGCAAATTCAGCAGTTACTGTCTTTGCCGTAAATATTGCTCCAGCATCTAACAAGCTAGAAACACAACTAGCTTGAGATCCTTTAAATAATTCATGCGGTAACAAAGACCCGCATCGCGTTGGATAACCTTCAACATTGATAATATCTTTGACACCAATTAAAACATTTTTCAAAGGTAACTTTTTATTTGTTTTAGAATGTATTTTTGCGCTGTCTTCTAAGATTCTCCTTTCATCAAAGGTACCTTTAACAAAAGATTTTACTCTACTTTCATATTTAGTAATGTGCTCTATTCTTTTTTTCATAACTAAAAGATTAAAAAATTTTGGAGCTAGACCAAGCGATTTATTTAATTAACTATTAAAGAATTTAAGAAGTAATATTGTTTAGTTTATTTTCTATCATAATAACCTGCCCTAACCATTGCCCCGATAAAATTGCAAATAAGTCTTTCTGCATGAAAAAGAGTAGTATTTCCTTTTTCAAAAGAAGGTGAGATTTCCACAAGATCAAACCCTATAACTCTTCCTTTCTTAACTATCCCATGAACTAATTCCCTTATTTGTAACCAATTTAACCCACCAGGAGTAGGCGCATTAACTGCTGGCATTATTGTAGGATCCATACCATCTGCATCAACTGTTATATAAAAATTTACGTCATCTGGTATTTTCTCAAGTATTGCTTTTATCCCTATATCATGCACTTCATAGGCACTAATGAGATTAGAGCCATAGGCAATTGCATCATCATATTCTTGCTGTCTTCCACTTCCCACGCCCCTCAAGCCAATCTGATATATAGCAGAGACTGAATTTAATTCAGAAGCTCTCTTTATTGGACTAGAATAACCCTCTTTTTCACCATTTACTTCATCTCTCCAATCCATGTGAGCATCAATTTGAATTAAAACAATAGGCTTATTTTTAGGCAACGCTCTCATTATAGGAATGGGTATCCCATGATCGCCACCAATACAAATGAGCGTCGCATCTGAATCAAAAATCTTTTTTGCTACTTTTTCAGCTCTTCGGTAATGTTCTCTTGGGTCTGTGAAGTCTGCTGAAACATTTCCGCAATCAACAATTTTGATATCTTTATTATCTAATAATGGTCCACCAAGATCCCAATCAAAATGTTTTAAAGTCCTAGGCTCATCCCATGCTGCATCTTGAGCATTTAATCTTAATGTATCAGGTGCAGTACTTTGATCATTAGATAATTCATTAGGATAATATGGCAAACCATAAGGTACGCCTAAAATTACTATGTCTGCATCTAAATTGTCTAAATCTAAATTTAGAGGAAATCCTAACAAACCTCTCGCATTTCCTTTGGGTGGTTCCGTTAAAGATATATTATTTTTCATTTTATTTCAGAAATCCTTTATTAGTATTTTAATTTCTATAATTCTCAATATATTTAAACTTTTTCTTAATGATGTCCTTAACAATCTATTAAATTATTTTCTAACAAAATATAACTACCAACCATTGAAACGATCCCAAACATCAATGATTTGATTTTTTTGATTTACAACATTGTAACTACTATGAGCTGCAGCTGTTGCACAAGCATGGTTAGGGAGTACTCTCAAAACCTCGCCAGGCTTAAAATAAGGAAGCTCCGCGTTACCTCCTTTACGAACTTGAATTATCCCATGCTCTTGCTGGACATTAGTCACAATGACATCTTTGATTAAGGTTCCGTCCTCATAACAAACCTGACCATAACCATAGTCCGTTTCCTGAGAATATGTTCCTCGATCACGCGACAGAGCCATCCATCCTGCATCCACAATAATTGCATCTATTTCTTTATTGTAACTAATGACTGAAGTTAAAACTGATAGCGCTATCTCTTTAACTTCGCATACGCCCACCCCTGATTGAACCAAGTCAAAAAACATAAACACACCAGCTCTTAATTCTGTAATCCCAGCATTTTTACAACCTGATAATGCAGTTGGAGTTGATCCAATAGTTACTAATTCACAATTAATACCAGCTTTTTGAATTGTCTCTGCAGCCATCAGCGTTTGGTCAGCTTCATTTCTTGCGCAATTTTTTATATCTTCTGCGTTAGACAAACCATAACTTTCCCCAGCATGAGACATCATACCTCTAAAAAGGTCAAACTCATCAAGACATTTACCAATTTTAATAAGTTGATCATTTGCGTAAGGTCGAACACCTGACCTATGCCCATCAAGATCTAATTCTATTACAGCATTTATTCTATTTCCTGTGCTTTTATAAAAAGAAACCAATTCTTGTGCTGTTGAAATATTATCAACTGAAACTGTTATTTTGCAATTATTAGATAAATTTTTTGCTATTCGGTCTAATTTATTTGGAACAATTGCAACGGAATAAAGAAAATCATTAATTCCACTGCTTTTTAACTTTTCTAATTCTTCTATAGTTGATACCATAGCACGAGGACCAAATTCTTTAACCAGTATCTTTGTTATTTCAAGACATTTGGCAGTCTTCAAATGTGGTCGAAAATCAATATTTTGCTTTGAAACAATTGATTTAATTTTTCTAATATTATTATCAAGTTTGCCTCTATCCAAAATAAGGCATGGGGTAAATAAATCTTTCAACATTTAATTATTAAATTTCCTTTATTTATGTATTTTAAAATCACTTGACTCTAAATTCATTTAAAATAAAGCTTATATTAACAGATTAATCTATACAAATTTATATTGTTTTGAATTATTATAAATATTTGTATTTATTGATTCTTAAAAATTTATTTAGAAGGAGAGGACAATTGAAAAATTTACTAAATAACAAACTATTAAGTTTTTTCTGTTTAATTTTATTAAGTTCTATTTCGTTTATTGGCTTAAATGTTCAAGCAGAAACAACATTTGAAAAAATTAAGAGGACAGGCAAAGTAACTGTGGGCACAGAAGCAGCTTTTCCACCCTTTGAATTTGTAGAAGATGGAAAGATTGTAGGCTATGGAAAAGACATACTTGATTATATCATCGCTGACCTAGGAGTTGAATTAAATCAACTAGACCTTCCTTGGCAAGGAATTCTTCCTGGAGTATTGGCAGGTAAATTTGATTTTGTTGCAACAAGTGTCAGCATTCGTCCAAAAAGAGCAAAAACATATGCTTTTACAGTTCCTATTGCTGAAGGAACAAACTGGGTAATGAAACGAGACGGTGACTCTTCAATTATGAGTCCAGATGATTTATCAGGAAAAGTTGTTTGCACTCAATTAGCATCAGGTAGTGAACAAGCCACCAAGGAGTGGGAAGAAGATATGAAATCAAGGGGTTTAAAGGGTTATAAAGAATTAAAATTATTTACTGCACACCCTGAAGCTACTTTGGCTCTTGCCAATGGGACCTGTGATGCACAAACACAAACAGTGCCAAATTTAGCTGTTGTTGCAAAAAAACAAAAAGGCGTTTTTGAACTTGTCGGACCGATTACAGACAAAACATATATGGCTTGGGTGACTAGGCCTGAGGATACTGACTTAAGAGATTACTTAAGTTCCAAAATACTTGAATTGCGTGACAGTGGAAAAATTGATGAATTTCAAGACAAATGGTTTGGCTTTAGAATGGCTATACCAAGTGAAGGGCATCTTCCTGAAGGTTCACTTTAAGATTTAAAACATAAAAAAATAAGATTGCCTTATTATAGTTCTAAGGCAATCTTATAATTGATTTTCAAGTTCTAATTTAAACTAATGAAATTTGACATAAGTTATATTATCGACGCCTTGCCTCGGTTATTTGAGGGAGCACTAATAACATTGCAAGTGGCAATTTTGGGTTTTTGTCTAAGTTTAATTTTAGCTACAACTATTACAATTGCTCGCACATCATTAAACTCTAAAATTTTTAATACTATAATAGCCTTTTATATAAGTTTTATTAGGGGGACGCCCCTTCTCGTTCAAATCTTTCTTATATATTACGTTCTGCCTGTATTTGGATTAAATTTGGGCCCTTTCAGTTCAGGAATAATTGCAATCACCTTAAATAGTGCTGCTTTTGTTACAGAAATCTTAAGAGGTGGCTTGGCGTCTGTTCCAAATGGCCAGTTTGAGGCAGCAAAATCACTTGGAGTGTCAGGTGTAGCGCTATGGCGAAAGATAATTTTACCTCAAACTTTTATTGCTTCAATTCCTCCATTAGTAAACGAATTTACAATGGTCTTAAAGGCCACAGCTCTCCTTTCAGTTATAACAGTGGTAGAACTGATGAGAGTTTCGCAACAGATTTACAGTGCTAATTATCACCCTGTTGAAGTTTTAAGTGCTACTTTTGTTATTTATTTTTTGATGTGCTTTGTTGTCAGTCGAAGTTCTGCAATCCTAGAAAATAAACTAAAAGTTAAAAGGGCTTAAGTAAATAGATGAATCTTGAGTACACAATATTTATTGATTATGCGCCAACAATATTATTAGGGTTCTGGCTCACTCTAAAAATTGTAGTGTGCGCGATTGCAATGGGTATTCCATTGGGATTATTTCTTGCCCTTGGAAGAAGGTCTAATTTTGTATTCCTTAGTTTTTTATCTACAAGTTTTATTGAAATTTTTAGAAACACACCATTTATAATACAAGTATTTTTATTCTATTACGTTTTACCTTTTTATGGTCTTAGACTTTCAGCGGAATACGTTGGAATATTAGCTCTAGCAGCCTTTGGCAGTGCATATTTTGCTGAAATTATAAGGGCAGGAATAGACGCTGTACCTAAAGGTCAACTTGAAAGTGCACGAGCTATAGGCATGACTGATTGGCAGTCCATGAAAAATATAATATTACCACAAACTTTATCAATCGTGATACCGCCTTTAACTAATCAAACTTTAACTCTCATAAAGGAATCGGCTATATTATCAACAATTACAGTTCATGAATTGACAATGACAGGGCTGATGGTTCAAGGAGAGACATTTAGACCTTTTGAAGTTTTTATAATGGTCGCTCTTCTTTATTGGGCTTTAAATGAAACAATTGCTACGATAATGAGGAGATTTGAAAAAAATATTAATAAGAATAGAAATACTGGGCCTACAAATAATTCTAGTGCAATATTGAAACAAAATGAAAATACAAGATGACTTTAAATTTTCTAGAACTTAAAGGACTCCATAAAAAGTTTGGAGATATTACAGCATTAAATAATGTCTCTTTAAATGTATCAAAAGGAGAGGTAATATTTATTATTGGGCCAAGTGGCTGTGGAAAAAGCACTCTGTTGAGAGCAGTAAATTGGCTTACTCCCCCAGATAAAGGTGAGGTTTGGTTGGAAGGTGATATTGTTGGATCTTTATCTTCCAAACTAACGATTGAAGAATCCAAATTATTGAATAGTTTCCGTGCAAAAATGGGAATGGTTTTTCAACAATTTAATGTTTGGCCTCATTTAAACGCATTAGAAAATGTAGTCAGAGCTCAAATGGTAGTGGCTAAGAGAAACAAAGCTGAATCTGAAGTCAAGGCTTTAAAGATTTTAGATGAAGTTGGCTTATCTGATAAAATAAACGAATGGCCAGATAATCTTTCTGGAGGGCAAAAGCAAAGATTGGCTATAGCCAGATCTTTGGCTATGGATCCTATATTAATGCTACTTGATGAACCGACCTCTGCACTAGACCCTGAACTTGTCGGAGAGGTTTTGTCTGTTTTAAGGCGGTTAGTAAATAATGGAATGACAATGCTAATAGTTACTCATGAATTAGGTTTTGCTTCTAAATTTGGAGACCGAATAGTGTTTATGGATGGCGGTGAAATTATTGAAGAAGGAATTCCAGAAAAAATTCTTAAAACACCTAAAACTCAAAGACTAAAAATGTTTTTAGAAAAACTTAATATTACTTCCTTTAAACAATAGGAAAAAAATTTTAATTAATTTTTATAAAATATAAAAAAAAGAAAAATTATATGTCAAATAAGCTTACTACTCCTCCAACAAATCAATTTCAGAGTATTCAGTACTCTGATTTTCATGACTTTCCAATAGTAACTGACTTAGATAATTTTGAAGCTGATATAGCATTTTTAGGCATCCCTTTTGGGGATCCTTATTCTATGGGTGAAGCCAGTAATGACCAGTGTACGGCTCCAACCCATATCAGGAGATACCGTGAAAGAGCTTTGTCAGGACTTGACAGATACGACTTCGATATTGGTGGAACTCTTTTAAATGGTGAGGATATTAGAGTTGTTGATTGTGGAGATGTTATCGGAGAAGCAAAAGATGTGGCCGGCAATCATGACCGTTCTGAGCAAGCAGTCAGAAAAGTTTTATCTTCTGGCGCTTTACCTATCATTCTGGGTGGTGACCATGCGATTCCTATACCCGTTTTCAGAGCATTTGAAAATCATGGACCCATTACATTAGTTCAGGTAGACGCCCATATCGACTGGAGGGATGTTTTTCATGGAGTAAGTTATGGTCTATCAAGTGTCATCAGAAGAGCGTCAGAAATGGATCATATTAATGAAATTTTTCAGATTGGCCTTCGTTCAGCTGGTAGCGCCAGACCAGAAGAGGCGCAAGCAGCACTAGATTATGGAGCCAATTTAATTTCTGATATAGAACTTCAGGAAGTTGGGATGAAAGCTATTTTAGACAGAATTCCAGACGGCCATAATTACTACCTTACTATCGATGCAGATGGTGTAGATCCAACAATTATGCCTGCAGTTGCTGGACCTGCACCAGGTGGAGTGAATTACTCACAGATGAGAACCCTCATACAAGGGTTGGTAAATAAAGGTAAGGTACTAGGAATGGATATTGTCGAAATAACTCCAAGTAAGGATGTTAATGGTATAACGGCTATTACTGCTGGTAGGTTTATAAGCAATTTAATTGGCTCTGCTGTAAGAGCTGGATACTTCAAAAAATAGTAATTTATAAAGGAGATACAAATATGTCAAATCGGCTAACCGTACCACCAAAAAAGGAATTTCAAAGTTTTCATGACTTTCCAATAGTAACTGACTTAGATAATTTTGAAGCTGATATAGCATTTTTAGGCATCCCTTTTGGGGATCCTTATTCTATGGGTGAAGCCAGTAATGACCAGTGTACGGCTCCAACCCATATCAGGAGATACTGTGAAAGAGCTTTGCGAGGACTTGACAGATACGACTTCGATATTGGTGGAACTCTTTTAAATGGTGAGGATATTAGAGTTGTTGATTGTGGAGATGTTATCGGAGAAGCAAAAGATGTGGCCGGCAATCATGACCGTTCTGAGCAAGCAGTCAGAAAAGTTTTATCTTCTGGCGCTTTACCTATCATTCTGGGTGGTGACCATGCGATTCCTATACCCGTTTTCAGAGCATTTGAAAATCATGGACCCATTACATTAGTTCAGGTAGACGCCCATATCGACTGGAGGGATGTTTTTCATGGAGTAAGTTATGGTCTATCAAGTGTCATCAGAAGAGCGTCAGAAATGGATCATATTAATGAAATTTTTCAGATTGGCCTTCGTTCAGCTGGTAGCGCCAGACCAGAAGAGGCGCAAGCAGCACTAGATTATGGAGCCAATTTAATTTCTGATATAGAACTTCAGGAAGTTGGGATGAAAGCTATTTTAGACAGAATTCCAGACGGCCATAATTACTACCTTACTATCGATGCAGATGGTGTAGATCCAACAATTATGCCTGCAGTTGCTGGACCTGCACCAGGTGGAGTGAATTACTCACAGATGAGAACCCTCATACAAGGGTTGGTAAATAAAGGTAAGGTACTAGGAATGGATATTGTCGAAATAACTCCAAGTAAGGATGTTAATGGTATAACGGCTATTACTGCTGGTAGGTTTATAAGCAATTTAATTGGCTCTGCTGTAAGAGCTGGATACTTCAAAAAATAGTAATTTATAAAATTCAATTTTAATCCTAACCATATAATATACAGGGTCATTAATGAAATTTGAAAATCTGGTCATAGAAAAACTTGCAAAGGGAATTATTCATTTAAACTCGATTACATTTCCTGAGAATGTCATAAGCATAGCTAAAGAATTAATTGTTGATATTTCAGGAGTTACTTTGGCAGGATCTTGCACAAGCTCTGCGCACTCAATCTTTGATGCAGCCTCAGAAATTTATTCATCAGGAAATTGCAATGTAATTGGTCGAAACAAATCAATTAATCCTTCAGGTGCTGCGTTTATAAATGGAGCATCGGCTCACTCTCTAGACTTTGATGACAATTGTTACGCAGGCGTCGTGCATGGTTCAGCTGTTGTTTTCCCAGCTGTTTTAGCTTTTGCCCAATACAAAGCTTTGTCAGGTTTAGATTTATTAAAAAGTTTTATAATCGGCTTAGAAATAGAGTTTGCCGTAGCCAAAGCTTTTTCAAATAATATTTATGACAAAGGCTGGTGGACAACTTCAGTGCTGGGCTCAGTTGGAAGTGCAGCAGGCGTGGCTTCTTTAGCTAAAATGGATACCAAAGAAATTGAGAACGCTCTTTCATTAGCAATTTCTGGTGTGGGTGCAACTCGAGCTGTTCGTGGAACCAATGCAAAACACTACTATTGCGGGCGTGCAGCAGAAAATGGAATTGTGTCTAATAGTTTGGCAATGAAAGGCGCAATAGGTCCTTTAGATGTTTTTGAAGATAGGAATGGTATCATTTCTATCCTTAACGATAACGTTTTTGATCACTCGTACATCAATGATATTGGTAAAGAATTTGGCTTATTAAACCCTGGAGTGGATATAAAAAAATATCCTGTTTGCTACGCAAGTCATGCAGCAGCTGATGGGGTAAATTCGATTATAAAGTCTAATAATATCACAATTGAAAATATTGATACTATTATTTGCACAGTGCCTCCCATAATAGCTTCAAATCTTACTTTTCATAACCCAAAAACAGTAAAAGAAGCCCAATTTAGTTTGGAATTTGCAATTGCCATAATCTTAAAATATGGAGACATAAAATTAGAACATTTAAGTTCTGACTGCATTATGAATTCAGATATTCAAAACCTAATCAATAAAGTTAAAATGTGTGTCGGCAAACTACCAAAAAACGTTAAGTCATCTAGAGGTATCTGCCCTGAATGGTCAAATGTAGAATTGTTTACAAGTAGTGGTGAACGTCATGAGAAATTTATTGGGGCCCCTTTGGGTTCCTCTATCAATCCCCTGTCAGAAAAAATGCTTTATAAAAAATTTGATTCTTGTGTAAAATTTTCCAAAATCAATTTAGTAACAAAAACCATTTATGAAAAACTGATTAACATTGAAAAAGTTAAAAATTGCCAGGAATTATTTTAAATAATTCGGTATGCGCAAATAAGTAGTGATAAAATCTTTTTCACACGGGCACTATCTTTGTAAAACTGCGGTGGCTTCAATTTCAACCAACGCCTCGTCTTCGATCAGATTTGCAACAACCACCATAGTCATAGCTGGGAAATGTTTGCCCATAACTCGGCGGTAGGACTGTCCAACCTCTCGCTGACGGGCCAGATATTCCTTCTTATCCTTAACATACCAGGTGAGGCGGGTGATATCAGTGATTTGCCCGCCAGCTTTTTCAACCACAGTGATGATGTTTTGGAGCGTCTGTTCCGTCTGGCCAATAAAATCATGGGTTTCAAAAATCTGCTGGGAATTCCAACCAATTTGTCCGCCAACAAACAGTTGACCATCCTTGGACAGAATGCCGTTTGCATACCCCTTTGCAGGAGCCCAGTTTTCTGGTGAAATTTCTTTATGTGTCATTCAGATCTCCCTTTTCAAATAAGAAATAAAGGCCGTGCGTAAATCACGAGACCAGATTGAAGGTTTTCCAGCGTTGTCAACATTGACCAAAGTCGCCGTAAAGTGAACCCTGTCTTCACTGGCACATTTAGTCCGGATCGACAGAGACATACTGGCATTGCCAACTTTTGTGACATTAAGATCTAAGTGGAGAAGATCACCATGGCGGCTGGGACGCAAAAACCGAGTTTCGATTTTTGCAGTTGGAACCCCGCCCGAGACATGGACAAGTTCAAACGGGTGTCCAATGTGATCAAAAAATGCCTCAACACAATCTGACATCATCTCGAAATAACGCGGATAAAAAACAATCCCTGCAGGATCACAATGTTTGAACAAAACCTTTTGATTAAAACAAAACGCCATCTAGAAATCCCCTAAGATCATGTTTTGTCTCCAAGTCGAAAACGCTGTACTTTACCGGTTGCGGTTTTGGGAAGTTCTTTAATGAATTTTATAGAACGTGGGTATTTGAATGGAGCAATCGTGGCCTTAACGTGTTCCTGAAGCAGGACGGTCATTGCCTCATCCGGGTTAAACCCTTCAGACAGAACTACATGCGCTTGGACAATGGATCCACGCTCATCGTTCGAAACGCCGATCACACCACATTCGGCGACCGCTTCGTGAGACAACAACGCGGCCTCAACCTCGGGTCCTGCGATGTTATAACCAGAAGAAATTATCATGTCGTCATTACGGGCAGTAAAATGAAGATAGTCGTCTTTGTCCATCACAAAAGTGTCACCAGTGATGTTCCAGCCATTTTGAACATAGATATCCTGCTTTTCTCCACCCAGATAACGACAGCCTGTAGGGCCTCGAACGGCCAGGCGGCCAGGCTCACCTCGTGACTGTTCTTTGCCAGCATCGTCAATGATCTTTACCTGATATCCCGTTACAACTTTTCCGGTGCACGCGGGCCTGTGATCATCAAACCGGTTAGATACAAAAATATGCAACATCTCGGTTGCTCCGATCCCGTCCAGCATTGGTTTGCCAGTTTTTTTCATCCATTCCTCGTAAACCGGAGCGGGCAGAGTTTCACCAGCTGATACGGCGGCACGCAAACTGGATAAATCTGCGCCATCGTCCATGGCACGTATCATTAAGCGATAAGCAGTGGGGGC
Source organism: uncultured SAR116 cluster alpha proteobacterium (assembly GCA_902532475.1). GTDB lineage: Bacteria > Pseudomonadota > Alphaproteobacteria > Puniceispirillales. The sequence continues at coordinate 57,255 of CACAIE010000005.1, forward strand.
GGTGAAACAAACAGTTGCTTTGTATTTCTCGATAATCTCTATCATGTTCGGCGGAGAGGCGGTTTCCAGCAACGTCGCTGCCGCGCCAAAACGCAATGGAAAGATTGCCAAACCACCCAGCCCAAAAGTAAAGGCTAGTGGTGGCGAGCCAACAAAAACATCTTTAGGAGTGACACCCAAAACCTCTTTGGCATATCCATCCGCGATTATAAGCAAATCGCGGTGAAAATGCATTGTTGCTTTGGGATCGCCAGTGGTGCCCGATGTGAATCCCAATAGAGCCACGTCATCTCGTGCAGTTTCAATGGGATCAAACCTGACAGATTTTTCCAGTGCCAACCGATCTAGTTCGGCATCGTGGTTGGAGGTTCCGTCAAAGCCAACCACGTATTTCAAAAATGCTGAAGTCTTTGCGCACGACGACAATTCATCCATCAACCGCGTGTCACAAAGTGCATGGGTGATTTCAGCTTTGTCAATAATCTTGCCCAGTTCACTCGCGCGTAACATTGGCATGGTATTTACCACCACTGCACCTGCCTTGGTGGCCGCCAACCAACATGCGACCATCGCCGGGTTGTTGGCAGAGCGAATCAACACACGATTGCCCGGCTTCACACCTAAGTCGTTAACCAGCGCATGGGCCAATCGGTTTGTCCAGTCGCTGAGCTCTTTGTAAGTCCGTTGCCGGCCATTGCCGATCAGTGCTGTGTGATCACCAAAACCGCGAGCAACCATCGCATCGGTTAACTCCACCGCTGCATTAATCTTCTGCGGGTAATCAAATCCGTCCAGCAAAAACTCAGGTTGAGTGGCTGGATCGGGCAAATTATCCCGCGCAAATGTGTCTACATGTCCGGTATAGTTGTCCATCATACTGCTCCTCTGAATAGGTCTAATGTTTGCCGTGCAATAACAAGGCGTTGAACGTCCGATGCACCCTCGTAGATGCGTAAGGCGCGAATATCGCGGTAAAGTTCTTCAACCTTACTGCCTCTGCGGACGCCATCGCCTCCATGCAGTTGAACTGCGCGATCAATCACCAGTTGTGCCTGATCGGTTGAAAACAGCTTTGCCATTGCTGCCTCGCGGGTCACACGGGGCACACCAGTGTCCTTGGTCCAAGCCGCACGATAAATCAAAAGTGCACTGGCATCGACATCCATTGCCATGTCGGCAATATGACCCTTCACCATTTGTAGATCGAAGAGAGGCGCGTTTTGGATGTGCCGGGTGGTAACACGCACCAATGTTTCGTCCAACGCGCGGCGGGCAAAACCCAAAGCAGCAGCAGCCACTGTCGAACGAAACACGTCAAGGACCGCCATGGCAATCTTAAATCCTTGGCCAGGGGCACCAATCATAGCTGATTTAGGCACACGCATATCTGTAAAGCGCAATTTGCCCAAAGGGTGTGGGGCGATAGTTTGCAAACGTTCAATAACTTCAAATCCATCAATGTCAGGTGTAACAATAAAGGCACTCATTCCGCGAGCACCCTTTGCTTCTCCAGTATGAGCGAAGACTGTGTAAACATCCGCAATCCCACCGTTCGAAATCCAAGTTTTTTCACCATTGAAGACATAGTGGTCTCCGTCTTCGGTGGCGGTCATGTTAGAGTTCGCAACATCTGACCCTGATTGCGGTTCAGTCAAAGCGAACGCCGCCAAGGCTTTTCCGGTGCGTGTCAGCGGTAACCATTCCTCTTGTTGAATAGCATTGCCAAAAAGCGAAATTGCACCAGTACCTAGCCCTTGCATCGCAAACGCAAAATCGGCAAGACCATCATAGCGCGCTAGCGTTTCCCGGCTCAGACACAAGGTTCGCACATCAAGTGTTTCGCCCCCCTGAGCAGCGGTTTCTTTAAGCCATCCATCATCTCCGAGGGACCTTACGAGTGCAATGCAGGCCGCGTCAGTATCGCTGTGGTCCACTTTTGTGACAGCAGTGGATACCCATGCTTCAAGGCGTTTTGTATAGTCGCGATGTCTATCCTCAAAGAACGGCCAAGTCAGAAAAGTTTGATCTGCCATCAGTCGCCCTCGAAAATCGGTTTTTTTCTAGCGACAAAAGCGCTGTAGGCGCGCTTGAAGTCTTCGGTCTGCATGCAGATCGCCTGTGCCTGGGCTTCGGCTTCAATAGCCTGTTCAATCGACATCGACCATTCCTGTGCTAGCATTGTCTTGGTCATCATGTGGGCGAAATTCGGCCCAGCAGCAATACGTTTAGCCATTTCCTGTGTCGCTTTCTCTAACTCTTCAACAGATACGATCTGATTGAAAAAACCCCAGTCAAAGCCTTCCTGAGCTGACATAGATCGTCCGGAATAAAGCAATTCGGAGGCACGACCCTGACCGATGATCCGTGGCAAAATCGCACAGGCTCCCATGTCACAACCCGCTAGTCCTACGCGCGTGAACAAAAACGCGGTCTTTGCCTCGTGTGTGGCGATACGCAAATCGGAACACATCGCAATGATTGCACCAGCTCCAACACAGACGCCATCAACAGACGCAATGACAGGCTTTCTGCAGTGCAAGATTGCCTTAACCAAATCACCGGTCATGCGGGTGAAGGCCAGTAGCTCTTTCATATTCATCCGCGTCAGAGGCCCGATGATGTCATAAACATCTCCGCCTGAGCTAAAATTTCCACCATTTGAGCCAAATATTACTACATCGACATCGTCAAGATAGGAAAGATTGAGGAACCATTCACGTAACGCAGCGTAACTTTCGAAAGTCAGGGGATTTTTCCTGTCCGGTCGGTCTAGGGAAACGGTTGCAACACGATTTTTCAATTGAAGTAAAAAATGCTTTGGGGTCTCAGTCATCGTCTGTAACCTCTTTTCCAATAGTTAAAGTTCTGGCCAGCAAAGTGGAGATTTCTGAACAGGTTTCTGTATCCTGGCCCCCTAGCATTTCACTGACCCATATCTCGTGGGTAGCAGCTTGTTTTAAAAACTCGTCGATGCCCTTTTGGGTTAAACGAACTCGGTAAGCGCGCCGATCTCCTGGTACACTCTCCCTGAGCATAAAACCATCTTTGGACAAACGATCCACAATGCCAGTTACGTTACCATTGGACACTAGCAGCATCCTCGACAACTCGCTCATCTTCAACCCGCTTTGATTGTTGTAGAGAGCCGACATCACATCGAACCGGGGCAATGTCGTGGAAAATGTCACACGCAACCGCTCGCGCAACTCCGCTTCTATAAGCCGGTTAGTTTTGAGCAAGCGTAGCCAAAGACGCAGAGGCTCTTTGGAAATCGGCTCCAGTGAAGGGTTTTTTTTTGGATGTTGCATTATATCTCACCTCCTGACAGGGCCATAGCATGTCCATTAACAGAACGCGCGCCATTTGAACATAGCCAGAGAACAGCTTCCGCAACTTCATCTGCCTGAATGAAACGGTCTTGAGGGTTGCCCTTAATTAAAGATTTTTCTACTTCAATACGGCTCATGCTTGATTTTTTTATGATATCTGCGATTGCACTATCCAAAAGTGGGGTTTCAATATAACCAGGGCAGATCGCATTAACAGTAATACCCTTTGACGCAATCTCAATAGCCAATGACCGCACAAGCCCTACAACACCATGCTTTGCAGCAGCATAAGCGCTGGCATAGGCATATCCTTTTAGACCAGCAGTTGAAGCTATTGCAATCATTCTGCCATCATTAGCATCTAGCATATCTGGCAAGCCCGCCCGAAAAGAATTAGACACTCCAATCAGATTAACTGCAAGCATCGACTGCAAATGCGCTTGATCCACCTTTTTGAAAGGCAAGCTTTTTGCAGCGCCCGCATTGGCAATTACTCCCCAGATTGGTCCATACTCACTACGCACCACGTCAAAAGCTGCTTCAACATTTTTTTCGTTGGTTACATCACAAATTTGATAGGGAAGACATTGCTCTTGAAGCGGAGTTTCTTTACGCCCCATAATCGTAACCTTAGCTCCTTGCTTGGCAAGCGCCTTAGCAGTTTTTGCTCCTACACCAGAACCCCCACCTGTAACGATGATATGTTTTCCCTGAATACTCACTCTACTTTCAAATTTCCTTCTCTCTATCTGCCAATCGCCATGCCTGATCACGACCCGCTAAATAAGGGTTGGGCCAATCCTTTGCCGCGCGATCCCCAATTTTGGTAGCTTCATGCAATGTCCAATAGGGGTTGGAAAGATGCGGACGACCAATGGCCACCAAATCTGCACGTCCCGCCATCAATATAGAGTTGACGTGATCAGCCTCGTAAATATTCCCAACAGCCATGGTATTTATACCAGTCTCGTTACGAATACGATCTGAAAATGGTGTTTGAAACATGCGGCCATAAACAGGCTGTGCCTCATTGGATGTTTGGCCAGCAGAAACGTCAATCAAATCCGCTCCTGCATCAGAAAACGCTTGAGAAATCTTTACTGCTGTCTCAGGAGTTACCCCAGCCTCTCCCAGCCAATCATTAGCCGAAATCCTAACTGAGATCGGCATATCATCGGGCCACACAGCACGCATCGCTTCAAAAACCTCCAAAGGATAGCGCATCCGTTTGTCAAATGTCCCACCGTATTCATCCTCACGCTGGTTAGAAATAGGTGAGATAAACGACGAAATCAAATAACCATGCGCTGCATGAAGCTCGATCATATCGAACCCTGCTCGTTTTGCCATTAACACAGAATTGACGAATTGACTTTTAACCTTGTTCATTTCATCAAGTGTGATTTCACTTGGTGTTGCGTTATTTTCAGACCAGGGAATGGCGGATGCTGAAACCAAGTCCCAGTTATTTTCTTTAAGGGGTGCATCCATAGTCTCCCAGCCCAATTGAGTAGAACCCTTACGCCCCGAATGGCCAATCTGACAGGAAATTTTGGCATCTGTATTAGTATGAACAAAATTCGTAATGCGTGCCCAAGCACTCTCGTGCTTGGAGTCATAAAGTCCAGCACAACCAGATGTGATACGACCTTCGGCACTTACGCAAGTCATCTCGGTGCAGACCAAAGCTGCACCCCCTTTGGCGCGCTCTCCGTAATGGGTCAAATGCCAATCTGTAGGGCAACCGCTTACAGCTTTGTATTGCGCCATCGGAGAAACAACGATACGATTTTTGAGCTTTAACTCGCGAATGTTAAAAGGTGCAAACATAGGTGGACGCGTGGGAAAGGTTGAAGAAACACCAGCATGTTTCATGAACCAACGCTCGGCAGAGGCAAGCCACGCTTCGTCCCGCTCTCGCAAATTCTCATGACTGATCCTTTGAGAACGGGTCAGCAAAGAATAATTTAGTTGCGTTGGGTCGAGATCTAGATATCTTTCAACATCCTCAAACCATTCTACTGAATTTCTGGCTGCTGATTGCAACCTAAGAACATCTTGACGACGAGTGACTTCGTATTTTTCAAAGGCTTTGGACAAATGCGTTTCAACTTCAATGCAATCGGCCAGTTCGATTGCAGATTCCATAGCAAGCTTTGTACCTGAACCAATTGAAAAATGAGCGGTTGCTGCAGCATCACCCAAAAGTACAATGTTCTTGTAATGCCATTTTTCACAAAGCACGCGAGGGAAGCGTATCCAGGCTGACCCCCGAATATGATTTGCATTAGTCATCAATGCATGACCACTTAAGTGATCCTTGAAAATTTCTTCACAAATCTTGATACTTTCCTCCTGACTGAGATCAGCAAAACCAAATTTGTCAAAAGTTTCCTGGGCACATTCTACGATGAAGGTTGCAGTATTTTTATCAAATTGATAGGCATGAGCCCAGACCCAACCATGTTTCGTTTTCTCAAAAATAAAAGTGAAAGCATCGGCAAATTTTTGACGGGTACCAAGCCAGACAAACTGGCATTTGCGCAATTCAAGATTGGGCTTGAAGTGAATTTTAAATTCACTGCGAGTTTTGGAGTTTAATCCGTCTGATGCAACAACTAAATCATATGATTTTGAATAATCTGCAGCAGAAACAACTTCAGTCTCAAACAGAAGATTGACACCTAACTCGATTGCACGTTTTTGAAGGATCTGTAGCAATTTCTTACGCCCAATACCGCAAAAACCATGGCCCGAAGAGATTAGCCGCTGACCCCTATAGTGCAGCGTAATGTCATCCCAGTATGCAAAATAATCATGGACCGACTTAGCGCTAACCGGATCATTAGCATGCAAATTTTCCAAAGTTTCATCGGAAAGCACTATACCCCAACCAAAAGTGTCATCGGCCTTATTGCGCTCGATCACATTGATCTCATGGTCAGAGTTTCTAAGTTTTAGAGAAATCGCAAAGTAGAGGCCTGCCGGTCCACCCCCTAAACATGCAACACGCATTTCATTTTATCCTTCATTTTAAAGCAAGCATTACATAGCAACTAATTTATTTCAAGCATAAAACTTTAAGCTTGAATATAATTTCGAACCACGATAAGAATCTAACCAACTAGAGGAAAAAGCATGCCGCACCGCTACTTTGATATCCCTCAGAAAGTCACGCCGGGATCCGCGCAAACAAGGATGCCCAACATTGCGTGTGAGTGTCCTTTTTTAGGGAACAGAAAATGACCAAAGAATACTTCGGTTCAGTTTCAGGTTATATGCCTTATGGCCTTATCTCAAGAGCCGACTGCATCTTTCTAGAAGTTTATAGAATCTGTTACGAGCATGAAACAACCGTCAGGTTATGAGCCCTGAAGTCCTAAACACCTTCGAAGGAAAGCATCAAAATCATGGTCTCATTTTGAAACATGCACAGTTCGGTTTGCAGGCCTTCATATGAGTGTCTCAACCCGAATAGATAACAAAATTGGATGGGTAACAATTGACAACCCTCCAATTAACAATACATCCCAAATTGTTCGTGCTGGCCTTCTCTCTGCGGTTTCAAAGATGGACTTAGCGGGAGTTCAGGTGGTTATCCTATCTTGTGCAGGTAAAACATTTGTTACTGGGGCTGATGTTAAGGAATTCGCCAAAGCCCCCATTGCACCGCATTTTCCCGATGTTCTGACCGCAATAGAAGAGGCACATGCGCCATGGATCGCTGCAATACATGGGTTTGCACTCGGAGGAGGTTTAGAGCTGACATTGGCATGTTCTTACCGGATTGCCGATGCTGAGGCGAAGCTGGGTTTGCCAGAAGTCAAACTTGGTCTGATTCCCGGGGCTGGAGGAACAGTGCGTTTACCGAGACTGATTACACCAGAGAAAGCACTTGAAATGATCGCCGGCGGAAAACCCATTTCCGCAACCCGCGCAGCAGATATCGGTTTGGTTGATGGCATTACAAAAGAGTCACTTGATCGAGCGTCACTTTCTCTGGCCAAAAGGATTTTGACAGAGCCAAAGCCAATACCGTTGTCAAAGAAGTCGCCACGAAAACTCGATAATCCCAGTGGCTGGAAAGAAGCTATTAGTAATGTTAAATCGCGATCTCGAGGACAAAATTCAATAGTTTCTGCAGCCGATGCCCTTGATCGCAGCCTCACGTTAACCGGTAAGAAAGCACTAATGGCTGAGCGCAAAAGTTTTCTGTCACTGAAAGATGACCCGCAATCCTTGGCGCTCCGGCATATCTTCTTTGCCGAAAGAGGTGTCGGAAAGTCTGTCAGAACTGACGGTCAAACTGCGGCCAATATTACTCGTATCGGTGTAATTGGCGGCGGTACGATGGGATCGGGTATCTCTGCGGCCTGTTTAATGGTTGGACTGCACGTCAAAATGATTGAACGCAACACTGAGGCTGCCGCAATTGCTGCCATCCGCGTCGACAAGATACTATCAGGTGCCAAAGATCGTGGCAAAATGACAACTAAAACAAAGGCTGAGGCAATGAAACAGCTTGAATCAACAACTAGATATTCCGCGTTATCTGATGTTGATTTAGTGATCGAGGCAGTGTTTGAGGACATGGATGTCAAACGAGAAGTGTTTGACCGGCTTGACCAGGTCACCCGCCCGGATACGATTCTGGCGAGCAATACATCTTATCTGGACGTCGCAGTACTAGCGAAAAACACGCAATATCCGGATCGCGTCATTGGGTTACATTTTTTTTCACCTGCGCATATTATGAAACTGCTTGAGGTAATTGTCCCTAACGATGCCAGTGGACGAGCAGTAGCGACCGGAATAGCACTTGGTAAACGATTGCGCAAAATCTCAGTTCCGTCAGGAGTCTGCGATGGGTTCATTGGTAACCGTATTATGTCAGCTTATCGACGTGAGGCAGATTACATGATAGAAGACGGCGCACTTCCTCTTGAGGTCGATGCCGCTATGCGTGCATTTGGGTTTCAAATCGGGATATTCCAGATGCAGGATCTAGCTGGGCTTGATATCGCATGGGCCATGCGGCAACGCAAAACAGAATCGCTCCCTACCTCCGAGCGTTATGTCGCGATTGCCGATAGGTTGTGTGAAGCCGGACGTTTTGGTCGCAAGTCAGGCAAAGGTTGGTATGACTATACCAAAGACCCAAGAGGGGAGGTTGATCCAGAAGTGACCAAGATCATTGAGGATGAAAGTGCCGCCAAAGGGATCAAGCGGATCTCCATGTCTGAAGACAAGATCATGTCACGAATCCTGAATGTTATGCAGGTTGAAGGTCAGATGGTTCTCAAAGAAGGTATCGCAGCCACATCTGAGGCTATTGATGTCGTGATGGTCAACGGATATGGGTTTCCGCGATGGCGGGGGGGACCAATGTTTATCGCCACGAAGAGTTAGGCAAGATAATCAAATGGAACGATGACCTAGGCAATTCTAACTACATACCGAGATCTTAAAAACTTTTTGAAAAATGTAGCCAGTACCCGGTAAATTCAATTTAGACGGTCCATCTCTTTTATGCCTGTGCATCATTTTAAACATCTTCCATCAAAGCCATAAATCCAAAACGTTTATATATCAACGAGTTCGCCTAAATGATGATGGATAATTGGAGCGGGCGAAGGGATTCGAACCCTCGACCCTAACCTTGGCAAGGTTATGCTCTACCCCTGAGCTACGCCCGCTCAATTCAGTAAAATAATTTACTTCTGTGTTTATATAGTCAGTTATTTTTTTAATCAATTGAAATATATACAACTTTTTCAACAAGTCTTTGACCAATTTTTTGCACATTATAAAGAAGAGTTGTTTATAATTAATTGTCAAATTATTCGAATTTAATTTAATGATTTTAATATTGAATTATAACACATGAAAGGAAAGTAATAATAGTACTTATAAATGCTTATGATCAAATACAGTGAATTTTTAAAACATAGAGAAAAAGACTACAACGAACCCGAACTTAACCTTTTGAAAGAATTAAATGACGTTGGTGCAGAATTTTTTATTAATGAGCACCCGCCTCTAAGAACTGTAAAGGAATCAAAAACTTTGAGAGGAAAAATCAATGGTGGGCATACTAAAAATTTATTTTTACGCGACAAAAAGAAAAATAATTATTTAGTTACAGTTAATGAAAATCAGGAGGTTGATCTAAAAAACCTAGCTTCCTTTCTTTCAACAAGCAGGCTGTCTTTTGGAAGCCCTGACAGACTAAATCAATATCTTGGCGTTAAACCTGGTGCCGTCTCGCCTCTTGCTTTAATTAACGACAAGAAAAATGAAGTTGTTTTTTATATTGATCAAAACCTTCTCAAACAAGAGATTTTAAACTTCCATCCATTAATAAACACCCTAACAATCTCATTAAAAGTTTCAGATTTTAAAAAATATTTGCTCCAAATTAAACATACCTTTCAGGAGATAGATTTTAATTTATAATAATAAAAGTTCATTTTTGAACTTGTAAAGACTATTATTAAAACTAAATAAATATTAAAATGAAATTTGTGAGAAATTTATGCTTATAGGTAGTTCCGAAACAAACGATAATTCTAATGCTAAATACGTCAAGGATGTTACTTCTGAAACATTTATGAATGAAGTAATAGAAGAATCAAAATCTACTCCTGTCATAGTTGATTTCTGGGCTCCTTGGTGTGGACCATGCAAAGAACTTGGCCCTAATATCGAAAAGGCAGTAAATAACGCTAACGGAAAAGTTATTTTAGCAAAGGTAAATATAGATGAAAATCAAGCTATAGCCGCACAACTTCGGGTTCAATCAATTCCAACAGTTTACGCATTTGTTGATGGACAACCGGTTGATGGTTTTGCTGGAGCACAACCTGAATCAGCTATCAATGAATTTGTAAAAAAGGTTTCTGATTTAAATAAAAGCGGGCCCAATTTAGACGAGATGATTAAAACTGCAAACTCTTTTTTTTCAGAAAAAAATTTTTCTAAAGCAGGAGATCTATTTGAAAACATAATTTCTATTGATCCTCAAAAAAAGGAAGCGGTTTCAGGTTATATAAGATCATTAATTAGTCTTAAAAAGTTTGGTGCTGCAGATGAGTTTATCAATTCCCTTGATGAAAAAATGAAAGAAGATAATTTAATAATAGATGCCATAGCTGCCTTGGATTTATCTCTAAAAGCGGATAGTGCTTCATCGAAAACCAATGACTTAAAAATAAAAATTGAATCAAACCCTAATGATATGGAGGCGAGGCAAGAACTTGCCGTTGCTCTATACGGTTCAGGGGAAATTGAGAAAGCTCTAAATTGCTTGCTTGAGTCCATCTCAGTAAACAAAGACTGGAATGAGGAAGCAGCAAGAAAACAATTACTTGAATTTTTTTCTGCTATTGGTCAACTAGACCCTATTGTTGTTGCTGCTAGAAAACGATTGTCATCTATTTTGTTTAAATAAAATATTTTGTGAGGATAATATTCCTAGATTTACCTTAGATATAGAAAACCTTCCTAAAGATTTACCTGTTTTTCCATTGCCAGGCGTATTACTTTTACCTGGTGGGACATTGCCCCTAAATATTTTTGAACCAAGATATATTCAAATGATTAAAGATGTTTTGTCATCTTCACACAGAATGATAGTAATGACACAACCCATTCCTGAAAGCTCTAATAATCTGGACATTTATAAACTTGGTTGCGCAGGAAAATTAACTTCTTTTGAAGAAACTCTTGATGGAAGGTTTCTAATTTCATTATCTGGAATCTTAAGATGTCAATTAATAAATAATGTTGATGAAAAAGGTGGGTACAGGCGAATGTCTATAGACTTTGATAGTTTTTTGACTGACACACAGCCCAATAAAGAAAAAATTGAAAGGGATAGTTTTTTCAAAACATTAAAATCATACTTTGATATCAAGGGATTATCTGCAGATTGGAAAACCATTGAAACATGCGAAGATGAGAAACTAATAACAACACTTGCAATGCTGTGTCCATTTAGTGACGCTGAAAAACAAGCTTTGTTAGAAGCTAACACACTTAATGAAAGGGCAAAATTAATGAACATAATTTTAGAAATGAGCGTATTTGGTGAAGGTGATCAAAATGTCAAAAGACACTAAAGATAATCTAAATGTTGACCCAAAGCTTCTGGAAATTCTTATTTGCCCAGTGACTAAAAGTGAATTGGAGTATGATAGTAAAAAAAATGAATTAATAAGCAAACAAGCTGGTCTTGCCTACCCAATTCGCGATGGAATACCAATTATGTTGGAAGAAGAAGCTAGAAAAATTTCTAATAAAAAATAATTTCCTATGGGTCAAGTTACTGAAATTCGTTTGAACAAACAAAAAAATGAACTTAAAATAACGTTTGAAGATGAAATGTATTACTTGTTACCTGCAGAATTGTTGCGTGTTGAAAGTCCATCAGCTGAAGTTCAGGGTCACTCTGCTAATCAAAAAATAACCCCTGCAGGAAAGTCTAAAATTAAAATATTATCAATTGAACCAATTGGAAACTATGCAATAGCTATTAAATTTGATGATGGGCATGATACAGGTATTTTTTCATGGCAATACCTTAAAAAATTATCAATAGATAAAGAAATATTATGGAAAAATTATCTTAGTAGAATTAAATCTTTAAAATTATCAAGATAACTAGTTTTCTCTCATAATGTTTACAAGTTTTCTTTTAATAGGTGTTAAGTTATCTAATATTGAAAATGGCAAACTCATACTTCTTTGAAATTGGTCAGAAGTGTTTGAAAAAAACCAGTCTAATCCGTCAGTTAATTTTGTAATAGATCCTATCCAAAGCTTTCTATTATTGTAGTAATTATCTAATATAACTTTTGAGCCAAAATCTAATCCTCGATC
>CACAIE010000006.1 GCA_902532475.1 uncultured SAR116 cluster alpha proteobacterium
TAACGAAAAACTTCATTGGATGAATAGAAGGGCAAATTTATTTATAGGTGGTGTTAGAAGTCCTCAAAAAGAAGGTTCAATTATAAAAATTGGCAATGTTAAGTTAGAGGTGAGACAAGAAACCGCTCCATGTGAAATGATGGAAAAAGTGAAAACAGGTTTATTTAAAGCACTGGAAAAAAATTGGAGAGGTGGTGTTTGTTGTAAAGTAATTGAGCCAGGTCATATTTCAATTGGTGATGATGTTCAAATAACATAAAAAAACTCTGCCAATTTTTGGCAGAGTTTTTTATTTCTGGGAGGAAACTATAAATTATATACCATATCAAATAGTTTAACAGTTGATCTTTTATTGAAAATAATTGTTTCTAATTTGGAAACAATGGAAAATTAAGCTTATAAAATGAAAAAACTTCAATGTATCATACATGCGCCTTCAAAAAATACCTTATTAATTAAACAAAAAGTAACTGATGCATTGATAGAGAAAACTTCAAATTTAGATATATCAATATCAAGCCCTTTTGAAACTAACGCTAAAGATATTCTTGAAGCTGATGGATTGCTTATAGGAACCACAGAAAATTTAGCGAGCATGGCAGGTGCGACAAAAGATTTTTTTGATAGAACTTACTATGATTTGCTAGGGAAAAAAGAGGGTTTACCTATAGTGATTTGGGTTAGAGCTGGACATGATGGCACTGGAACAGTTAAGCAATTAACAGGCATTATAACAGGTTTGAGATGGAAACTGGTTCAAAAGATATTGGTTTGCCACGGTGAATGGAGCAAGAGATTTATAGATGAATGCACAGAATTAGGTTTAGGCCTTGCGATAGGCCTGGAGTCAAATATTTATTGAGTCTGTTTTGAGATTGTTCTTATTACAGAAATACCAAAAAAATAAAATGATGAAGCGATCCACAACCAAAATATAAGGTTTGAAATTGTCCCAGCTTCATTGGGCTGAAATCTTTCATGTATCAACCTAAAGGAGGTTGCACCCCATAAAACAGTCATTGGTATAGTGATGGGCCTCCATGCTTTTACTCTTAATGGATGAATTAATTTGATGGGAGCGAAGGTTAAGATACAACAAACTCCAATAACTATAAGATTGGTAAACTGACTTGTCTCAAGTAAAAAGAAATAAAGAACTAATACGTTCCAAAACGCTGCAAAGCCTTTAAAATAATAATCAGAAGTTTTCATAGACGTGTCAGCAAAAGTATAGCAACTCACTGCCATTATAGCTGCGGCGGCTGGTATGGAGAAATCCTCAGGAACCATTTCAAACCAATATATCATAAGAGCAGGAAGAACTGAGTAATTAAACATATCTACAACATTGTCTAATGAAGCTCCGTCAACTTGAGGTGTAACCTGAGAGACTTTAGCTAATCTAGCTAAAGTTCCGTCAACACCATCTACGAGAAGTGCTAGTCCCATAAAAATAAATGCTAACTCTTGTTTTCCTTCAAAAACTGCAATTAAACCCAAAAAACCTAAAACAATTCCTGATGTAGTAAAACTATGAACTGCCCATGCAGCAGCCTTTGCACGGGCTTTATGTTTTTTCTCATTAATTTCTGTTTCAGAAATTGACATTTTATAAAATTCGTAAGCAATTGTTTATTAAGATAATATTACAAATATAAATATTTTATTGCAATACTGAAATAAAGTTTAAAATTTATTGAAGAATCTTAAAAAAAATGACAGAATTTATAAATTACATAAATTTTATTTTATAGGTATATAACTATGGGACATTTAGATGAAAAAAGACAGCTTGCCGCTGCTTTTAGATGGTTTGCCCGTTTGGATATGAATGAAGGTGTAGCAAACCACTTTAGCTTAGCAGTTTCTGATGATGGACAAAAATTTTTAATGAACCCAGTTGGTAAATATTGGTCAAAAATCAAGTCAAGTGATATCTTGGAATTAGATGCCAGAAATGAACCAGAAAACATTGGCCCGGTTGTGGATGAAACAGCTTGGTGTATTCACGGCGCTATTCATAGAAAAGTTCCAAATGCTCGGTGCGTTATGCACCTTCACCCCAGATATTCTACAGCCCTATCATGTCTTAAAGATCCAAAGTTACCCGCTCTAAACCAAGAAAGCATGATGTTTTTTAATAGAGTTTCCTACGATTTAGAATTTGGTGGTCTTGGAGTTGGTGATGAAGGTGAAAGGATAGCAAGTAAAATTGGAAATAATTCTATACTTATGATGGGACAACATGGCATTCTTGTTATAGGATCAAGTGTAGCTGAAACTTTTGATAAAATGTATTATTTTGAAAGGGCTGCGAGGATATATATTACTGCACTCCAAACAGGCAAAGAATTGATATTTTCCTCAGATGAGATTGCAGAAAAAACAGCCCAACAATCTGAAAATTATTTTTCAGACCTCCACTTTAATGCTGTTCTTGATGTTTTAAATGAGGAAGAACCCGAGTATCTTAATTAATGATAATAAAGGATTTTTCCATTTTATTGAAAATTCTATCGAGAAGTATTTAGCACTTGATCCTTAAGTGGGTTAAGATTTAAATGGTGTTAAATTTGACCGGGGCAAAGGATCTTTCCCTAGTATCATGTCGGATGCTTTTTCTCCTGCCATTATACTTGGAGCATTAATATTCCCATTTGTTATTCTTGGGAAAATTGACGCATCTACAACTCTCAAATTTTGGACGCCAATAACTTTGCATTCCGGATCAACGACTGACATAGGATCATTGATACTTCCCATCTTCATTGTTCCGCAAGGGTGGTAAGCACTTTGAGCTTTTTCTCTGATAAATTCATCTATATCATTATTTGAAACTTTTTTATTTCCAGGTTGGATTTCTTTACCACAAAATTTTGATAATGAGGGTTGATTTAAAATTTTTCTTGTAATTTTAATACAATTTCTAAAATCCTCCCAATCATCTGGATGACTCATATAATTGAATTTAATTTCTGGTTTCAATTTTAGATTATTGCTAGTAATGCGAACCCAACCTCTTGATTTAGACCTCATTGGCCCTACATGAAATTGAAATCCATGACCTTTAATAGCAGAGCTCCCATCATAATTAATAGCAACAGGCAATAGATGGTATTGAATGTCTGGATAAGGAATATTACTTTTTGAACGAATAAATCCTAATGTTTCAAAATGATTTGTTGCTCCTAAGCCAGATTTAAATAAAAGCCATTGCATTCCAATAAAGGCTTTTGAAATTGGATTCATATGTTTGTATAAAGAAATAGGTTTTTTACTTTCAACTTGAAAGTATACTTCTAAATGGTCTTGAAGGTTTTCACCTACACCAGGTCTATTTTCTATTATTTCAACATTATTTTTTTTAAGTAGTTTTGATGGTCCAATTCCAGAGCGCTGTAATATTAAAGGACTACTAATACTGCCAGCAGAACAGATAATTTCTCTAGATGCATAAAGTGTTTTATTGATTCCATTATGATTAAATAAAACACCTTTTGCTGTTTTATTTGAAAAAATTATTTTCTCTACAAGGGCGTTTTTGAATAATTTTAGTTTAGTTGATTTTAGCGCAGGCCTTAAATAAGCGTTTGCAGTTGACCACCTTCTACCTTTCCATATTGTCATGTCGGCGGGTCCAAACCCGTCCTGCTGATAACCATTATAGTCCTTTGTTGTTAAGAAACCTGCCTCACTAGCAGCTCTAACTACAGCATCGTGGAGAGGGTTCTCTCTGATTCCTTTAGTGATATGTACAGGGCCACTAATTCCTCTCCAACCCTGTTCACCCCCATGTGAATTTTCTTGTCTTATAAAATAAGGTAGAACGTCAGAGAAACCCCAGCCTTTTGCACCACTTTTTTCCCAATAATCAAAATCACAAGCATTTCCTCTGACATAAATCATTCCATTTATTGAAGAGGATCCACCAATCACTTTTCCTCTTGGGCAGGCTAACTTTCTTCCATTGAGGTGAACTTCAGGTTCTGAGGTATAACCCCAATTATAACGTTTCATATTCATTGGATAAGACAAAGCAGCAGGCATTTGTATTAATGGTCCAAAATCACTGCCGCCGTACTCAAGAAGCGCAACTTTATATTTTTTTTCTTCAGTTAATCTGAATGCTAACGAAGAACCGGCAGACCCTGCACCAATAATTATGTAATCAAAAGTACTAATTTTTTTCTCCAAAAAATCAAACTAGAAAAACTATATCTAAGAATTTAAATTTTATCATGTTAATTATGTTTAAGAAGATTTTAACGAGTTTTAAGAACTGAATCTTTGATTATACTTTCAAGTTCATTAATGCTTGCAACCCTAGGGTTAGTAAGTGCAGCGGCATCCTTGTTTGATTTTATAGCCAATTCATTAATTTTATCATTTTTGACGCCAATCTTGCCAAGACCATCTGGAATTTCTAAATCGTCCAATAGATTACAAATATTAGAGTAAAGATCATCAAATTTACCAGGTTTCTCGTATAATGCGAAATGCATAAAGTTGATTTTTTGAGATATTGCATTTTTATTAAATTGTAAAATTTTGGGCAACAAGATAGCATTAGTAAGGCCATGTTGTGTGTTATATACTGCCCCTACCATATGGCTAATTGCATGGACTAACCCTAATCCTTTAAGAAATGAAATGCCTGTTAAACAAGAACCAATTAACATGCCGCCTCTAGATGCAATATTATCAGGGTTTTGATAAACTTCTGATAAATGACTGCCAATCAACTTTAGCCCTTCAAGGGCCATCCCATCTGCAACGGAATACAAAGAATTAACACTATAAGCCTCTATTCCATGAACCAAGGCATCCACACCTGTCCAAGCAGTTAAAGGTTTTGGTAAGCCTAACGTTAATTTAGGATCTAAAATAGCAGCTATGGGCTTTTGATTTGGGTGCCAAATGCATAGTTTCATACCTAATTCAGAATTAGTGATCATTGCTGTGCTTTCAGTTTCAGCTCCTGTTCCTGCTGTAGTAGGGATACAAATAAGTGGAGGAAAGTTGTTTAATTTAGTGATTGGAGGTTTGTCATAATCAAATTCCCATAACCCTTGAGGGTTATTAGCAATAAGGCTTATTGCCTTACCACCATCCATGCCAGAGCCACCACCAATAGCTATTATAGAGTCATGACTTCCATTTTTAAAAGCAAGTTTGCCATTATTAATTTCTTTATCCAATGGATTAGGACTTATTTCTGAAAATAAATTACATGTAATATGTGAATTATTCAGATCTTTAAGAAGGCCATTTATAAAAGGTAATGTTTTAGTTCCTCTATCAGTCACAACTAATGGCCGTTTTAGGTTGTTTAGTTTACATAAATTAGGCAACTCTTTTATTCTGTCTGGGCCATAATAAATTGGGATAGGAAAAGACCAATCGGTATTGCTTAAAAAGTCCATATTTCTCTCAAAATTAATCTTTTTTTAAGTAAAACATTGAATATCAAAAGTAAATAAATAACTTTTTGAATGAGTTTAGTGAAGTTTTTTTGAAGTTTCGTCTTTTATAGAAAGTTTTTTCTCTCGCCATATAATTATTAGACCTGATAAAACTATTCCAATAACACCTGGAAAAAGTTGACTAATGGGTGCCTCACTGAAAAATACCCATCCTAGCAAAAATGAAGATGGTATTCCTAAATATTCAAAGGGGGCTAAAGTGCTTGGAGAAACAAGCCTATAGGCATAGCTAAAAAGAATTGAAGCCAAGCCGCCTAAAATACCTATTAAAATCATAAGTCCCCAATGTGAATTATTCTGGATATGAGAATACTCAGTTGTTGATAAAAGAATTAAAAATGATCCTAAATATGAAAAATTTATAGAATAAAAATTGATTTTTGCACTTGAAAAATTTTCTGGAATAAACTTTAGAACAATATTTGAAATTGCCCAAAATAAAGCAGCTAATAATGGTAAGATAGAATAATAATTGAACACTTCACTTGTTGGGTTCATTATGATTAACACCCCTACAAAACCAATGATGATTGCTGACCATCTAAAAATCCCTATTCTCTCCCCCAGGATGACTATAGATAAAATTACAATGAATATTGGTGAAGAAAATGTTAACGTTGTTGCTGTTGCAAAGCTCATATTAATGATGGAAATATAATAAAAAATTTGCATTAGCACAAAACTAATTCCTCTCAAAAAACAAAGAAGTAGAAATTTTTTGGTTATATCTTTGAAAATAAATGATATTTCTTTTGTTAAAATCAAAAGGAATAAAATTGGAGCTATTGCAAAAAAATTTCTAAAAAAAGCTAATTGTGTCGTTGGGTATAAGTTTCCTAACGACTTAACAATAACACCATAGAAATCAACAAAAACTATACCCAATAACATGGAAAGTATTGCTAAAAAAACTTTATTATATTTTTCTAAAAAAATGAGAATGCCTTCAAGTATAACTAAATTTAAAATTATAGAATATTAATTTTTGATTTCTAAATCAATACCAATACTGGAACCTCTTGAACTGCTAAAACCAAAATATAGTTTTGGAAAAATGGTTTTCTTATTAAGGTTAGAATTTTGCTTAGTAAAGTTTATTTCGAAAGGGCACTTTTCATCTCTATTAAACATTAAATATTTTTTGTTGCTTTCACATTTATAAAAACATTTAATTTCATTCAAAATAATTTGAGTTTCAGATAAATGACAGCTTTCAGAGAAAACAGAAGTAGGAAAGCAAATTATAAACGAGATAATAAAAATTAATAATTTCAAGATTTAGTTTCTTGATATTTATTAATATTCACAAATTGATCCAATAGAGCCATCTATATTTTTTTGTTTGAAATATATCTTTTTATCAATTGTAAAAGCAAAACCACTATCTTTTTCTCCAGAAGTACACGATACTTCACCAATATACTCCCAGTTAGGGTTGTCATTTCCAATATCTGTCATCACAAATCCAAATATTGACATACTAACTAATAATGTAAACATTTTATAACTTCCTTTAATTATTTTCATATATTTTGTATTATTAAATCTAGGCAAAAAATTCTCTTAAATAAGGCAATTTTGTGTATTAATAACGTAAATTAAAAATAAATTGTTATAGGCTAATTAAATGAAAACTATAATTGCTTTAATATTGTCATTGATTTCAACCAATGTTTACGGTGATACCGTTGTGGAAAATTTTAACTCAAATCCAGGGAATCGCTGGCAGTTTTTTACTGACCAAGTTATGGGAGGCAAGTCTAATGGGAAGCTAGAGTTTTTTTTTGAAGAAAATGACCATTTTGCAAGAATGACCGGGGATGTTTCAATTAAAAATAATGGTGGTTTTATTCAGTTTAGAACGGACATAATTAAAAAATTAGATGATAGTTTTAAAGGTATTAAACTAAAAGTTCGTGGTAATAATCAAAATTATTTTATTCATATAAGAACAACGGGTTCGGTCTTACCATGGCAATATTATGACAAAGAGTTTTTTGCCTCAAATGAATGGAGTGAGGTTGAATTAAAATTCACAGATTTTAAAAAATCTAGTACTTTTATGAGAAAAAAATTTAAAGCTTCTAGTGTTAAAACTATAGGCATTGTAGCTTATGGCAGAGAACATAAAGCTAAAATTGAAGTTAGTGAGATTTCTATTTACTAAGAAAATTTAATGATGAACTACGATATACTATTTCTACATTTGGATCATTATAAAAAATGGTTAAACTTATATTACAAATACGCTGAATACTATCAAGTAGAAGTTCCTGAAAATAACTTTAACCTTACCTGGGAATGGCTTAATGATATAAATCATCCCTTGAGAGGTATAGTTGCTAGTTTTGAAAACTCTTTAATTGGCTTTGCACATTTTCGATCAATGCCAAGTCCATTAGATTCTTGTAACATTGGGTTTTTAGATGACTTATATGTATTGCCAGAATATAGAGGAAATAAAATTGGTCGCTCTTTGATAGAAAAGGTAAAAAAAGAAGGTGAAAAACAAGGTTGGCCTTATATAAATTGGATTACAAAAGATGATAATTATCCTGCTAGAACCTTATATGATAAAATAGCCAATAAAACTGATTGGAACTATTACGAACTTATAGTTAAAGAATAGTATATTTATAAGTCTTTGGGATTTGTATTGATGATATTGTTCACACCTAACTCAATTCCTGCTTTATATCCACTGTAAATTGAAGTTGCTATCATTCCAGGTGCAACACAATCACCTACTTTGTTTATTGATTTTATGTTGTTATTTTTAAGATTTTTGGCATTAAGCAGTTCATCATAAAGAAAATCAATTGGCTCTCTTCTTGTAATAGGGATAACCCAGTCAGCTTGAATACTTTTTACTTTACCAGTGAAAACACACTTAATGTTAAGGCTTTTATGGTTTATTTCTGAAATCAAATTATTGGTTATCAGTTCAACACCTCTGTTAATCAATTCAGCATTTGAACGATATATTTCTTCAGTAAATGAACCCCATTGCCCCACCCTACCTGCTGGAGTGATTAGACAAACTTTATAACCTATTTGTGACAAAAGATTTGATAAAACTGAACCTAAGTAATAATGATCATCGTCATAAACCACAACTTTACCTTTTGGTAACTTATTGTTTTTAAGAACAAAATCTGGGTTTATAACTTTTGAATTTTTATCAACTATTATTCGGGAGTTAAGGTTTTTACCAATGCCATCTGTAGTCCATTTTGCTCCTGTTGCAATCATGACATGATCTGGATTTACCTCAAAAATATCATCGACTTGCATATTACTTTGCAAAAATACTTCTATATTTTTAATTTTATTTATTTGGGATAATCTCCAGTCTTTAACTCGGGACCATTCTGATAATCCAGGTAACTTGCACTCTAAGTTAATCCTTCCCCCAAGTTTATCTTCTTTTTCAGCGAGTAATACATTAAAGTTTCTTTCACCAAGAACTCTAGTTGTCTCTAAACCTGCAGGTCCTCCACCAATTACAAGGACAGTTTCTTTTCTGTTTTGTTTTTTTATTTTTTCAGGGTGCCATCCTTTTCTCCATTCCTCTCCGATAGTTGGGTTTTGAGTACAACGAATAGGAACCCCTATTGAATTATGTGCGTAACAAATATTACATCCAATGCATTCACGGATATCTTCATAACGTCCATCACGAATTTTATTTGGCAAAAATGGATCAGAAATAGAAGGCCTCGCAGCTCCTACTAAATCTTGGATATTCTTTTTTATTACATTTGCCATAGTATCTGGAGAGGTAAATCTTCCAACAGCGACTATAGGTTTACTAGTTATTTGTTTTGCTTTTGCAATATTTTTCTGCAGTGAGCCTTCCTTAACAAATCTTGAAGCGCCCATTTCAATTTCGTAATCGGGAACTGTTAAGTCCCAAAAATCAGGGCTTTCACTGAGGATAGAAAAAGCATCATATGTTTCTGGATCATTTATATCTACAGAAAAACGAACAGCTACAGCACATTTATCTTTAACAGCTTCTTTAGTTGTATTTACAAGTTCTTGAATTATTCTGACTCTGTTTTCTAGAGATCCTCCATATTCATCAGACCTGTTATTCGTTTTTGAATTAAGAAACTCAGAGATTAAATACCCGTGAGTTGCGTATACATATACAATATCAAACTCAGCCTCTACAGCTCTCAAAGCTGCTGCTTTTTGCCAATCAATAATATCTTTAATATCGGATTTATCTATTTTCCTACTTTGGATAGGATGGTAAACATCAATGTTTGTAATAGGTCTACTCATTAGTCCGATTGGAGGAATTCGGCTGTCAAGATTGCCTACAAAATTTCCTCCCAACCATAATTCTACACCTGCCAAGGCATTATGTTCATGGATTTTATTTGTAGTCAGTAAATGAGATTTTATATCATCTTTATTCCATAATCTTGCATATGGATATGGGGCGTCATCTGAAGAAGGGTGAACAGAGCAGTATTCAGTGCAAACTACACCCCACCCTCCTTCAGCTTTAATTCCTCTCATGGAAGCGAGTGTTTTTGGTCTCGCCCATCCCATACCTGAACAATGTGGAACTTGATAAAAACGATTTTTTGATTTCACGGGGCCCAATTTAATTGGATCAAAAAGTATATTATGATTTTTATCTCTCATAAATTAACTTTCCTGATTTCAGTTTTGCTGTTCTTTTCAATTTCAACAGGATTATAGTGATCAAATTTGCAACATATCCTATAAATTTCGAGTGTTTTTTCAGAAATAAATCCCCTGTTAAAAAAGTACATAGCTGCACCATAACGGGTATAACCTGATTTTGTAATATTAATAGGGGTGTTTAAAAATTCATATTGAGTAAAATCCTCTTCGGTTTTCAGTAAGGTTTTTTTAAGAGTCATTTTCTTAATGGAGGAGTAAGATTGCGTCTGCTTAGTTTGACAAAAGGTGCTTTAACAATAAAGGCTTTCTTCATCATTTTAAAATACTCTAATTCTCTTAAAACGTAAATTTCAACCCATAAATTTGATTTAATTTTTTGCCCATATGGAAGCTTAAGGGTTGCTAGTGCAATACTTTTCTTTGCAGTTGGTGACCATGTTGCTGCTGTAATTATGCCCACTTCCAAATCTTTGTTATGATAAATTATTGCACCATCGGCTGGTTCTTTCCCATCTATTTCTAGGGCAACAAAGATAAATTTATTTTCATTATTTTCTCGAGCTTTTTGAATTGCAGCTTTGCCATTAAAGTACTGTTTTGTCATGTCAACCATCCATGACATTCCAATCTCATCGGGTTTTTTTGCTCTATTATTTCTCACCGCATGTTCACTAGTAATGAAATCAGAATTAGCTATTATAAACCCCGTTTCAATTCTAGCAATGTTCAAAGCATTAAATCCTATAGCTCTAATTCCTAAATCTTCACCAGCTTTCCAAAGATTATTCCAGACTGCAGTTGATAGTTTGTTAGGTAAAAAGATTTCATATCCCAGATCGCCAGTAAAACCAGTTCTAGAAATTAAAATATCATCAGTGACCTTAATCATTTCAAAGGGTTTTAGTTGATCAATAGATTGATACCCTGCATTAATTAAAACTGCAGCTGAAGTTGGTCCTTGAATAGAAAGACCTGCAATTAAATTTGTTTCTTCTAAAATTTCAACATTAAATCCTGATGAAGTATCGATAAACCAGGGTAAATGTCTTTCCTGACAGCAAAGCCTAAAACTAGTATTATTAAATTTAAACAGCGTTCCATCATCCAAAACATTACCCTCGTCGTCACACCATATTGTATATTGAACGGTGTTATTTTTTTGCTGGCCAACATTCCTTATCGTAAGCTTGTTTAAGAAGTCTTCTGTATCAGGTCCTGTTATTCTATATTTGATTAATGGCGAAATATCGAACAAGCTTGCTGTTGATCGAATAGCAAAATATTCAAGCTCTTGATCTTGAACTATACTAGCTGCTTTATATCCTGACCAATCATACCAATACCCTTGTGTCATCTCTTTAGAAAACATTTCGTAAAAAGGAGTTTTTAAAAGGGGTTGTTTAAAATTGTTTTTATTTTCTTTAAAGTTATTCTTCATAAGCTTCATTGATTAATTGTTTATATCCTTAATAATCTGTTTTGCAGCATTAATCCCTGAGTTTCCGTTTATGCCACCTCCAGGATGTGTTCCAGAACCGCAGATATATAACCCAGATAATGGAGTTTTGTAATTTGAGCATTTAAAAACTGGTCGTAATGAGTACATCCTGTCAATTTGAAGTTCACTATGGTGCCAATGACCTCCAGGAACATTGAAGGAATTTTCAATATCTTGGGGTGATAAGAATTGAGATGCTAAAATTGACTTTTTTATTCCAGGTGAGAAAGACTCTAACCTTGATAAAACATCATTTTGCAACTTTTCTCTAGATTTTTCCCAACCATTTTTTAAATTATAGGGTGTGTTTTGAATTATAATTGATGCTATTGCCGCACCATTTGGCGCAAGTGACTGATCAAAACGATTTGGAAATACTAATTCAAAGTTTGGATCAGTTGGAAGTTCTTGGTACTTTGAAGGGTTAAAGTTTTTTTCTACATGTTCAATAGAGGGAGCATAGACTATTCTGGATGACAGTTGATTTTCATCAAGGCCTTCAAAAACAGGTATCCTATCAAGTGCTAGATTTAGTTTTGAAACATTTCCATGGTAACGGAGAGATTTTAACTCTCTAATAAAGCCAGTATCTAATCTTTTGGTGCCAATAAGCTCTAAAAATGTTAATATAGGGCTAACTGAAGAAAGCACAATTCTTGATTTATATTCATTTCCTTCCTTAGTTATAACGCCATCTATTTTTCCATCTTTAATAATAAAATTTTTTACTGTTTGACTGAATAAAGTTGTTACACCAGAACTTTCAACAGATGCATAAAAGGATTTTATTAATTGTTCCATGCCACCAACAGGGAAAATTTGTACACCTTGTTGACCGTTAAATTCACCTGAAAATCTGTATAATAATCCCATTAAAGATGTTGGAGATCTAGGGCCAAGACGAATTCCCAAAGTTGAATCAAAAGAGACTATTCCCGATAAAAGATCACTTTCAATTTCCTCTTCTAGAACGTCAGCAACACACATTAATATCATTCTGAAAAATTCTTGAAACTCCTCTTTCCCTTGAAGCCGTAAATCCAAGCCTGCTTTAATAAATTTTAACTTTCCAAGAAATGAAATGTTTTCTTGATTGATAGGGGTATTACTAATAAATCGTTTTAATAAATTAGCTTGATTAAATAATCGCTTTCTAAGTTTCAGCCAACTATGATTATCCTCTGAATTGATACCTTCAACATTAGAGCCATATTCCCCATTTAAAAATACATGATTATGATTTTGATCAATCGAAATAGAAGGAATGATTTTATTTTTTATTTCTAGCCCATGATCAAATAAATCTAATTCTTTTATAACCTTAGAGCTCAAATGATTGATTAAATGAGGAAGAGTGGCAGTATTATACCCTTTAAAAATTTCATTTGAAACAGCCATTCCACCGGGTTTGGAAGAAGACTCTAATAAAAGAACTTTTCTGCCACTTTTAGAAAGTTTTACCGCTGCAGCCATTCCATTATGACCTGCACCAACAATAATTACATCATATGACTTCATAGGCACTTCTTGCATGTTTGGTTGGCTTCTTGAGGTCTCTTAAGATTTCTATAGCTGCGTTTCTTCCGGGAGCCCCCATTACTCCACCACCTGGGTGAGTTGAAGAACCACAAATATATAATCCGCTTACAGGGCTTCTGTATTGAGCATATCCTGGGATAGGTCGATTAAAAAGAAGCTGGTCAAAAGTAAGTTCACCTTGAAAGATATTACCTTCAGTTAATCCTACTTCATTTTCTAATTCTTTTGGTGTTCGGATTTCCATGTGTATAATCTTTTCTCTGAAACTAGGAGAATATTCTTCTATTTGTTTAACAACAGTTTCACCAAACGCCTCTTTGTTAGCTTCAGTCCAATCATTTCCATAAACTTTTGGAGGGCAATATTGAACAAAGCAGCTCATAAAATGCTTTCCAGGAGGTGCCATTGTAGGGTCAGTGGTAGTGGGTATCATCATATCAAGAAAAGGGTCTTTGGACCAGGTTCCGTTTTTCCAATCATCGTATGCTCTTTCCATTCTCTCTATGCTATCTGTAAAGTGGATATCACCCTTTAGGCAAGGATCACCTTTTGGTACCGCTGGAAATTCTGGCATACTATCGAGACCAATATTAACTTTTCCTGAGGAACCCCGTATTTTAAAATTTTTAACTTTATTTATAAACTTTTTTGGTAGATTTTTTTCATTAACTAATTTTAGAAAGGTTCTTTTGACATCTGCATTTGAAATTATCGTGGATGAATAATATTCATTACCGTTTTTAAGGGCAACACCTTTAGCAGAATTATTGTTAACTAATACGTTTGTGACCTCAGACTCAGTTATAATTGTGCCTCCAAGAGATTTAAAAGAGGATGATAGAGCTTGTGTTATTGCTCCCATTCCTCCTCTTGCATATCCCCATGAACCAATTGAACCATCTACTTCACCCATATAATGATGAAGTAGAACATAGGCTGTTCCTGGCGACATTGGTCCTAGTGCAGTGCCAATTATACCTGAGACTGCTAACGATGCTTTTATCACATCATTTTCAAAGTATTCGTCTAAATAATCTGAAATTGACATGGTCCAAAATCTAATTGTTTCTGCCATTTGATTTGGTGTAAGTTCATTAAACTTTTTAATTAAATAAAAAATCTCAGAAATATCTTTTAACTTAAAGCTAGCTGGGTCAGGTGCAGTCCTCATTAATAGTGGTTGAATAAACCGACATTGCCTAGTTACATCTCTAGAATACCTTTCGTAAGCCTCACTGTCTTTGTTGCTAAACCTTGCCATTTCACGCCTTTTTGAATGGTAGTTTCTATAAGATGCTAAGTAGTCTCCATTTTTGGTGAAAACAGTGCCTCCTTCAATGCCTATGATTTGAAGTCCATGCTTAGGAAGTTCTAAATCACGCATAATTTCTGGTCTGAACAAACTGCAGACATATGAACAATTTGAATATAGAATGTTTGGAGTAAGTTCTCTACTTACTGCTGCTCCACCAATCCAATCATTTTTTTCTAACACTAAAACGTTTAGGCCAGCTTTTTGTAAGTAGCATGCACTCACAAGACCATTGTGGCCGGCACCGATAATAATAGCGTCAAATTTTTGAGTCATAATCTTATTTTATTACTAATTTATATAATTTTAAAGAACTTGATAATATGAATTTTATTAAGAAACACTTGATAATATTTTGTATATCGTGAAAGATCTAATAATTAAAGTTTTAATTGAGAGGAAAATAATAATGAAACTAATAAAGAATTTATTAATTGGTCCTTTTGTGGGACTAGCTTTTTTGATTAGTTTTTCTCTAAGTTCTAACGCAGCTGATAGTGAATTAGTTGTTTTTGACTGGGGAGGATACGAAGACCCGGGTTTCTTTCAAGCCTATGTTGAAAAATATGGCGATAGCCCAACATATTCCTTCTTTTCTGATGAAGAGGAAGCATTTCAAAAAGTACGTGCAGGCTTTCGCGCCGATTTGGGACATCCTTGCTCGCAATCAGTTGTTAAATGGAGAAATGCTGGCATCATAGTACCTATCGATACTTCTCGCCTTAAAAATTGGGACAAGGTAATGCCTAATTTTGCAAATATGGAAGGTTGGAATGTTGATGGAAAACAATGGGCTGTTCCAATTGATTGGGGTGCAACTGCCTTGACTTATAATACTGAAGAAGTAAGTGCCGATGAGGCTTCTTCTCTTTATGTTTTCGCAGATCCAAAATTTCAAGGCCGTGTATCATTAGTAGATAATGTTGATGATGCTTACGCTTTAGGTTTTCTAGCTGCCGGTATAAGAGATTGGAATAAATCAACAGATGCAGACTTTAAAAAAGCTTCCGCTTTTTTACGGGAAGTACATAAAAATGTTCGAACTTATCATGCAGACGGTGCAGAAGGTGCTGAGCTAATGAAAACCGGTGAAATCTTACTAGAATGGACCTGGAATGAAGTTGCAGCAACTTTAGGCTGGGACGGACTTCCTGTTGCAATGAACCGAGATACTAAAGAAGGATCTTCAACTTGGGTTTGTGGATACACTATGATGAAAGATGCTCCTGGTTCAGAACAGAAGGCTTATGATTTTCTTGATGCATGGCTGGATGACTCATCCGCTGAATACATTCTTACAGAGTGGGGTTATGGCCATTCAAATGGTAAAGTAATGGATGCAATTGGCGAGGAGAATGGGTTTGGATCTCTAGAAAGCTATGCTGCCAACACTTTATGGCAATCACCTACTGATCCAGCATTGCGTGAAAAAATGATTAAAGAATGGGAACTAATTAAAAGTGGATTTTAATTAGTTTTCAAGTTACCTTTATCAATTCAGAGGCGATTTTTATCGCCTCTGAATTTAATCCAAAAATCCAACTAGACTGTTGACATCCATTTTGAGTTTAACGGTTTCTCCAATTTTATAATCCATTTGACCAAATGAATTCTGAGCTGAGACACTTAATGCTTTGGCGTTTGAGCCACATTCAATTTTGTAGTAGGTTGTTACGCCAAAATAAGAAATATCCGTTATTTTTCCAGAAATTAAACCTTTAGAGTCAGAATTCTTTGTAATAATTGAAATCATTTCTGGTCTAATACCGATAATGATTTTGTTATTTGATAACTTTCCAGAAACTTGGTTCTTTGGTATAAAAATGTCCCCCAAGATTTTACTTTTAACCTTAAGACCATCCTTTGTTTCTAAGGCTTTCTCATTTATAAAATTCATGTCACCAATAAATGAAGCAACTCTTTGAGAGGCAGGTCTTTCATATAGCTTTCTTGGCGAGTCAACTTGTTCAACCTCTCCATCAAACATGACTGCCACTTTATCGCTCATAGTAAGAGCTTCTTCCTGATCATGTGTCACTAAAATAAAAGTTATTCCTACCGCTCTTTGTAAATGTCGAAGTTCCAATTGCATTTGTTCACGGAGTTTTTTGTCCAAAGCAGATAAAGGTTCATCAAGCAACAGTACTTTTGGCTTAAGAATTAGAGCTCTAGCTAATGCAACACGTTGTTTTTGCCCTCCGGATAATGCATTTGCTGATCTTTGGTTTAAGCCCGTCAAACCAACAAGTTCAAGAACCTGACTTATCATTTCATCTTTTTCAGCTTTTGAAAGATTTTTTTTACGTAAACCGTATGAAACATTTTGTTCTACATTAAGATGAGGGAAAATCGCATAATTCTGAAAAACCATATTTGTAGGCCTTAAGTTTGGTTCGACGCCGTCCATAGATTTATTATCAATCAGGATTTTGCCAGAGTTTGGAATTTCAAATCCTGCAATCAGTCTTAATAGTGTTGTCTTCCCACAACCTGAAGGACCTAATAACGAGAAAAACTTTCCTTGATCTATCTCTAATGAAACCCCTTTTACTGCGTTTACTTCTCCAAAGCTCTTACTAACATTTTGTACTTGCACTAAATTATTCATTTTTATTTATCCCTATTGTTTCATTTACAAAACAGAACTTCGAGAGTTTACGGCTCTTCTTCTGAAATACTCGCTTAAAGAAAGCAAAATAAAAGAAGTGACCAAAAGAAGAGTGCCCAAGGCCATAGTAGTAGGTAATTTTTTTGGAAATCGGAATTGTGCCCATATATACACTGGCAAAGTTGTATCAGTACCAGTTAAAAAGAAAGCAATGATAAATTCATCTAATGATAATGTGAAACCAATCAATAAGCTTGCCATTATTCCTGGAAAAACAAGGGGTAAAATTATTCTGTAAAACGTACCAAATTGATTTTCTCCTAGGTCCATTGAGGCTTCTTCCAAGCTGATATCTAAGTTATTAAAGGCAGAGTTCATAATTAAAATTGAGAATGGCATAATTAACAATGTATGACCAAGAACAACACTCCAAAGATTAAGTGATAAGCCTAACTGCATCAGTACAATTAAAAGAGCCACCCCTACAATTATTTCAGGTAAAACAAGAGGGGCTAAAATAAATGTTAAAGAAATTTGTTTTCCAGTAAAATCGTATCTTGTTGCGGACCTTGAGGCCAGAATGCCCAAAATGGTAGCGAGTACACTTGAAGATACCGCTACAATGAGAGAATTTCTTAATGCTTCATGTAAGGTGCTCTGGTGCAAAAGGGTTTCGAACCAATGAAAAGTAAACCCAGTTAGCGGAAACGCAATGATTTGACTTGAATTAAAAGAAAAGATTGGTAATAGCAAAGCCGGAGCATATAAAAAAATAAGATATGTGAAAGCAAAAAATTTTAGATATTTAGAAGATCTTGTCAATCTAGTATCTCCTCAAATATTTTTTATTAAATAACACGAAGACAATTGAAATAAACGCCACAATCATTAATGAAGAAGCAGATAAGGCAGCAGCAAGTGGAGCATTATTAGCTTTTGAAAATTGAACTTGTATCATGTTTGCTATCATCAGCCCGTCAGTACCTCCAACTAGCTTTGGTGTAATATAATCTCCAACTGTAGGAATAAAAATTATCAAAGCAGCTCCCACAACGCCTGGTGCTGAAAGTGGTAAAATGACCCTAAAAAATTGATGAAATGGGCCATCCCCCAAGTCTCTGCTAGCTTCTAACAATGATCGATCAATTTTCTCCAGTGAAACAAAAATAGGTAAAATGGCAAAAGGTGCCCATCCATGAGTTAATGCTATCACAACAGCATTAGCGTTATATAGGATGAATGTCACAGGCTCGGTAATCATTTCCAACCATAATAGCAATGAATTGAAAACTCCATTATAACCCAATATTACTTTCCAGAGGAACATACGAAGTAAATAACTAGTCCAAAAGGGGATTGTGATTAAAAACAACCATAGTGCCTTTCTTTCACCCCCGTGAAAGGAGATAAAATATGCCATTGGATAAGCAAGCAGAACGGTAAAAAATGTAACCGTAAGTGATATGATAAGTGATCTCTGAAAAAGCAATTGATAAACGGGTTGTGTTGCTGCTTCTATATAATTATTAAGAGTAAAAGTTTTATCCAGAACAAGATAATCCTGCGTCCAGAAACTCAATAAAAACATCATAGTTAATGGAGCAGCCAACAAAAGAAGGCTGAAAATAAAAGGAATAGATAATAGCCGCCAGCCTTTTTTGGTTTCTGTTCTAATTGCGAAAATCAAAACTTAGCCTTCATCTCTTTGTTTAAATTATAGACTGTATTTGTATCTGGTTCTTTATTTAAACTCAAAATAGGAATGATTTTTCGTAAATGGTCATGATGTGATTTAATGCCATATTCTAAGTCTGATAGAAAAAAACCTTCAAATGATTTAGCCTCCATAGCTTCATTAGACCAAATGGTTAGTTGAACATCTTCATCAATTGCATGTTGATCAATTCTATTGCTAAGATACCTAGCTAATTTTTGTTTTCTATTTTCTTTTTTATGTCGGTAAATAGCGCCTCTCAATAAAGTTAATTTAGTAGAAATAGGAAACTCTTGGTAAAACTGAACTAATTCAGGAGTAACAGCTATTACAGCATTAGGAAAAATTCCGAAGTAGTTCCATGACTTATGAAGTTTTTTAGGCAAATGCTTAGCAGGAGTAGAAAGATTTTTGTAATTTCTTACACTCCAGTATCGCCCAGCCTTTCCAGAAAACTTTGCATGTGTTTTAGAAGTTCCGTTTACAAAAGGTTCATCAAAATAGTTATTGCCATATAAGTCTTGTAATGAAGGGTGTGCCATAGGAACATGGTAGCCTTCATTATCTACATCCCTAACTGACTTCCAGTTAACATTTGAAGTTTGTGTCCAAATATCACCTGCAGGGACCATTTCCTCAATTTTGTAATAAGATAA
Organism: uncultured SAR116 cluster alpha proteobacterium; assembly: GCA_902532475.1. GTDB lineage: Bacteria > Pseudomonadota > Alphaproteobacteria > Puniceispirillales. The sequence continues at coordinate 19,473 of CACAIE010000006.1, forward strand.
CTCCTCTTCAAAAGGCATCATAAGTTCTTTTACAGATGGCTGAGGACCCTTATTTAGTCTAACAAAAACAAATCCATTCCATATTTCGCAGTCTAGCCTTTTGAGCCCAAATTTATTTTTATCTAGTTTAGGAAAAGAACTGGGTTTAGCAGGGCCTCTTAATGAGCCATCAAAATTGTATACCCAACCATGAAATGGACAGACAATTGCAGAGCATTTCCCTTTTCTATCAGCAACTACTCTTGAACCTCTATGTCTGCAAAGATTATTAAACGCGCGTATTACTTTTTTATCGTCTCTAAGTATTAATATTCTCTCTTTGCATATATCAAAAGTGATGTATTCCCCTATAGAACTTACATCTGACTGATGACAGATTAGTTGCCAATGACTATAAAATAGGCTTTCTTTTTCTATTTCTAATAATTCTGAATTGTGATAGCTCCAACTTGGAAGCCCAGTTCTATCCCATACTTTCGGGACAGAAATATCTCTAGGAACATTTAGTTTATTCATTGTTAAAAAATCTCTGTGAAGCCAATTTAATTAATTTAATCTAATTTTATTGATAGATATTAAAATAAAAACAAAAATTATAAAAGTTATTCCAAATAAAATCTGAGTAAATTGTATATTTGTAAAATCGCTGACTATACCAAAAATCATTGCACCAAGTGCTGCAGAACCCATGTTTACCATTGTCCAGATACTCATGACTCTTCCTCTAAACTTATCACTCAACTCAAGTTGAATTTTAGATTGGATTGAAATGCCCAAAGATGTAGCTAAAAAGCCTAAAATAAAAACTAAAAACAATACAGTATTAAAACTATCAGCAAAACCGATAATTAAAACTGCAATCGGGATAGATAAAGCTAAAATTAAATTACCTTTTGATATTCCTAACCCCGCAACTTCTTTGCTTCCCAGTGTTTTGAAAATAGAGGAAACAAGTGCACCAGCTCCTGCAACTGCAGTAATTAAACCTAAACCAGATGGACCTTTAGAGAATATACCTTCAGAAATAAGAGGCAAAGTTTCCAAAACCCCCCTTCCTATAAATGCTGTAACACCGCTTAGAATAATAGAAAACTTAATAATATTACTTGATAAAATTAATTTCGTTCCCTCAAAAAATGAATACAAAATTGTATTATTTTTGTTTTTTTCTATTTTGAGCTCTCTTGGTTTAATAATTGTTATAAAAACCATTGTAGGGAGATAAGCAAATACAGAAAAAAGAATTGTACTATTGACTCCAATCAATTGAATTAAAGTGCCTCCTATTGCAGGGCCAATTAATCTTGATGTATTAAAATTTACTGCTGTTAACGCTACTACAGAAGGTAGTTGAGAATTATTAACTAACCGAGGAGCCAAAGACATTCTAATAGGGTGACTAGCTGAAGCAATGACACCAATAAACAAACAGAAAACCGCTAAAATATTTGGATTCAACAAGCTAAAACTTAATGACAAAAATAATAAAAATGAACATACTATCATCGCGCTGTATGATAGAAAGAAAGCTAGGCGAATATTCATCCTATCAATAATTACTCCAAAAAGAGGCCCACTTATAAGGGTAGGAGCCAAAGTAAGAAAAGCAGTAAAACCAACAAAGCCTGGAGAATTAGTCAGTTCCCATGCAAGCCACCCCAAAACCACTCTTTGAATCCACAGCCCATGAAGAGAAATAAAACTTCCCAATAAATACAATCGAAAACCTGGAGATTTTAATGCAGAAATATTCATAATCTATTCATAATCTCAGCAAATTATATAGATATTTAGCTATGTAGTATATAAGTATTATTTAAGGGAAATTTTTGGTTTTATAAATTAATGTCTAAAAACATTGTTGTTTGTAGAAAATGTTTATTGAAATGGGAAGACAGTAAAATTCCATTAGAATGCCCACATTGTTTTTCTAAAAAATTAATTGGTCACAGAGAATTAAATGATTTAAACATTGCCCATTTGGACTGTGATTCCTTTTATGCATCAATAGAGAAAAGGGATAATAAGGAACTTGAAAAAAAACCAGTTGTAGTTGGAGGAAGTCAGAGAGGTGTCGTCGCAGCAGCCTGTTATGTATCAAGAAAATATGGAATTAGGTCTGCAATGCCAATATTTAAGGCAAAAAAACTATGCCCTGAAATAATTATAATTAGACCAAGAATGGAATATTATATAACAATTAGTCGCAAAATTAGATCGATTATGGAAACAATAACTCCTTTAATCCAACCCGTTTCTATTGATGAAGCGTTTCTTGATTTATCTGGAACAGAAAAACTCCACAAAAATATACCTGCGATTTCTTTAATAAAATTGCAAAAAAGGATATTTAAAGATATTGGGATCACGGTATCAGTGGGGTTATCCTATAATAAATCTCTTGCAAAATTAGCTTCAGAACAAAAAAAACCCAATGGTTTTTTTGTGCTTGGCAGGGATGAAGCTAGTGATTGGCTTTCAAAAAAACCTATTTCAATTATTTATGGCCTTGGAACTTCCACAGTAAAAAAGTTGAACAATATTGGTGTATTTTTATGTAATGATCTTTTAAAATTTCCTTATTCTAAAATTGAAAAAATTTTAGGAGGAAATACTAATAAAATATTAAGTATAGCCTCTGGCATAGATGAAAGGCCTGTTGTCAAAGATACTGTTATTAAAAGTGTTTCTGTAGAGACAACTTTTACTAAAAGGTATAGTGAAAAACAAATTAAAAATGAGCTTCATTTGTTATGTCAGAAACTATCCAATAGACTAAAAGACAAGAGCTTTTTAGGAAAAACGCTAACACTGAAACTAAAAACATCTAATTTTAAGACATTGACAAGAACCATCTCATCAAAAGAGCCATTTCAAATGGCTCACCATTTGTTTTCAAATTCTGAACAATTATTAGAAATAGAGTTAAAAAAAGAAATTGAATATAGGTTAATAGGAGTTGGAGTGTCTAATTTAATAAATGAAAATGAAAACAATCAAGGCTTTTACTTTAATGACCAGGTTGTTCAAAAGAAAAATAAACTGGAGAGAGCGTTAGATGATATTAATCAAAAAATAGGTTCAAATTCAACAAATATTGGCCGCCATTTTACTAATAATTAATTCATGATATAATTAAAATGTTTTATTATTTATCTTAAACTTGAAGAGGTTTAAAAAATGTCTGATCAAAAATGGAATAAAAATGCTCTTAATTATGGTGAAAACAATCAAGAGAATTCTGCGGACGCATGGAACAAAAACGCTTTAAATTATGAAAATGAAAAGAGGGACACCAAAAAGAAATTAAAGAATGATCAAGTTGGTTCCAAAAATGATCAATGGAATAAGAATGCAAATGGATATGGATTAACTGAAAGTAAAAACAATCAAGATCCTTGGAATAAGAATGCTATGAATTATAAAAAATAATAAATTAAAGACTTTTAAATTTCAAAAAATCATTTTTGTTGTCTATATCAAAATAAAATCCTTCTGATTTTGTATTAAATTTAACGAGGTTTTCTGAATTTTTATCTAGGATTTCTTTCCCACCTTTATCACCATTAAGAAAACACAATTGTTTGAAGTAATTCTTTCCAAAAATTACTGGGTTACCCGTTGTTTTTTTTCTATAAGGTGCAACGATTGTTGAACCTCCTCCATTTTGTTGATGGAAATCTATAATATCATTATAATCATTTGTCGCTAATAAAGGCATATCAGCCAAGCAAATCATTGCTGAAGAACTATTTTTAGGCAAGTTCAAAACACCTGCTGATATTGATGAACTTATTCCAGTCTCATAATTTTGATTATGAATTATATCAACTTTAAACCCTTTTAAAATGTTGCAAATTTCTTTATGGTTTCGGCCTGTAACAATAATTACTTTTTTTGCTTTGGAATTAATAATTTCATTTACTGTATGCAAGATCAGGGGTTTGTTATTTATCTCAGACAATAATTTATTTGATTTTCCATGTCTGGTAGATTTTCCCGCAGCCAAAACGATAGCGTCAGACATATTTTAACTCACGTAAATGTTATATTATTATGTGTTTGAATAATTTGCGCCATTATTGACACAGAAATTTCTGCAGGGCTTTTAGCAGAAATATTTAAACCAATAGGTCCATTTATTCTTTCTGTGTCTTTTTTACTAAAACCTGCATCAATTAAACGTTTAATCCTTGATGCGTGAGTTTTTTTACTTCCTAGGCAACCAATAAAAAAAGCATCACTTTTGAGAGCTTGAAACAAAGCTGGGTCATCTAACTTTGGGTCATGAGTTAACGTAACTATTGCTGTTTTTTTATCTATGGGATTTTTTGAAAAATATTCATCAGGCCATTTTTCTATTAATTTACCTAAAGGAAAACGATCTTTTGAAGCAAAGACTTTTCTTGGATCTATTATTTCAACAGAAAACCCACAGGAATTAGATAATGGCACCAATGTTTGAGCAATATGAACTGCCCCTATGATAATGATTTTTGAATTTGGGTAATAAGAATATTTAAACCATTTTTCATCTAAAGAAATTCCTGTATGAATATTCTTAAGTTTGCTAAATTGTTTTTTTACTTCAATTTCTGGATCATGGTCATTAGAAGTGTGAAAATTTACGTAATTTTTATGATTTTCCAAATCCATTGCAACTGAAAATGGCTTTCTATTGTTAATGGATCGTATCATTTCATTTAAACTGTCAGAATAATTGTTAAAGTGTTCTATGTAGACAGATACTTCCCCCCCACAGGTTAATCCAACCTCCCAAGCTTTTTCATTGCTTACACCAAATTTTAATATTGTTGAATTGCCACCATTTATGATTTCAAGAGATTTCTCTATAACAGAACCTTCAATACAACCACCAGATACTGAGCCAAAAATTTCTGAATTTTCTGAAACCAACATTTTACTTCCTACTGGCCTGGGAGAACTTCCCCACGTTTTAATTACAGTAGCTATTGCAAATCTAATTTTTTTTTTGGTCCAAGTCTTTGCTTTTTCAAGCAACCCAAAATCTTCTGAAGTTTCTAAATACACCATGTTTTAACACCCTATGATTTAACAAATTTAAAATTATAAAAAGATATTATAATTTATACACGAATGAGACAAAAATCTTCAAGTTAACTATCTAGAAATTTTTGTGGAACCTAAAAGTTTCCCATTGCAATAAAGGAGATATTTTTATAGTCTTTCTTTCCATATTTAAATACACTTCCATCCAAGTTTTCAACTCTTCCTCCAGCGAAACGAAGCACAGCATCACCTGCTGCTGTGTCCCACTCCATAGTAGGGCCAAACCTTGGGTAAACATCTGCTTCTCCGCAAGCAACTAGGCAAAACTTTAAAGATGATCCAATGGACACTGTTTTTGATACATTATTTTGAGCTAGCCAATTATTAGTTTCATCATCTCTGTGGGATGCGCTAGCAACGGCAATAATAGAATCCTTAATTAATTTTCTAATCTCAATTTTTTTTATCTGGTTTTTTTCTTCTTCAAAAGACCCTTTGGATTGTGTCCCATAAAATAGTCTATCCAGTGCAGGAGCATAAACAATCCCCAGAACTGGAATGCCATTTCTTATTAATGCAACATTAACTGTAAATGACCCTTTACCATCAAATTTTAAAAATTCCTTAGTCCCATCTAATGGATCTACAAGAAAAAATTCTTTCGGTGCTGTCAAATTATGACTTGTGGGATTTTCCTCAGAAACAATAGGAACTTTTGGAAAGAATTTGGTTAGTGTGTCAATTAAAATTTTTTCAGCCACTTTATCTGCAATTGTCACTGGGCTTCCATCATTCTTAATAAGCCTAGTGGGTTTTAATTCGTATATTTTTATGATTTCTTGCCCGGCATATTTTACTGCTGGCAAAAGAGTTTCAACTATTTTTGGCTCATCCATGGTGTTCTCTAAGTGTGATTTTATTATTTTAATTTATGGTTTACATAGGATAAAAAATTAACAATGTTTCGCTAAAAATTTAAATATTAATAACTATTGTTATTAACGCAATCAATATTAACATTAACAGTGCTGCTTTTCTGAAATAACCACTGCCTGATTGATTAAAGTATTTTGCCCCAAGCCATGTGAAACCAATATAGATTGGAAACGCAAAAGTACTAACAATTAGCAAGTTAAAAGTCATCATTCCATAAACAAACTGTGTCAGTGTTGTTAACAAAGACATGCAGCCCATAGTTATAATGATATTTGACCTCGTTACTTCGGCATCATCATTTCTTGCCATCAATACGGTTACAAAAGGTGGCCCTCCTACACCTGCAGCACCATTGACCAATCCAGAAAAACCACCACCCATTATCATTGTCCAAATGTTAATCACGCCTTTTGGCTTCCATCCGCTGGCGAGTAATGCAACCATCAATATTACCATTACAGAAATAAAAATCTTAATAATCTCAGGTTCTAAAGACACGACAAAATAAAATCCAATAGGAATAGTAAATAGAAGGGCCAAAATCATAGGTAAGACAACCTTTACTTCCCCTTTCTTTAAAGCTGGTGGCATTAAATACAATACAGTTGGTACTTCAACCAAATACATTATTACTAAACCTACCGCTGGTGTAAGTATATTGGACAAAATTGGAACCATTAAAAGAGCAGCGCCAAAACCTAAAAAACCTCTTAAAAACCCACCAAGAGCGATCGCTACCGAACATCCAATCAGGCCTAAAAAAGACACTTCTATTGGAAGTAAATCAATTATTAATTCGTTTATAAGTTGATAAAATATAAATAAACTTTTGTTAAATCTAGTTATATATTAGTTGTCTATACATAATAAAAAAAGAAATAATTAATATATGAGGCAATATAGTAATAAAATTCAAATCACTTCAAATGGTATTTGTATTAAAAATATCACTCAGTCGGTTAATAAAATTGTTTCGCAATCAGAAATTAAAAATGGAATAATAAACTTAAGTATCTTGAACACTACAGCTTCTCTCTTGATTCAAGAAAATGCTGACCCAGACGTTTTGAAAGATATAGAGACATTTTTTAAGAAATTAGTATCCATGGATGAAAATTATAACCATTCTTCTGAGGGTTTAGATGATATGCCAGCACATATAAAAGCCGCTCTTACCAATTCTAATTTAACTCTTAGTATAATTGACAGCAGCCTTCAATTGGGTGTTTGGCAATGTATTTATTTATTTGAGCACCGAATAATCACGAAAACCAGAACGGTGTTGGTTCATATACTTGGAAGCTGATATAAGGAGTTATTTAAATTAAAACAAAAGTATAGATTAATATTTATGGAATTAAAATTGTTTGAAAATAGATTGGAAACTTTAAAATCAAAACTTGATTTTAATAACGTTGAGTTAGCGTTAATTACTGACGAGGACTCAATTTATTATTTTACTGGATACTATGATTATCTTCACATGGATTTTGGCAGGCCTACAATTTTGTTTGTTTCTCCTGAAAAAGGCAGTCAATTAATTACTCCAGAAATGGAACGCCATATGGCTAAGGCTTCAGCTCAGGTTGATAAAATAAGTTTTTGGAACGATGGGAAGGGTGAAGAATGGCGTGAAAATCTTCCTGAAATTTTAAATAATGTAAACACTGTTGCTTTTGAACCAAATTTAATGCCACCCTTGGTTCAAAACTTTATTAAAAATTATTTAGTTGAACTAAACACTATAGACTTAGTCCCAATTATTTCTGAAATCCGCATGATAAAATCTGCAGAAGAATTAAACTTAGCTCGCCATGCAGGGCAGGTTGCTATTGCAATGATGAATGCAGGACATGAAGCAATAAATGATGGTGTTGCAGAATATGAAGTTGCTATAGCTACCTCTCAGGCAGGAACAAGGATGGCAGCAGAATTACTAAATAAATATTATGATGACGATAGAATGTCTCCAAATACCCATTTTCTTCAAATTATGTCATCTGGTGATAGTATATCGATGCCACATCGAAGGGCTTCAAATAAAGTGATGAAATTTGGTGAGCCGGTTTTTTTATGCTTTTGTGGAATGACTAATTTCAATCGTTTTAAATTAGGCTTTGATCGTACATTTTGGATTGGAAAAATTCAAAATAGCCAACAAGAAAAAGTTTATGATATAGCAATTAAAAGTCAGTCAGCTGCTCTATCAAAATTGAAACCAGGCGCAATGGCTGAAGAGATACATAAAGCTTATTCTGAGGTTATTCAGGATGCTGGCTTTGAATACCCATTTAGATGTGGCAGGGCTACGGGCTATAGTTTTTTAGAAAAACCACAAATTGTTTCTGGTGACAAAACTGTTATAAAACCAGGTATGGTTTTAGCAATTGATGGTTCTGTAACATTTAATTCAAAGTTTAGAGTTCAAGTTGGAGATAGTTTTATAGTTACTGAAGATGGATATGAGTGTATAACTCCTTATCCTAAAAAGATTAATGAAGTAATAATTAAAGATTAATGAATGTCTAAAAATGTATTAATAACTGCGGGTGCTTCTGGAATTGGTAAAGCAATGGCAGAAGCATTTGAAAAAAATGGAGATAGTATCTGGATTGTAGATAGTGATAGAGAAGCCATTGAAAAATGTTCAAATAATTGGAATAAATCCATTTTAGATGTTCGCGATGAAAAATCAATTTTGAAGCTGTTTGAAGAAATCAAACTAAAGTGGAAAGGCGTTGATGTTCTTTGTGCGAATGCTGGTATAAAGGGTCCAACTTCTTTGATCGAAAACATTAGTTTAGAAGAGTGGAAAGATTGCTTAGATATCAATCTTGATGGTGTATTCTTGTTTTCAAAATTAGTTGCACCTATTATGAAAAAACAGAGATCAGGTTCCATAATCATAACTTCGTCAACAGCTGGAATTTTTGGTTTTAGTCATAGATCACCTTACGTAACTTCGAAATGGGGTGTTATAGGGTTAATGAAATCATTGGCTATAGAGCTTGGTTCCTATGACATAAGAGTAAATGCAATTTGTCCTGGATCAGTGGAGGGTGAACGCTTAGAAAAAGTTGTAGAAGCTGAAATAGCATCAAAGAGAATGACCCGGGAAGAGATCTATAATGCTTACACTGCAGGCACTTCTATGAAAAAATTAATTAAAGCTGAAGATATTGCAAATATGGCTCTATTTTTATCAGGTCATGGTTCAAGATTAGTGAGTGGACAAGTTATAGCTGTGGATGGGCATACGGAAGTTCCTGACCCTAAAGTTTAATGTGTTCATAAAAAACTTACTTTTTATTTCACTTTTTGAGATTCTATGTTTAATTAATTTCTAAAAAATTATTATAAAGTTTTATGCACCCAATTATTGCTACATTAATAAAAAGAATAGGACTTGGATTCGTCTCATTATTTTTTGTGAGCTTAATTATTTTTAGTTCATTAAATCTTTTGCCAGGTGATTTTGTTGAAGCTGTTTTAGGGCAGTCCAGAACTGAAGAAACTGTTGCAACTTTTAGAAAAGAACTTGGATTAGATAAGCCCTTTCACATAAGGTATGTAAAATGGCTTTCGGCAGCAGTCCAAGGCGATCTTGGTAGTACGTTTTCAGGAAGAAATGCGAGTTATGCAAACCAACCTCAGCAGAGTACTGCAAGAACAGTGACAGGTTTATTAAAGCCAAGGCTTTACAATACGTTTTTTCTTGCTGCTATGACGGCCCTGATAGCCGTTCCTCTATCATTATTTTTAGGTATAACTGCAGCTTTATATAGAAATACTTTTTATGATAGGACTGTTAATGCTTCGGCATTAGCAACAATTTCAATGCCAGAATTTTTTGTGGCGTATATATTAATTATTTGTTTGGCATCAATATACCAAATTTTTCCTTCTCTTTCTAATGTGACGGCATCAACTCCATTTTTTGAGAGAGTGTATCTGTCTATTTTACCTGCACTAACCCTAACTCTTGTAACGGTTGCCCATATGATGAGAATGACAAGGGCGGCTATTATTAATCTTCTGTCTTCCCCCTATATTGAAATGGCTCAGCTGAAAGGCTTGTCAAGGTCAAAAGTTATTTTAGAACACGCCCTTCCAAATGCATGGGCACCTATAGCAAATATAATAGCATTTAATCTAGCTTATCTAATTGTTGGAGTTGTAGTAGTAGAGGTTGTATTTGTATATCCTGGTGTAGGTCAATTGATGGTTGATTCTGTTATTAAAAGAGATATTCCAGTTGTTCAAGGATGCGCATTGGTTTTTGCTTTGACCTATATTCTTCTTAATTTAATTGCTGATGTAATTTCAATAATTACCAATCCAAGGCTGTTGTATCCAAAATGAGTAAATTAGATAACCAGTATTCTGCCAAAGATGAAGTTGCAACTGTCTTTATTAGGCGAACATTTTTTCAGCGCGCATTAATAACCTTAAAGAAAGCTCCCTTTACTGCATGGCTTGGGATGACAATTGTCTGTGTTTATATTTTTGTAGCTGTTTTTGCTCCTTTTATTGCTCCATACGGCGAAGCTCAAATTTTTAAAGATCCTTATGCTCCATGGGACGAAATTCATGTTTTTGGAACTGATAGGCTGGGAAGAGATATTTTAAGCCGTTTGATTTATGGTGCTAGAAACACAATGGGAATTGCAATTCTAACAACGTTATTGGCATTTATAATTGGCGGTGGCTTGGGTTTGCTTGCAGCAATCTTAAGAGGTTGGGTTGATCAGTTTTTAGCACGGTTTGTTGATATACTTATGGCAATTCCAAGCTTAATTTTTGCGCTGATGTTACTGTCGATATTTGGGTCAACGGCTTTCAATTTAATTATAATTATAGCTGTATTAGATTCTACCAGAGTATTTAGGTTATCCAGAGCTGTGGGGATGAATGTTGCGGTTATGGAGTACGTCGAAGCCGCTCGGCTTCGAGGGGAAAAAATTAGTTGGATCATGGGAAGAGAAATTTTACCTAATATTTTACCACCTCTTGTCGCAGAGTTTGGTCTGAGGTTTTGCTATGTTTTTTTAATGATTGCTTCTTTATCCTTTTTGGGAGTTGGAATTCAGCCACCAACCGCAGACTGGGGATCTATGGTAAGAGAGACAGGAGAATTAATACAATATGCGCAATATGATATAACCGCTGCGATGACGCCAATACTTCCGGCGGCAGCAATTGGTATATTAACTATAGGTGTAAACTTTGTTGTTGATTGGTTTTTATATTTAACAAGTGGGCTAAAAGATGAGCACAAATAATACAGATAGTTCAATTTTGCTTGAAATGAAAAATGTATCTATCGAGGGATACAGTGACGAGTCATGGCATCCTATTATAAATCAAGTAGATCTAAGTATAAGAAGAGGGGAGGTTTTGGGTTTGATTGGAGAGTCAGGTGCGGGAAAATCAACGCTTGGATTGGCTGCCATGGGTTTTGTGAGGTCAGGGTGTAGATTTACTGGGGGCTCTGTTTTATTCAATGGGAAAGACTTAACAAAAATGAACGAAAGAGAAAAACAAAAACTTTGGGGTACCAAGTTTTCTTATGTTGCTCAATCTGCAGCGGCAGCATTCAATCCAGCCCATAGACTAATAAATCAAACGATAGAGGCTTCCGTGAGCCATGGCATTGGTAAACAAGATCAACTTCAAAGGGAGGCTATTAAGCTGTATAGAGAGATGCAATTGCCAAATCCTGAAGAAATTGGTGATCGTTACCCACATCAGGTTTCGGGTGGTCAGCTTCAAAGAACAATGACAGCGATGGCTATGACATCAAAACCAGATTTAATAATTTTTGACGAACCTACAACAGCCTTAGACGTAACTACGCAGGTTAACGTTCTAGCAACCATTCGTAATATAGTTAAAGAGCATAATACTGCGGCAATATACATTACTCACGACCTTGCAGTAGTTGCTCAAATGGCAGACAGAATTCAGGTTCTGCGTTATGGTGATACCATTGAGGAATCTGAAACTAATAACATGTTAAAAACTCCTAAAGAAGACTACACAAAATCACTTTGGGCTGTCAGGTCAATAAAGAAAAAAGAAAAGAAAACCACAGACAGCATTTTAAGTATTGAAAATGTTGATGCTTCATATGGCTCAGGTCCAAAAGTACTTCAAAATGTTTCAATTAATGTTCCTAAAGGTGGCACAGTTGCAATTGTTGGAGAGTCTGGATCAGGTAAATCTACTACTGCTAGAGTGATTACTGGTTTATTGCCTCCTCAAAAGGGAAGAATATTTTTTGAGGGTAAAAAGTTGGAAGCTAACTTAGATGAAAGGTCAAAAGAAAACTTAAGGCGAATTCAGATGATTTATCAATCTCCTGATACTTCCATGAACCCAAGGCACACAGTTAAAGATATTGTTGGCAGGCCACTCGAGTTTTACCATAATATGAAAGGCAATGAGTATTCAAAAAGAGTAATAGAGCTTTTAAATTTGATAGAATTAGACGAAAGCTTCATTGATAGATTGCCTAGTGAACTATCTGGCGGTCAAAAACAAAGAATTTGTATTGCTAGGGCTTTGGCAGCTGAACCCGAGTTAATTATTTGTGATGAAGTGACTTCTGCATTGGATCAAATTGTCCAGGAGGGCATCCTCAAACTTTTACTTAGATTGCAAAGTGAATTTAATATTTCATATATTTTTATTACTCATGATATAGCAACTGTGAAAGCAATCTCAGATGAAGTTGTAGTAATGCATAACGGATACGTTGTAGAGCAAGGAATGAAAAGTAAAATTTTTTCTCCTCCACATCCTGACTATACAAAATTACTTTTATCTTCTGTTCCAGAAATGGATCCAAAATGGCTAACAAAGATATTGTCTTCCCAGAAAAGTAAATATTAACTACCTGTTTGTTTGCAAATTTCTAAACATAAAAGCGAAAAATTCTTTTCATTGCTTATGCTCAAAGGTTGCTTTCTTGAAGAAAGCATCACTATTGATACTTCATTGATTGGGTCTATCCAAATCCACTGGCCATGAATTCCGATTGCACAAATTTCTTTATTATCCAATCCTGATTGATACCATTTTGATCGATAGCCCCCCTTAGGAAACAATCTACCAACCTCTTTATTTGGCCAGGGGTATTTATTTTCATAGTCAATTAGATTTGCCATTACATCTTCTGAAATGATTTGTTTCCCCTCTAAAGAGCCTTTGCACCTAACCATTTCGGCAACTTTAGTTAAATCATTGGAAGTCATGCAAATGCCACCGGCAGTTCGAGGAGAGTCTTCATGGTCAAGAGTTACATAGGCATCAGCATTTGGTTTGCATTTTTGATATATTTCATTTGCGAACAAGTTTGAAAACTTTGTTTCTGTTACTCTTTCAATAATCCATCCTAGAAGATCAGTATTTGGTGAACAATATTGATATTTTTCACCATGATTGATTTCAGATTTGGGTATCAGTTTTAAAAATCCCTTTAAGCCAACCCTGTTTTTTGATGTATGTGGATTAAAGCCTGTGGCTTCTCTGTAGAGTTTAAATAATCCTGTTTTATCAAGGTAGTCTTCTTTAAAGTTTGAAGAAACAGTCATGTCTAATAAATTTCTTATAGTAGAATTTTTATATGCGCTTTCTCCTACTTCGGGAATGTAAAATGTAATTTTTTTATTTGGTTTTATAAGACTTTTGTTTATAAGAATGCCAGCCATTAAGCTAGTTAGGGACTTAGAAACTGAAAAAAGGATATGTTGATTATTTTTAAGGTTGAGATCATTGTGCCATTCAAAAATTTTTTTTCCTTTTTTTATTATTAAAAAACTATCTGAAAAACTTTTTTGCAAAAAATCAGTAATTTTTATCTCTTCCTTATACTTATTAGTAAATTTTAACGAACTTAGATCCTCTAATTTACTTTGAACATTTTTTGGCTTTTCACCTTTTTTTATTATTGAAACAGGTAAAATATTTCTAACATTAGAAAACGCTATTCTGTTGTGTGGGTAAGTTCTCCAATTGCTCAATGAAAAACTTTGATGTTTATTATCATTCTGTCTATCTAGTTTCATCTTAAAACGCCCCTAGTTTTTAAATTAATTATCAATATGCTTTGGGAGTATTGTGTTTACAAGAAATTTTAACATTTAAAAAATGATTAAACCTTGATAAAAAACTGCAAATATGTATTTATGATACCCATGGAATATCAAATTTTAGTAAAAACTAGTTTTGCTTAGTTATAATTCTTTAATTTCAAATTCAAAGGGAGAGAATAAGTGTATACAATTGAAAAGTTAAAAGGGCTTTTTGCAACCGGTCAGATAGGTAGACGTGATTTTATACAAGGAGCTGTGGCCCTGGGCGCAACAATTTCAGCTGCGACATCAATGTCTTCTTCTGTTCTGGCGTCAACACCTAAAAAAGGTGGAACTTTAAGACTTGCAATCAGTTCAGGAACTACAACAGACATTTTAGATATGTCAGTATCAACCGGAGCGGTCTCAGAACTAGTCCATGGGTATGCTATCTATAACAATATTGTTGAAATCGGTGCAGATGGATCTGTTGTACCTGAGTTGGCAGAGACAATGGAAACTGATGACGCAAAAACTTGGAGATTTAAAGTTCGAAAAGGTGTTGAATGGCATAATGGTAAATCTCTAGATGTTAATGATTTGATGGCTTCAGTTAATTACCATCGAGGCGATGACAGCAAATCATCTATTAAAGGACAATTAGCGGAGATTTCCGATGTTAGAGCTGACGGAGACTATTTAGTTATAGAGCTCAATGGTCCAAACTCAGATTTCCCTGTTATGCTAAGTGATTATCATGCCCCTGTTCAAATTGGTGGCTCAGATGGCAAACTTGTTGATCCATTAGCTGGCATTGGAACAGCCGGTTATGTGAAAAAAGAATATAATCCTGGTGTGAATGCTTCTTTTACTAGAAATCCTAATTATTGGAAATCAGGACACGCGCATTTTGATGAGATAGAAACAACAATCGTTGCTGATGCAACAGCCAGGCAGCAAGCATTAATGACTGACCAGGTTGACTGTATTGATGATGTTTCTGCGCCTACTGCGAATTTATTAAAGCGTAATCAGCAGCTAGAATTATTATCTGTTACTGGGACAATGCATAGAGTTTTTGCCATGCGTTTAGACACGCCGCCATTTGATAATAATGATGTTAGGTTGGCTATTAAGTATGCTGCAAGAAGACAAGAAATGGTTGATAAAGTATTGCTTGGTTATGGTCAGATTGGTAATGATCATTCTATTTCGCCAACTCAGAAATATTTTAACACAGACTTAGCCCAAAGAGAGTTTGATGCTGAAAGAGCTCGTTATCATTGGAAAAAAACAGGCATTGGCGACAAGCCTGTTGTTGTCCATGCATCAGGTGCTTCACTTGATGGTTCTGTTGATGTTGCTCTTTTACTTCAGGCATCTGCAAAAGAATGTGGAATTAATCTAGAAGTTAAGAAAGAGCCAAATGATGGATACTGGTCTAATGTTTGGAATAAACCTGGGGTTGGAATGTGTACTTCATATTGGAGTGGTAGACCGACACCTGATTGGATGTTCTCAACATGTTGTATTGCTGCTTCTGAGTGGAATGACATGGCATGGAGGGACACACCAGCTGCAAATGCTTTTAACACTCTTGTAACGGCAGCAAAAGGTGAACTCGATGATAAGAAGAGACATGATATGTATTTTGAGTGTCAAAGACTTATGAATGAAGACGCAGGTTATTTAACATGGTCTTATGGTCAAAATCTTTCTGCGCATAACAAGAGGCTTGCTCACCCATCTCAAGTTGCAGGTAATTGGCATTTAGATGGATGTAAAATTACAGAACGTTGGTGGTTTGCTTAAAAAACTCATTAAAGTTAAAAAAGAGCGGTAATTTTTACCGCTCTTTTTTTTGTTAGGCAAAGCAATGAAAATAAAAAAACTAGAAACTTTTTCAAATAAGTATCTTGGGTTTGTAAAAGTTACAACTGACACTAATGATATTGGATGGGGACAAGTATCTACTTATAACGTAGACATAACTGCCCAAATATTTCATAGGCAAGTAGCTCCATGGTCAATAGGTATAGAATTGGATGATGATAAACCAGATTTTTTTGATCATTTGCAGTTAATTTTAGAAAGAGAGCATAAGTATCCAGGCTCTTACTTGCTTAGGGCGTTATCTGGTTTAGATACGGCTTTATGGGATTTATATGGAAAATTAAAAGAAAAGCCAGTCGCTTCCTTGATAGGCGGAAAACCAAAGAAAATAAGAGTTTACGGATCTTCAATGCGAAGAGACATTAAGCCAGAGGATGAGTCAAAAAGGTTATGTAGATTGAGAGATGACTATGGTTTTTCAGCGTTTAAATTTAGAGTTGGTTCAGAGTGTGGCCGTGATACTGATGAATGGGAGGGTCGATCCGAGAAAATAGTTAAATTATTATCTCATGATCTTGGAAGTGATGTTGAAAAACTTGTTGATGGTAATAGTTGTTTCAGTCCTAGGAAAGCCATTGAATTAGGAAAAATTCTAGAAGACCACGATGTCTGTCATTTTGAAGAACCATGCCCTTACTGGGAGCACAATCAAACAAAAAAAGTTAAAGAAGCTCTTTCTATAGATGTGGCAGGTGGAGAACAAGATTGTGATATCTCAACTTGGAAGTCTACACTGGAAAAAGAAATAGTTAATATCGTTCAGCCAGATGTTATGTATATGGGTGGTTTATATAGAACATTGCAAGTCGCTAATATGGCTAATAAATTAGGTTTGCCTTGCACTCCCCATGCAGCAAATTTATCTTTAGTCACTGTCTGTACAATGCATTTGCTGACTGCTATTCCAAATGCTGGAAAATATCTAGAATTTAGTATTGAAGATGAAACTTATTACCCCTGGCAAAAAAATATTTTCACGAGAGACCCATTCAAAGTTAAAGATGGCTTTGTCAATGTGAGAGACGAACCCGGTTGGGGCGTGGAAATAAATCCTGCATGGTTGGGAAAATCTGAATATAGAATCAGTGAATAAATTATGAGTAATTTTTATTTTGGTGGAATTTTCCCATTATGAAAAGATTTAAAAAAGTTGTCTAAAGGTGCATAGATATTTCCATAATTAAGTTCAAAATGCTTGTGATGAAGATGGTGAAAATAATCTGACAATTCTAGAGTTTTATTTTTAAATAAAACCAATTTATCAAATCCTGCGTGAGATTGGGCGGGTCCAATTCCCCAAAAAAGACCAGTCAAAGTAATAATATAAGGATTAACAGGTATTAATAGCCACAATAATAGAAAGCTGAAATAAGGGATATGCTCTAATGGATGCATGGATATTCCTGTCCATGGTCCAGTATTTACATTTCTGTGATGAACTGCATGTGCAATTTTATAAATTTTTGGAATATGAAGAAAGCGATGGATAAAATAAAAATGTACGCCTCCAGCAAATGGCATTACAAAAATACATAAAATTAAGTAAAGTGAACTTTCATTCCATGAAATAGTCTGGATTCTTTCACTTGCATACATCCATAAGATTAAACATTCATATAATGACCAAATTGTACATCCGCTAATAATACTCCAAAATATATTATCCTTCACTTGGTTGTTGAATAGAAATTTATTACTTTTTTCGTTAGGCCAACGAGAATAATATTTATAATCAAGCAATTGATTTTTACGAATATATAACCACCAATGAATTCCGCCAGCAAAGATAGTCAAAAGAAAAACATTCCTTAACCAGATTAATAAAATCCAGCTAATATCCAAAACTGCCATTTTTTCAATACTTGGTGATAAGTAAAACCACCCTAAATAGGCAAAAGCAAAATAAGCTATCCACCAAGGAAAGAAAAAATTAAACAGCCAATTTATAGATTTAATGATAGGAGGTGGAAAATGATAAACGGGTGGTATTTTTATCTCTTCCTGGGGTACATAACCCCTTCCACTTTCATTTATCCTTCTATCCATTGTTTCAATTAATAATAATTAATGTTAAGATAATTGAACAATAATTTTGATACAAAAATCAAGAAAAACTTAATTTGGGGTATCTTTAACAAAACAAACTGAGTACATCGGCTTTCCATCAAAAAGGTCTTTTCTTTCAGGACCGTCCATGTATTCAAATTTCTGGGAAGTTATTTTGCCATCCATTCTATAACCTTTAGAGGATAGTTTTCCTCTGTGAAATTCTAAAGCTGCCGCTTCAAAGCTTTCTGCAATAATAGTAATTCGGTTTTCAGACATAAAATTATCCCTTCATATTAAGATTTATAAAATTCTTTTATAGTTAGCTTATTCAGCAGCATCAGAGACTTTTTTACCATGGAATTGATCCTCTTCAGTTGAACCTGATAATGCTGTAGTAGCAGAGGAACCGCCCTTTACAGCCACTGATATTGCGTCAAACCACCCAGCCCCAACTTCTCTTTGGTGCCTGTGAGCTGTGTAGCCAATTTCTTCAGCTGCAAATTCTGCGTCTTGTACTTCGCTATATGCTGTCATGCCTCTTTTTTTGTATCCATGGGCAAGCTCAAACATGCTGTAATTCAGAGTATGAAATCCTGCCAATGTAATGAATTGGAATTTATAGCCCATTGCTCCAAGTTCCCTTTGAAACCTGGCTATATCGTCTTTAGATAGATTAGCAGTCCAGTTAAAGCTTGGGCTACAGTTATATGCTAATAATTGATCTGGGTATTTACTTCTTATTGCCTCAGCAAACCTTTTAGCTTGATCTAAATTGGGTGTGGATGTTTCCATCCATATAAGATCGGCATATTCGGCATATGCTAAGCCTCTAGTTACACATCTGTCAAATGAGCTTTCTTGAGTTAAAGTATAAAATCCTTCTGTAGTTCTTTCTCCGGTCAAATAAGGGTGGTCACGTTCATCAACGTCAGAAGTAATCAATTTAGCGGATTCAGCATCAGTTCTTGCAATTATTAATGTGGGAACTCCTGATACATCGGCTGCTAATCTTGCGGCGTTCAAATTTGCTATATGCTGTTTAACCGGAATTAGTACTTTGCCCCCCATATGACCGCACTTTTTTTCTGCCGCTAGCTGATCTTCAAAATGAACACCGGATGCTCCAGCTTCTATATATCCACGAGTAATTTCAAATGCATTTAAAACTCCACCAAAACCTGCTTCTGCGTCAGCAATTATAGGAGCAAACCAATCTCTTTCTGGTTTTCCGCTTTCTAGAACTTCTATTTCATCAGCCCTAGCAAGTGTGTGGTTGATTTTTTTAACTAATTCAGGCCCTGAGTTAGCTGGGTATATTGATTGATCAGGATACATTCCGCCACCTAAATTATTGTCAGCTGCAATTTGCCATCCAGATAAGTATATGGCCTTCAATCCTGCACGAACTTGCTGCATAGCTTGGTTTCCCGTCATTGCACCAAGAGTGTTTACATAGTCCTCTGAATGAAACAATGACCATAATTTTTCAGATCCTCTATGTGCAAGGGTATGATCAATTTTAACAGATCCAGAAAGTTTTTTGACGTCTTCAACTGAATAATCTCGTTTTTTATTTTTAAATCTTGAAGTGCTTGTGTTGTTAATCTTTTCAAATGTATCAGACATCATCCATCACCCATGAAAATATGCAAATTATAAAAATAAAATTATAACAAGGTTTATAAATTAAATCATTGAAAAAAGTGAAAATTTGTAATATTGTAAAATTTACAAATATACAATTTGTAAAGAATTACAATAAATTAATTTTACAAAACCACAACCCATGATTTTACAAAACATTGCAATCAAAAACTGAAAAAATATTAATTGGGCATAAGCTTAAAAGGTTAAGACAGAGCTTGAGTATAAGCCAACTTGACATGTCTAGAGAATTAGAAATTTCACCAAGTTATCTAAACCTTTTAGAGAACAACCAAAGACCTATAACCGTTCATTTGCTTTTTCGAATAGGTCAACTATATAACATTGATTTTAAGGAATTTTCAGATGATGAAACTGGAAAAATAACTGCTGAGCTCAATGAAGTTTTTTCTGAACCTGTTATTAAGTCAAATGATATTTCTAAAAGGGAAATCAAAAACCTTGCAAGTTCATCCCCTATAATTTCCACTGCTATTATCAATCTTTACGAAGCTTATAGAAAATTAAGAGAAGAAATTCATGTGAATAATAAAAACATAAACTTTGACATGAAATCTACACCACTGCAGAGTGTCAGGCTATTTTTAACAAAATCCAAAAATTTTTTTTCTGTAATAGAACAGGCTACAAAATCAATCAGATCAAAGGCAAATATAAAAGACAATTCAAGTATGTTTATGAGTTTAGAAAACTATTTAGAGGAAACTTTCAAAATTCAAATTAAAGTTTTACCACAAAAAATCATGGAAAACCTCCTAAGTAGAAATGATCCTCACAGAAGTAGAATTTTAGTATCAGAATCATTGAATATTCAGGAAAGAGTTTTTCAAATTAGCAGTCAATTAGCTTTAATAGAATTTGAAGATGCAATAGATGAAATTATAAATAAATCTAATTTAACTAATAAAGAAGAAAAATATTTATTAAAGATCACTCTTTCGGGTTACTTTGGATTATCACTTATGATGCCGTATGATGAGTTTAAACATTCTGCGTATGAAACAAGACATGACTTAGAAACTTTGGCCACTAGATTTTCCGTAAGTTTTGACCAAGTTTGTCAAAGATTAACAACGCTTAATAGAAGGAATGATACCGGCATTCCTTTTTTTTACTTTAAGTTTAATGAGGCAGGCCATATCGCTAACAGACTATCATCATCCGACATAAAGTTCCCTTATTATGCTGGTGCAAACCCAGACTGGAGTGCTCACCAAGCGTTTAGGGAGCCAGGAAAAATCTTTGCTCAACTGTCTGAGTTGGAAGACGGAAAAAAATTTATCAATATTTCCAAAACAATGAAACCACCGAGGACGTCAACGGGAGAAGGAGATGCGTCATTATTTTCAATTATTTTAGGGTGTGACATCAGGCATGCTGAAAATATAATTTACGCTGAGAAAATTATTCAAAATAAGTCTTCAAAGATTTCTAAAATAGAACTTGGTTGCAGAATATGCGGTATAAATGTTTGTGAACACAGAGATCAAGGGCCTGCAAGTAGTGTAAGTTTTGATCCAAATATGAGGTACAGTGGCCTGTTTGAATTTAGTAATTAAATCCAAATATATGATATTAGGCTAAGATTTTTTATTTGATAAAAATTAATTTTCCATCCAAATTGTTGTTGGGCCGTCATTTACAAGTGAGATTTTCATATCACCCCCAAAAACACCCATTTGGCAAGGTATGCCAATTTCTTGAAGCTTTTCAGTAAAGTATTCGTATAATTTCTGACCTTTTTCTGGCGGTGCAGCTGATGAAAAACCAGGTCTATTGCCTCTTGAAGTGTCAGCGGCAAGTGTGAATTGGCTGACAACAAGAGCATCACCACTAATATCTTGGATAGATTTATTCATTTTACCATTTTCATCATTAAATATTCTAAGTTTTGAAATTTTTGATGCTAAGTTTTCAGCCTGCAATTCAGTATCTTCATTCATAGCGCACACAAAGACTAGTAAGCCATTTTCTATTTTAGATGTTAATTCTTCATTTATAGTAACACTAGCTTTAGTTACTCTTTGAATTAAGGCCCTCATTATTTCCTCCACATAATATTCAGTGTTAATCAATTGACTAAAAGTATAAAAAAGTCTGTATTAAAATAAAATAAAGAAAAAAAGTAAAATAATGAATAAAAAAACTTTTAAAGTTTTGGCAAGTGGCTGTGCTCATGTGAATGCAGATAAAAAAATGGGTCGTGACAGCTTGAGACAGGTTTGGATTCAGAAAATAAAAAATTGAAACAACTTAGCAAAAACAAATTATATATAATTTGATACAAATACGAAAGGCAAAAACTATGGATTGGGATGACTATGAAAAATGGGGAAAGGAAGGCATAAAATGGGGATCAAATTATAGAAAAACAATTCGTGAATTGCCAGTAAGATCTCAACTAAAGCCTGGCCAGGTTTTTAATTCAATTCCTAATAGTCCTCCAGAAAACCCAGAATCTTTAGAGATAATATTTGATGATTTCAAAACGAAAATTGTTCCTGGTATCACGCATTGGCAGCACCCAAGATTTTTTGCCTATTTCCCAAGTAATGCTGCTCCCGCGTCTGTATTTGCTGAAATGCTGGCTAATACAATGGGCTCACAATGTATGCTTTGGCAAACTTCACCTGCTGCCACTGAGCTAGAGGAAAAAATAATTGATTGGCTAAGAATAGCTATGAACCTGCCTTCTGAGTTTAAAGGTATTATTCAGGACACAGCATCCTCAGCTACATTGACTGCAGTTTTAACTATGAGAGAGAAATCACTGGGTTGGACAGGCAATAAAACCGGTCTATCAAACCGAAGTAGGCTCAGGATATATGCCTCTGAGGAGGTTCATAGCTCTATAGACAGAGCTATTTGGTTTTCAGGGATAGGAGAGGACAATTTAGTCAGAATCCCTGTCTATGGCGATTTAAGGTCAATGGACACTGATGAATTGAGAAAGGCAATTCAAAGAGACAAAGAAAAAGGTTATGTGCCAGCAGGGGTTATTGCTGCTACCGGAGGCACTTCTACTGGTTCATGCGATAATATTTCAGACGTTTCTGATGTTGCAACTGAAGAAAATCTATATCTTCATGTTGATGCAGCATGGGCAGGTTCTGCAATGATTTGCCCTGAATTTAGAAATTTATGGTCAGGCATTGAAAAGGCTGATTCTATAGTATTCAATCCTCATAAATGGTTGGGGGCTCAATTTGATTGCTCAGTTCAGTTTTTAAGAGACGCTTCAATGCAAAAAAATACCCTATCAATTTCACCTGAATACCTAAAAACTAAAGGCGTTACAGGAATTACAAATTTATCAGACTATACAATTCAATTAGGGAGAAGATTTAGAGCTTTAAAACTTTGGTTTTTGCTTCGTGCGGAGGGACTTTCGGGTCTTAGGAAAGTTATTAGGGATCATATCAAATGGTCAACAGATTTACATGATAGTATTAAGGAATTAAAAAATGTAGAGATTTTAACTCATCCCATTCTTGGGTTGTTTACTTTTAGATTTGTTAGTGAAAAGACAATTAAAACTAACGAACTAAATGAAAAAATTTTACAAGAAATTAATGATGAAGGAACGATTTACTTAACTCCGACTAAGGTTAAGGACAACTACGTTATAAGATTTACTGCTGGAACATTCGAATTGAAAGAAGAGGACGTCCATTTAGCATATAAATGTATTAAAGAAAAA
The DNA here is from genome assembly GCA_902532475.1 of uncultured SAR116 cluster alpha proteobacterium. Taxonomy (GTDB): domain Bacteria; phylum Pseudomonadota; class Alphaproteobacteria; order Puniceispirillales. The sequence goes on from CACAIE010000006.1 coordinate 42,822, forward strand.
TCTGAGAAATTATGAAATAAATCTATAAATTTCTTTCAATTAGGTTTCTGATTTTAGCAATGGCTACTTCAGACGCTTCTTTGAAGGAAATAGTTCCCCCAAGAGATTTGTCTTTATTAATTAAAAATATAGTGGAGGTATGGTCTAAAGAGTAGTCTTGTTTGCTGATAGGGACAATTTTTCTATAAATTCCCCAAGATTTTGATAATTGTATGATATCATTTTCATCCCCAGTTAAGCCTAGAAAAATATCATTAAAATTTGACAAATATTCATTCATCAAAACAACCGTGTCTCTTTGTGGGTCTAATGTAATAAATATAGTTTGGATGTCTTTGTTTGATAAATTCAATTCGTCAATCCATGAAGAAATTTCGTATAGAGTTGTTGGGCAGACTTCTGGGCAATTAGTAAAACCAAAGAAAAGGATTGTAGGCTTAGCAGAAAATATTTTTTCTGTTATTGGGTCACCTTTATGAGAGGTCAGGCTGAAAGGTTCTCCAATGGAAAAAGTCTGTTTTTCGGGTAGTTTGGAAATATTTAAATAAATAATAGATCCTAAAATGATTAGGGTTATTGTTGAAATGATTGTTCTTTTAAAAATAGCATTTTCCTTTTAGTTGCTTTTTAACATATTGGTGTTTCTGAGAAGGCATTGTAACAAAAAGTAATAAAGTATATAAACATATCATAATTATTTTAATTTTTAGTTTATGGACTTTAGAATTGGAAGAAAATTTTTCAAGAAGAAAGTTATTAGAACCAATCGAGCTAAAAGCATTTAATGAAAAATCGGATGCTGTAGGATTTTTGCAACTTGGAAGTCACTTAGTTGCTATTTCTTTTTTAATTTTTTTACATTACGTTGCAATGGGATCATGGTGGGTAATATTAACAGGTTTTATACTTGGTACGCTTATTAATTTTCTTTATGCTGCCCAACATGAGCTTAGCCATTCTACAGTATTTAAAACTGCAAAATTAAATGAAGTATTTGGACGAATTATTGGTTTCTTTATGCTTTTTCCAAGAGATTTTGATCAAATTATGCATTTTGCCCACCACAAATGGACACAGGATTGGGAAAAAGATGGTGAATTAGTGAGGGAGCCGTTCACACTTAAAACCTACCTTCTATGGTTTTGGGGTGTTACTTATTGGTATAATAGAATTTCTGGGATAATTAGAAGAGCCCAAGGTAATATTGTAGAGCCTTATATCAAAGCGTCTGAAAACTCTAAAGTGATTAGAGAGTCTAGAATTCATTTAATTGGATACCTATTAATTCTATTAGCTTCATTATATTTTGAAACATGGACTGCATTAAACTTTTGGTTGCTTCCAATATTATTAACTAAGCCCATCCATCAGATGCAAAATACAATTGAACATCTTGGGTTGTCACATAAAAAAGATATTTTACAAAATACTCGCTCCACAAGGACAAATGTTGTACTGAGATGGCTTTGCTGGCAAATGCCTTACCACACTGCGCACCATATTTTTCCTTCTGTTCCCTTTTGGAAATTAAAAGCATTAAATTCGAAAATAGAACGAAAATCAGGAAAGGTATACAGTATGGGTTACATTGAATTTCAAATTGAAGTCTTTAAGCGTTTTTGGCAGAAAGACGAAAGTCAATGGCCCATGAATGAGGTTTGGATAGTATCCAGAAAGGATGGCACTCATCTAAGAGTGCCTGCAGAATAAATTGTCGCAAAAACTTAAAATATTTACCTCCTATTGGGCTATGTCCCCTCATGACCAATCAGGAATAAAATTACCAGACGAACAAATATGCGAAATGGTATCTGAAGCAGGCTATAATGGAATGGCAATAGATTTAGGCGCGTCAGATGTAAAAAAAGCATTTGAACTTCGACCTTTAATGGAAAGAGTTGGCTTAACTCCATTAATTGTTGCTTTCCCAAAATCTGTTGAATCGCTTGGTGAGACCATGAAAATGGCAAAAGACTTTGGCTCACCCTTTATCAATGTAATCGGCCAAGTTATGCCCATTTCTGTTGATGGCATGATACCAGTGATAAGAACTTGGATAGAAATGGCAGATAAAATAAATATCCCTATACAATTTGAAACACATAGAAATTGTATAACTAACGACCTCTATTCCACACTTCAGTTATTGGACGCTATTCCTGAGATGAGAATGTGCTCGGACTTATCCCATTATGTTGTCGACAGAGAGTTTTGGTTCCCTTTATCAGATAGGGACTTGAGGATGATTGCTAGAATTCTTGAAAGATCTGATAGCTTTCAAGGTCGTGTAGCTAGTAGGCAACAAATCCAACTTCAAATTGACTTTCCTCAACACCAAAAATGGGTTAATCTTTTTAAGGACTGGTGGCAGGAAGGCATAGAGGGTTGGAGGTCAAGAAATCCAAAAGGGAATTGTTATTTTTTATGTGAACTAGGGCCACCAGAATACGCAATGACTGATAAAGACGGAAGAGAGTTGTCAAACAGGTGGGAAGAAGCGTTGAAAATTAGAAGTTGGATAATAGATATTTGGAGCAAACTTGAAAAGGTTAAATAGGATTATTGCAAATGCTTGAAGGTGTTAAAAGTAATAATAAAGTTCGTAATAAAAAGTTAAAATGTAGTGGGTGTGGAGTTGATTTTATTTGTACTTCTGGCCCTCCAGGAAGTTGTTGGTGCCAAAACTCTCCAAATCTACTTGAAAATTGGGATTTAGCCGATAATTGTTTGTGCCCTGACTGTTTGGCTGCTGGCCAAAGAGATTCTATGTTATCAAAACGTGAAAATCATTTGGCTTCAAGGAAATCACAGAGTTTGCGAAAAAAGAATAATTAAGAATTATTTTTTTCAAAAAAATATACTAAACCCATATTTCTATAATTAGAGAAAAAGTTTTGTTTTATGAAAATCTTTGCTAAAATTTGTTTATTTTTTTATTTTATAATTTTGGCTTTGGGTTTTAATAATATTTCTATCTCAAAAGATTTTTATGCAATTAGCTTTAACTCAATTGAAGGTGACAAAATATTTCTATCTAGCTACAGAAATAAGGTGATTTTTGTAGTTAATACAGCTTCCTTTTGTGGGTTTACAGGCCAATTTAGAGGCATTCAAAATATTTGGAGAAAATACAAAAGTGATGGGTTGATTGTTATAGGGGTCCCTTCGAATGATTTTGGTCAGGAGGCAAACACTAATTCAGAAGTTAAAAATTTCTGTAGCATGAACTTTGATGTCGATTTTATAATGACTGAAACCAGCAAAATAAGAGGTAAAAATGCCCATCCTTTATTTAAATATTTGACTTCATCTTTAGGGTTGAGAAGCACACCAAAATGGAATTTTTATAAATATATAATTAATAAGAATGGAGTGCCAGTCAAATATTTTTCATCCATGACAAGTCCTGAAAGCCCAAAATTACTAATAGCTATTGAAGAAGAATTATATAATTAATTTAATGAAATGAAGTTATCTGAGTTAGTTCGTAGTTGTTGAGCTTGAAGATATTTGCTCACCATCACTTCCATCCCAAACTGAAGCGACTGCCAATCCTAAGGCTATAGCAACCCAGCTTAAATTTACAAAAGAAGCAAAACCTAACCCAGAAGAATTTAGAACTTGAATAGCATTTGATCCACTTTGTGCACTGGCTGCAACTGCCTTATCTGGTGATGAGAAAACCTTCAAACTTTGATTAGAGGACTGTGCAAAAGCTTCTAAAATGTTAAGAAAAATAAAAGCTATTAAAAATATTTTGGTAAGTGTTTTCATTAAACATAAATCGAAAATGATTAGGAACTAATAATATTTATAACGACAAAAATAAGAAAGTGTAAAATTATTTTTTAACCATAATTTAATGGCATTAATTTTGCTGAGTTGACTTTAATCAATCAATATATAAAGGGATTCATTAATATGCATTTATCACAAAACCATGCTCAAGCCATTTTAGACGTTTTTGCAGTAGCTATTTCCGATTTAGTTTCAATGGGCATGACAGAACAGGATGCAATTAGTGGGTTGTTAGGGCAGGCCTCTGTAAGGGCTGATCACCCAGCTATGGAATTAGCGTTAGAATTGCATAGGCTTTACCATAAGGATTTTTCTTCAGCCAAAATTTAAAACTCCATTAAAGAATGTGTTTTAACTTTCATGTTATTTAATAAGTTTTCTCCACCTAAATTTGGAAGATTAATTATGAAACCTGCACCAACGATATTTTTATTTTTAAACATCTGAATTAATTTAACTGCTGCTAAAGCAGTGCCACCAGTTGCTAAAAGGTCATCGATAATAAGAATATTCTTGTGGTCATCGAGCGCATCCTTGTGAAGATGCATTTCAGTGGTGCCGTATTCAAGATCAAACTTTACTTTGAAGGTTTCTCCAGGAAGTTTATCAGGTTTTCTCATAGGGATAAAAGCTGTATCTAATTTATATGCAATAGCCCCAGCCATTATAAATCCTCTTGCTTCAATGCTGACTATAGCATCTATTTGAGTTTTTGCCCATGGTTCTGTCATTTCATCTATTAACTGCTTATATAAATCAGCCTTCTGCAGTAGGGTCGTGATATCTCTAAATTGAATACCTTTAATGGGGTAATCTACTATAGTTCTAACAAATTCTTTCAACTTTTATCTCCTAAAAATTAATTTAACCTTATAATAACCAATTGATTATACTACAAAAAACAATTTTTAACTAAATGTAGTAAAATTACCAGTTTCCTTCATTTTTCATTGATGACCAGGGCTCCTTTATTTCCATGGGTTCTCCTTCTTGAAGCAATTCTATAGAAATACCATCTGGAGATTTTATAAATGCCATATTGCCATCTCTTGGTGGCCTGTTAATGACTATTCCATTATCAATAAGTTTTTGACAAAAATCGTATATATTGCCCACTCTGTAGGCTAAATGACCGAAGTTTCTTCCTCCCGAGTAAACTTCAGAGTCCCAATTGTAAGTTAATTCAAGAGCGGGTCCATTCTTAGTGTTGTAATCTATCTCGTCTTTTGGTGCACAAAGAAAAAAATTTGTGTATCTACCCTTTTCACTATCGACTTTTCGAGCCAATTTTAATCCTAAAATATCACAATAAAACTTAAGTGAATCATCAACATTGCTTATTCTAACCATTGTATGAAGGTAAAACATCTATAATCTCCAAAATAAAGTTTTTAAAACTATTACTATCTATTTTTTTCCCAAATCAGTAAACAAATTAAAGATAAAATAATAATAAGAGCTCCGAATAATGTTTGATAACTAGGTATTTCGCTAAAAATTAAATATCCAATAATTAATACAGGAATTATATGAAAATATTGTATTGGGGCAAGAAATGAAGCCTGTGATAACCTAAATGCCTTTATATAAAAATATTGAGCGCTAGTTGCTAATAACCCAGTTAAAATCATAAATATTAATTCATTAAGTGATACTTCTTTCCAAGTGTATATGCAAAAGGGAAACGATAAAATTGAGATGCCTACGGAATACCAAACCATCAACTGTATTTCTGAAAACTTTTTTGATAGAAATTTTTGAAATATTGTAGATAAAGATCCACAACAACTACCTAGTAAAGCTAATAAAGCTATAAGTTGAATAGAATTACTTTCCGGTGAAAAAACAAGTAAGATTGATAAAAATCCTACAATTAAAACTAACCATCTCCCCTTTGATTGTTTCTCGCTTAAAATAAAGAAGGCAAAAATACTCATTATACTTGGTCTTAAGTAACCAATTGTACTTACTTGTGCCAATTGAATATTAGAGATAGTAAAAAATTGAATTGATATTGCCATAAAGGAAAGTACAACTCTTATTAAGTTTGCCTGAAACTGTCCAAAAATATTCTTTTGGTTTTTAACGTAAAACAAAATTGGAATTATAATAATCGAACTAGAAATTGAGCGCATAAAAACAATTTGAAAAACTGAAAAATCTCCAACCAGTGTTTTTATTAAAATTATATGTGCAATTAAAAAAACTTCATTGAAAATTAGCCAGTAAAGGCCGGTAAAGTTATTATCTTTTACAGACAAGATAAAACAACAATTAATTAATTTTTTAGAATGTTTGCAAACATTCTAAAGGCCCCAGGAACTAGATTGTCCATTTGATAGAACAGATTGAGAGCACAGTGTATATAACGGCCTTTACCAAAATCTGTAACTAATAACCCTCCCAATAGTGGTTGCTCATTATCATCAGACATCATAAATAATGGGGTATAATTATCATCCCACTTTGAAGCAAAATATAAACCTCTTTCTTTTACCCAATTATCAAAATCTCTAGGAGTTATTTTGTTTGGACTATTTAACAATACATGATCTGAATCTAAAAAACCAACTTCAGCTCTAGGGTTTGTAACACGCCATCTTATAGAAGGACTTCCAATTTTTAAAAAATAAGGGCAACTCTTTCTTTCATCCCAGTTGTCTTGAGGCCTTTGGTATTCTGTTACATAATTTCCGCCATCATGTATCCATTTGTTAATCTTATTAAAAACTTTATGAATAGGTCTTGAGGCGCCTGCAAAAACACCGGTAACTATAGTATCAAATTTCGAAAAATCTTCGGAAATGATTGCTTCATCAGACAACAATTTTACATCTGCTCCAAGCATTTTTGCCCATTTCCAAGCATTATCAGCATAGCCATCAATCCACCCTATTTTTAGTCCTGATAAGCTTTTAATCTTTACATTTAAAATAGAAAGTTCAGACTTGTTTTCAAATAAGATCTTTCCTGTGTGGTTATAGCCAAACTCAGATATTTCAGATAACCCTTTATCATTTGATGAAAGATATATTTTTTCTAAGCCTTCATCAACTGATGTGGGTATTTGTATTTCTGAAGTAAACGTAATCCCCTCAAAATTATTATTATCCTTCAAGTTTACACTTGTATTATTACAAATATAATTTTTTGGATGAATTAATTGTAAATTAGTTTCATGATTGGAAAACTTATTTACAAGGAATTTTACATTTATTTTTGAAAATTTATTATTTTGATTATCATTATTTATAAAATTTAGAATTTTATTTGTTTCTAAACTAGCTATAACGTCAGGTATTATAGATAAGTTTTCATTTGGCATAACGTTTATTGAAAATGATGTATTATTAACTGTGAAGTCAACAGATGCATAAACACCTTTGGGCTCTAAGGCAATGCCATGCCATTCTTGATATAAATCTTGATACGTTTCACTTTGATTTATTAATCCTTCAAAAGCATAGTTAATTCTATTAGAAGAAATATTTTCCTTATGTTTGAATTTTAAATCAGTTTTAAATGGAGTTATTATATTACAATCTACCTGGGTTAGATTTACTGTATTATTTTTATGTATTGATAAATTTGCTTTAATCTTACCGCCAAAAAAATGAAAACCGGAATTGAAGTTAAGACTTGGCAACAATGATATACAGTCTGCCATTGCAGCTGAACATTGTTTTTGTTTTAATTGAACTCTATGAACATGTTCTTTAGAAATTGATTTTTCTGCACTTTCCAAAAATGTTTTTAATTTACACAAACTTTTAATCAATAGTTCTGTACTATTAAAATTGTCAATAGCTTCCTCTGAGAACTTATGAGCTTCGACAAGATCTTGTTTTCCATTATTATCTCTCGAAAATTCAGATAAATCCAAAAGATTCTTTGGTACTAATCCTCCAGTAATATCTCCCTCAATAAAATTACCTTTAAGCAAGTGCAAGGGGACTGAAAGATTATCTTCAAAAGCAAGTTGGCCTATATTTTGAGTAGCATGGTATGATCGAGACCATTCACCAATTTGGTTATATGTGCCACCAAAGATATTATTAAAATTGCCTATTTCAATCCAGTGAGATGCTTTAGGAGGGGCTTCTTCATCATCATATGAACCTCCACCACCTCCCCAAGCAGGAAGAAAGATTTGAGAGATTTTCCAAGTTTCGAATTCAATTTCTGGATAAATATCTTCTTTATCAGAAGTCTCATATGCTTCTATAGTTGCTCTTGTTACAGCACGATGATGTCCATGCTGGCCATCTACATCAAGAAAAGTAGGAATAATAATATCAGGCTTATAAGCTCTTACCATTAGTATCATTCTTTTTATTGTATGTTCCTTATCCCAAAATCCAAATGTCTCCTCAGCTGATTTTGATAAGCCAAAGTCATTAATAGAACTATCCCTATTATCTGCAAGCCATCCAATATCAACCCTTAGGACAGACATTGCCTTAAGTAATTCAATAGTTCTTAATGCACCGAGGCTATCATCTCTTTCTGGTCCAATGCTATTTTGGCCTCCTTGTCCTCTTACTGCATTAACATATGAGACATGGTAACCTTCATCTAGTGACAACTTAGCAAGCAATCTGCTGGCTTCGTCATCTGGATGAGCGCCTGTTTGCATAAATGAGACTGTTGATTTGAGTGATTGTAGGTGAGACCACAGGGACCTATTTAAAAACTGGTATTCTTGACTCTCTATCTCTGCTTTTCTCATTATAATTCTTGTAATATGATTTTACGTCATATTAATATGATATTATAAATAAGTTAAAACAAATATTTAATTATGGAGGAAAAAATGAAAAAAATAAAATTACTTTTATTTTCTATTTTTGGTTCAGTATTTATTTTTGGGAGTATTTTAGCAAATGCTGTAGAAATAGAATATTGGCAGTATACATATAAAGCTAGGGTTGAAGCGATTGACAAGTTAATTGCTAATTTTGAGAAAGCTAATCCAGGCATCACTATAAAACATACAAATTTCCCATATGCTGACTACCGTAAAAAAGTTGCTATTGCCATTTCATCTGGTGATGGACCAGATCTAGTTCAGCTTTATTATGGTTGGTTAAATGATTACAGAGATAGTGGATTAATCCAGCCCCTGCCAAAAGATGCTTTCTCCCATGATGAAATAGAAAGCAATTTCTTTAAAATGGTTTCTTCAATGAAAGTAGATGGAGAATACTGGGGGCTTCCAACTGCAGTAAGATCTTTAGCATTATTTTACAATAATGATCTACTTAAGGAGGCAGGTTTATCTGGTCCTCCTGAAACTTTAGATGACTTAGTAGATTACGCAAAAAAACTTACAAAACGAGATGGTAGTGGAAACATGATCCAAGAAGGCTTGGCGTTTGATGGCGGCATTGGGCAAACACACCATTTTTGGAGAGAAGTATTAGTAAGACATTATGGAGGTCAGCCATATTCTGATGATGGCCAAAAAATAGCTTACAATAATGATGCTGGAGTAAAAGCTCTAACGTATCTTACTGACTTTGAGAAAACTCATAAAACAACTAGTAATGGTTTTATGAATAGAGGACAGGATGGTTTTGCTGCTGGGAAAGTTGGTTTATATATTGATGGTTCTTTTAGAATTTCTAAATTTGTTAAAGCTGAAGGATTAAATTTTTCTATTTCTGAATTGCCTGGTCATAATGGCACAAGATATAACTTTTCATCATTTTGGGCAAATGCACTTAGTTCAAAAGCTAAAGGGGAGAAAAAAGAGGCTGCAGCAAAATTTTTAGCTTATCTAACTTCAGATGAAGCTATGCAAGTATGGTTGGATACTGTTGGAGAACTTCCAGCAAAACCATCAGTAGCTCTTGTAGATGAAAATAAGCAACATGAATTATATGGACCGTTTATTCGTGGCCTTGATTATGCGACTGCAACTACATTTATTTCAGAAAAGCCTCAAAGACAATCTGTAGTTGATGCTTATGACATGGTTGTTCTACAAGGAGTATCACCTAAAGATGCAATTGAAAAAGTTGCAAAAAAAGAACAAGAATTACTTGACGATTTCTTTGGAAATTAATTCTTAAAAAGAGAAGGTCTAAAAAGGACCTTCTCTTTTCTTTCTAAAAAAATGTTAAATTGATGATTAAGAATTTTTGGGAAAACCTGTCTATTAATCAAAAGCTCGCTATTACTGCGTGGGTTTTTTTAGCAATTCCAATTATATTTTACGTAACAATAAGATTTTATCCTACTTATGAAGCATTTTATGTTTCTTTTATGAAATGGAATTTACTTGGTGCTAAGAAGTATATTGGCTTTAAACACTATATTCGCATTTTTAATGATGAAGATTTTTGGATAGTTCTTTGGAACACAATTAAATATGCACTAATAGGTGTTCCAATCAGCTTATTAATTTCTTTTACTGTTGCTTATTACTTAAATGAAATAAAATTTGGCCATCAAACAATAAGAGCATTTTATTTTGTCCCTTTTCTTACAACAGCAATTGCAATGGCATGGGTATGGAGATGGTTTTATCAACCTATGCCGATTGGATATTTTAATATAATGCTCTCCTATGTTGGTATACCCCAGCAGCCATTTTTAAGGTCCATAGAACAAGCTCTTTATTCTGTGATGGCTCCTGCTGTTTGGGCTGGTTTGGGTTTTCAAATTGTTATTTTTATAGCGGGTATAAGAGCTATACCAAAAAGCCACTTTGAAGCTGCTGAAATTGATGGTGCAGGAAGGTTACAAATTTTAAAAGAAATCATTTTACCAGCACTTAAGCCTACAACGATATTTCTAGTTGTTATATCAACTATAGGGTTTTTAAGAATTTTCGATCAGGTTTATAGCATGAGTGAAGATAGTGCAGGTGGTCCGTTAAATGCAACTAAACCTCTTGTCTTAATGATTTATGAATATGCATTTGATATCTATAAATTAGGTCGAGCATCTGCACTTACAGTTATTTTGTTTTTATTACTTTTAACAGTAAGCCTTCTTCAACTCTGGTTTATGCGGAAACAAAAATGACTAACTCAAACCAAATAATTGAAAAGCTTGAACACCTTAATCCAAAAAAAATAATTATTTGGACACTTGTATTTTTAGGAAGCATAGTGATGGTTACCCCCATCATTTTTATGATCAGTATGTCTTTTAAAACTGGGCAAGAGGTCTATATATTTTCTTTATTTCCAGAAAAGGCTACATTAAAAAACTATATATTTGTTTTGACAGATTCTAAATTTATATATTGGGGGTTAAATTCCTTATGGGTTGCAACATTTAGTACCTTATCAGTTTTGTTTTTTGATAGTCTAGTTGGCTATACTTTAGCAAAGTATAACTTCAGAGGAAGGGAAATAATATTTGTTGCGATCTTAAGTACACTAATGATCCCAACAGAGATGCTTATAATTCCATGGTATATGATGTCACGAGAGTTTGGCTGGATTGATACTTACTGGGGAATTGCTTTTCCTGGTTTAATGACAGGTTTTGGAACTTTTCTAATGAGGCAATTTTTTATGAACCTGCCAGATGAACTGATAGAGGCTGCAAGAATTGATGGTTGGTCAGAATTTGCAATATGGTGGAAAATTGCTATGCCCCTTGTAGTGCCTGCCCTTTCAGCATTGGCAATATTTCATTTCTTAGGTAATTGGACAGCATTTCTATGGCCTCTTATAATAATAAATGATCCAGATATGTATACAATTCCTGTTGGTTTAGCCTCATTTAATGGTGAATATGAGATGAACTGGGAAATTGTTATGACTGCATCGTGCTTAGCTACAATTCCAACTTTGTTTGTTTTTATTATTCTCCAAAAGTATATAATTAAAGGCATTATGCTTGCTGGTTTAAAAGGATAGAATAATGAAAAAATATGATAAATTTCCTGCTAAGGTATATGTTGATACATTTTTAAAGCCAGACTTGCATATCTACAAAACAGTTTTTAAAGACGCTCTTTTTCAAATTAATTATGCACAATGTATAATGTTGAAAGAGCAAAAAATAATTTCTGATGAAGAGGCAAAAATTATTTTTAAAAATCTAAATGAAATAGAAAATGAATTTGATTTTGAAAACTTAGAATATAATGAAAAATATGAGGATTTATTCTTTCTTATTGAAAAAACATTAATTGATAGAATTGAAGTTGATATAGCTGGAAAACTTCACACAGGGCGTTCTAGAAATGACATGGAACATACAATGTTTAGAATGGAACTTCGTAAATGTATTATATTAATAATAAAAGATCTTTTTTCATTATTAGAACATTTGATTAAAAGGAGTGAAAAAGGTACCTCTGAAATTATTTTACTCTATACACATGGACAACCCGCTCAAGCCTCAACTTTAGCCCATTTTTTATCAGCAGTTATTGAATTTTGTTTGAGGGATATTGATAGGCTTACTAAGGCACTGGATTTGGTTAACATGTGTCCTATGGGTGCAGCAGCAATTACAACATCAGGATTTCCTTTAAGTAGAGAACGTATGGCGGAACTTTTAGGTTTTGAGAAGATAGTTAATAATTCTTATGGAGCTATTGCCAGCTGTGATTATATAACCACAACTTATTCAGCTCTAAAAATAGCCTCTATAAATCTAGGAAGGTTTGTTCAGGAATTGGTGACTTGGACTGGTTTTGAAGTAAGTCAAATATACGTCCCTGATGGGTTTGTTCAAATATCTTCTATTATGCCCCAAAAAAGAAACCCAGTTCCATTGGAGCACTTAAGGTTAAGGCTTTCACTTTGCAATGGTGAGTGTGATAAAATTATTAACACAATGCATAACACACCCTTTGCTGATATGAATGATTCGGAAAGGGAGGTTCAGTCAGAAGGTCATAAAGCCTTTAGCCTAATGTCTAAGATACTTCCGCTTTTATCAGGATTTGTTGAATCAATCGAAATAAATAAAAAATCGGTTAAAAATAGAATTAAATCTTCTATGGCTACAATTACTGAACTAGCAGATAGTATGGTTAGGGAAGAAAATATTAGCTTTAGGCAGGCTCACGAAGTTTCACATTTTTTATCCAGAAAACTTATTTCAAAAGATATTGCTTTGGACGATGTTGATTTTGAAGAGTTTGCCAGTATATTTAAAAAAATAATTGGAGTAAACCCGTCTATTTCAAATGAACGGTTTAAAGAGGTATGTACTCCAGAATATTTTGTAAAAGTAAGAAACCTCCCTGGAGGACCATCAGAAAAATCAATGGAAAGTGATTTAGAAAATCATAAAAAAAATTTAGAAGAACACAAAATATATATATCTAATATTGAAAAATTTATTAATGACAGTGCAAATCAAATATCGGTAATTTAGAAACAGAATTCTTAAAATATAGAGGCAAAAATGGCTAATGTACAATTTGAAAATTTATTTAAAAATTATGGTAACGTTAAAGCTGTTCATGACTTTAATCTTAAAATTGATGAGGGAGAATTTATTGTTTTAGTTGGACCATCAGGATGTGGAAAGTCTACTACTTTAAGAATGATTGCAGGATTAGAGGATATTACTTCTGGACTAATATACATTGATGAGAAAGTAATTAACAAAATTCATCCTAAAAATCGTGACATAGCTATGGTTTTTCAAAATTATGCTCTCTATCCGCATTTATCAGTCAAAGATAATATTTCATTTGGGCTGAGAGCTCAAAAAATTCCTAGGGCTGAAGTGGAAAAAAGAGTAGTGGAAGCCTCCGAAACGCTTGGTCTGGAAGGATTATTATCGAGAAGACCTGGAGAATTATCAGGTGGTCAAAAACAGCGAGTGGCAATGGGAAGAGCAATTGTAAGAAACCCTAAAGTATTCCTGTTTGATGAACCTTTATCTAATTTAGACGCTAAACTTCGTCATAAGATGAGGGCAGAAATGAAAAAACTTCACAAGAAAGTTGGAACCACTACTATTTATGTTACTCACGATCAAATTGAAGCGATGACTTTGGCTGATAGAATTGTGATAATGAAGGATGGTCTAATTGAGCAAGTTGGTACACCAGATGAAGTATACAGAAGGCCTAACAATATCTTTGTAGCTAGTTTTATTGGCACGCCAGCAATGAATTTTATAGAAGGTGAAGTAAGTAAAGTTTCTAAAGCATCGTCAATGATTATGCTGGAAGATCAAAAAAGTATAAAACTTAAAAGTAATAATTTTTATAATAACCAAAATATTATCCTAGGACTAAGACCAGAAGATATAACTATAACATCTGAAAATTCTGGTAAAAATGATAATATAATAGGATTGGATGCAGAAATTTCTGTAATTGAGCCTATGGGGCACGAAACTGTGGTAATTTGTGACAGTAATTATGGAGAGTTAACTGGAAAGGTCGAGAGTAACAGCAAATTAAAAGAAAACATGGCTGTGAAACTAAATGTGAGTTTAGAAAAAGTTTATCTTTTTGATAAAAAGTCAGAAAAAAACTTAAATCTTTAAGTTTATTTTTTATATACAGCGCATCCCATTAATGAGATTAAATCATCATTTATAATGTGTAATGGAATTTGTTTAACGTAATTTTTCATTCTTCCAGGAATTAAAAAGTTTTTTAAAATTAAATCATTAGGGAGTATGGTGTAAAGTCTTACTAAAAGACCGCCACTCAAAAACACTCCACCTCTTGCTCCATAGATTAAAGCTACAGATGCAGCAAATTTACCCAATAATTCAAATAATATTTTACAGGCTTCGTACTCCAGCCCTTTTTTATTCGCTATAGCACTGGCAACTATTTCTTCTGAGGTCAGCTTGAGACTGGAATTATTAATTTTACTCAATGCTTCATAAATTAATGTTATGCCCGGACCGCTTATAAGTCTTTCGGATGACACTCTAGGATAATCATTCTGAATAATATCTATTACGTCTCTGGAAGTATTTTTCTTCTCAGAATAGGGTATATGACAATAACCACCTTCACCTGAAATGACTATTGATTTCTTATTATGCTGTTTAACACAAGAAACTCCTAAACCTGTGCCTAAAGCTATATAGGCAAAGTTTTGATTTTTTGATTCAATACTATTGATTGTGGAATATGATGAAGGTTTTATTTCAGGTAAATAATAGCAAGCTGCCTCTGCATCATTAAAAATACAAACATCACTGATTTTAAAAAAACCCATAATTTCTTTTTTTGATATTATAAGATTACTATTAGTAATTTCTATTTTATCGTTTTCAACAGGTCCAGCCGCACATATTCTTATTTGTTCAATTTTTTTATTATAATTCTTTGCATAATTTGCAATCAATTCTAGAGAGGAAACGCCACTTTTGTACCTAACTTTAGATAATCCAGTGACACTAAAACCATCTGAAAAGCCAACTCTCAAATGTGTGCCGCCAAAATCAGCAACAAGCTTTGTTATTTTTTGAGTCATAAAATTACTAAATTAAATCTAAGAAATTTAATAATTTTTATACTACTAATCAACGAAAAAAAAGGAAATTAAAGATACTGTTATTGATACAAATAATGATAAACTAAATGCTACTCCTAATATTAAAAGTAAATTTAATACAATTAATAAAATACTTAGGTTTTTTGAAAAATAGAAAATATCAATCATATACAGCCTTTTGTTCATGATATGTTCTTTATATCATTAAATGAAAAATATCAACCTTATATTTAAAAAATAATTATTTTTTGAATTATAAAAGATTAATAAAACTAGCAATTAACCCAATAAAACCCCCAAATACACCCCCCCAGATTACTAGCCAACCAAGGTGATTATCTATTATATCTTTGATCATTTTTTTGATGTCATTAGGAGACAGTTCATTCAATCTGTTATCAACTAAATGTTCAATGTCATTATGTAAATTATTGACAACCTTTTTATCCAGTTTTGTTTCTTTTTGAGTTTCAAGCATATTTGAAACTAAAGTTTCTAATTTATTGATTATGGGTTTTCTAAGAGGTTCTAATGCTTTTCTTCCTCCTACCATAGAAAGCATTTTTCCTAGTTGTGATTTTTCAATTGAGACTGTTAAACCTTCAAAAATATTATTATAATTAATATTCGTCTTTATTGTTTTGATTGATTCTGCTCCAAAATTACGAGTAAATGTTTCAATGTTCTGTGTTGTAAAGAATTCTTCCAAAATTAATTCTTTAATGGCAGTTTTGAAAAAACTAAAATTTTTTGGAATTATACCAGAACCATAAATAAAAGGGATCTTTTCAAATAACATATGGATTGCTATCCAGTTTGTAATGCCTCCTGATAAGCTGAATAAGCCAATCATTAGTATTATATTATTCTCGAATGGGTTCAAAAAACCAACTATTGTTATTAATAAAGCGATTAAATTAGTTACATTTGATTTATTCATGATTTTTCTTCTATTAATATTAAAAAAAGATAAAATAAATTTGCTATTCCTTAACCCAGATACTTGACAAATTTAGTGTAAAAGATATATTTCGGCGTTCAAACTATTTTAAGGTGCTAAAAAAGAAATATTATAAATTTTTATTTTAGAAACCAAGGAAAAATTAAAAATGTATGCTGTTATTAAAACCGGTGGCAAACAATACCGTGTAGAAAATGATCAAAAAATCTTAGTGGAAAGAATAAATGCTGATGAAGGTACAATTGTTACTTTGCCAGATTTGTTAATGGTTGTTGATTCTGGAAAAATTTCAAAAGGAAGCGAATTACAAAACATGGCTGTATCAGCAACAGTTATACGTCAAACTCGTGGGCCAAAGATTATTACTTTAAAACACAGAAGAAGAAAAAACTCTCGACGCGTCAAGGGTCATAGGCAAGACTTAACATTACTTAAAGTAGTCGGGATTGGAGATCCAAAAAAATTAGTTCTTAAAAATGAGAAGAAAGTTAAAAGTAGTAAGCCCGAAACTGAAAAAAAATCTCAAAAACCAAAAACTGAAGATAAACTAAAAAAAGAAACAAAACCAGCAAGCACAAAGAGTGTAAAAGAAGGTAAAACTTCTAAAACCAAGGTTGGCACCAAGAAAGATAAAAAATAATTTAGGAGAAATTTATGGCACATAAAAAAGCGGGAGGTAGCTCAAGAAACGGTCGTGACTCAGCTGGAAGACGTTTGGGTGTTAAAAAATTTGGTGGTGAAAAAGTTTTAGCTGGTAATATTATAATCAGGCAGAGGGGAACTAAAGTACATCCAGGAGAAAATGTTGGGATGGGTAAAGACCATACTCTTTTTGCTTTAACTGAAGGTGTTATCAAGTTCCGTCAAAAATCTAGAGGTAGAATGTTTGTTAATGTTTCTAGTGAGGTTGAAGCAGCTGAATAAAAATTAAATATTTACCCATAACCGTTTAGGCGGTTAAAATGAAATTCCTTGATGAAGTTAAAATATATTTAAGAAGTGGCAATGGAGGACCTGGCGCAGTCAGTTTCAGGCGTGAAGCCAATGTTCCGTTTGGTGGACCAGATGGTGGAGATGGTGGAAAAGGTGCTGACATAATTGTCGAATGTGTTGAAGGCCTTAATACATTAATAGATTTTAGGTATAAGCAACATTTTAAAGCAGAAACAGGGCATTCAGGGGCTGGGAGAAATAAATCTGGGCACAGTGGTAATCCAACTTTAATTAAGTTGCCCTTAGGAACACAAATTCTTTCTGAAGATAAAGATTCATTATTAATTGATCTGGTCAAAATTGGACAAAAAGAAATTCTTCTTGAAGGGGGAAAAGGAGGCAAAGGAAATGCTTGGTTTAAATCCTCAACCAGACAAAGTCCTAGATATTCTCAACCAGGTATTTCTGGAGAAGAGTTGTGGGTTTGGTTTCGTTTAAAATTAATTGCTGATGTGGGACTAATAGGACTTCCTAATGCAGGAAAATCAACATTTCTTTCTGTTGTAAGTGCTGCAAGACCAAAGATAGCTAGTTATCCATTTACAACACTTCATCCAGGATTAGGTGTAGCTGAGATTGATGATCATGAGTTTATTATTGCGGATATTCCTGGTCTTATTAAGGGAGCTCATTTGGGCTTGGGTCTTGGGACTAAGTTTTTAGGCCATATAGAGAGATGCAAAGTTCTTTTGCATTTAGTAGACTGCTGTGATGAAGAACCTGTTGAATCATGGAAAGTTGTTCAAAGAGAAATAATTCAATACGGAGCTGAATTAGAAAGTAAAAAATGTATAACTGTTTTAACTAAATCAGATGCATTATTAGATGAGCTAACTGAAGAAATTCTTCAAAATTTAAAAAAAGCTGGAGCTAAAAATGTATTATATATTTCATCAATTTCTAAAAAGGGAATACCTAATCTATTAAGAAAGGCATCTAAAATAATAACTAACTTTAAAGACTAAAAAATAAATTGTATGACTAAAATTGGATAGTTAATCAAATATATGTTAAGTTATCCTCTTAAAATTAACCTAAAATAAAGTCCAGATTAAGATATTTATGAGTAAAGTACCTAAAACCCCAAAAATAAAACTTGATACTGACATAGACTTAAATAAATTCTTTTCAAGCTATAAAAGAATAATAATAAAAGTTGGAAGTTCTCTGCTTGTTGATAAAAAAACAAGAAAAATAAGAAGTGATTGGCTAGCTGCTTTTAGTAAAGATGTTTCTTCTTTACTGAAAATTAACAAAGAAATTATCATAGTATCTTCAGGCGCAATTGCACTTGGTCGAAATTCAATTAATTCACCTGAAAATATTTTAAATCTTCAAGAAAACCAAGCAGCAGCATCTGTAGGCCAAATTGAATTGGCTTATTCATGGAAAGACGCCCTTGAAAAAGAGAAAATCAAGTGTGCGCAAATTTTACTTTCTCCAGATGACACTGAAACTAGGAGAAGGCATCTAAATGCAAGAGCTACAATTGCAACATTGATAAAATCAAAAATAGTACCTGTTATAAATGAAAATGATACCGTTACTACAAGTGAAATTAAATTTGGAGATAACGATAGATTGGCTGCCAGAGTTGCACAAATGTCTTCTTCTGATCTATTAATTTTATTATCTGATATAGATGGACTATACGATAAAAATCCACATCAGTATGAAAATTCTAAACATATTCCAGTAGTTAGTGAAATTACAGACAAAATTATAAATATGGCAGGTTCCTCGCATTATGAGCATGCGTCAGGTGGAATGATTACAAAATTAGAAGCAGCCAAAATTACTAGATTATCGGGCTGCACTCTTATAATATGTAATGGAGAGAATGAACACTCTATTTTGAAATTGTCGCAGGGATGCAAACATACTATTTTTATAGTAAATGACACTCCATTAACAGCTAGAAAAAAATGGATTGCTGCAGGGTTAAATATTTCAGGGAGTTTAATTGTTGATAAAGGCGCAACTGAAGCACTTAAAAAGGGGAGCTCTCTGTTGCCAGCAGGTGTAATTAAAGTGAGAGGGATTTTTGAAAAAGGGGACTTGATAGATATTTATAGTGATTACAAGACTAAAATAGCTTCTGGGTTAACATCTTATAATTCCAAAGAAGTAGAATTAATTATGGGCAAAAAAACAAAAGATATTTATCAATCACTAGGCTATTCTGGTAGAGATGAGTTAATTCATAGAGATGATTTAGTATTAAAAACATCATCGAAGTAAAAAACAGGATAATTAATTAGTATGCAAATTAATGATATTTTAAATAATATAGGTAAAAAATCCAAAGTTTCTCAAAGAGAAATTGCTGCTTCTAGCCATCAAATAAGAAAAAATATATTAAAATTATGTGCGAACAAAATCAATCAAAACACTAATCTAATTATAGAGGCAAATAAAATTGACGTTAGTGTCGCTAAGAAAAACGGATTAAAAAATTCATATATAGATAGGCTAAATTTGGATGAAAAAAGAGTAAAAGCTATGGTGAAAAGTTTGAATGATATCTCCAAATTGCCGGACCCATTAGAAAGAAAATTAGAAGAATGGGAACGTCCAAATGGATTAAGGATAACTAGACGACCAACACCACTTGGTGTTTTGGGTGTCATCTATGAATCTAGACCTAATGTTACAGCAGATGCAGCAGGACTGTCTATAAAATCTGGAAATTCAGTTATTTTAAAGTGTGGATCTGATAGCTTTAATTCATGTGAAATAATATCTGAATTAATAAGAAAATCATTAACTGAATGCAAAGTCTCATCTAATGTTGTTCAATTGGTGCCATCTAAAAATAGAGAAGTCGTTGATCATATGCTAAAAATGTCAGGAATTATTGATGTAATAATTCCAAGGGGAGGAAGGTCGTTAGTTGAGAAAGTTCAAAGTGATTCAAGTGTTCCAGTTTTTTCACATCTTGAAGGCATTTGCCATATTTATGTTGATGAATTTGCTAACTTTGAGAAATCAGTATCTGTGGTTGTGAATGGTAAAATGAGAAGAACTGGTATTTGTGGAGCTACAGAAAGTCTTCTAATTAATAGAAACATTGCCAAATCGTTTCTTCCGATAATATACTCTGATCTTAAGGCATCAGGATGTGAAATGGTTGGTGACAAAAAATCTAAATCAATCATTTCGGATATGGAACTTGCCAAGGAAGAAGATTGGTCGACTGAGTATCTTGGTCCAAAAATATCTATAAAAATTGTTGATGATATTGTTGATGCGATTAAACATATTGAAAAATTTGGAAGCCAACATACAGATGCAATAATGACTGAAAACAAAGCAAATGCAGATATTTTTACTAAGTCGGTTGATAGTGCAATAGTTATGGTAAATGCTTCAACACAATTTGCTGATGGAGGTGAATTTGGTTTAGGAGCTGAAATTGGCATTTCAACAGGTCGCTTACATGCTAGAGGGCCAGTTAGTGCTGAACAATTGACGAGTTTTAAATATGTTGTACACGGAAATGGGCAAATCCGCCCCTAGTAGGGCCCATGAACTGCCAAATTATATTCATGATTATAGAAAAATTAAAGTGGGGTTGATGGGTGGGTCATTTAACCCTCCTCACAAAGGTCACTATAAAATAGCTAAGTTAGCTTTGGTAAGTCTTAATTTAGATGAAGTTTGGTGGTTGGTGAGTCCACAGAATCCATTTAAGTCTTCAAAAAACATGCTACCCCTTTCTAAAAGATTAGAGTTAACTAAAGAAAAAGCCCTTCATCCAAAATTCAAAGTTCTCAAAATTGAAAGTTTATTTAATACAACAAATACTTACAGCTTACTAAATAAAATGCTTCCTCGTTTTCCAAACATAAAATTTTTATGGATTATGGGTTCTGACAACCTGTTTGAATTTCATAAATGGCATAAAGTAAATTTTATTTCACATTTGCTTCCTATCGCAGTAGTCAATAGACCAAGTTTCTCTCACAGAGCATTGAATAGTAAGGGAGCATTTATTTTAAGAAATAAGATTAAAGATTGTAACTTAAAAAACCTTGTTACAAAAAAACCTCCCGCGTGGGGTTACATAAATAATATTAGCATTAATTTTTCATCAACTTTTATTAGGGAAGCAAATCATTAGTACTTTATAGATAATTATAATATAGTATGGATAAGGAGTTAAAAAATAACAGAGCAAAATAGAAATTCTGAATATTTATATTCATTACTCGTTTCTGAGTTAGATAAGTTAAAGGCTATTGATATATCGGTTATAGACCTTAAAGAAAAAAGCTCTTTTGCAGACTTTATGATAGTGGCTGGAGGCAGTTCTTCAAGACATATTAGTTCCATGTCTCAAAAAATCATAAATTTTTTAAAAAAGAAAAATTTAAAAAATATATCAATTGAAGGATTGCAAAAATCTGACTGGGTTTTGATAGATGCTGGAGATATTATTGTACATTTATTTCAATCTGAAATAAGAGAATTTTATAATTTAGAAAAAATGTGGTCTCAAAATGTTGAGGTAGAAACAGTTATGATTGGCAACGATTTTTAGTTTTCTGTCTTTATTATGAAATATTTAATTTCAGCTATTGGCAAGATGAAAACCTCACCGGAGGCCAAAATTTTTAATGAATATTCTAAAAGAATCAAAGATCTTACATTATTAGAGCATGTGTCACGATTCCCAAAAGGAAAGAAAAGAATATCAGATGAAACAGAAAAGCTTTCTTCAATGTCAAATAAAAATGATAAAAATGTTTTGCTTGATCAATCGGGAAAAATTTTGTCTTCAGAGGAATTTTCTTTAGTATTATCAAAATGGAAGAATGAAGGAATTCATAGAGTGAATTTTATTATTGGTGGTACCGAAGGTGTTGAGGAAAAGCTCAAAAATGATGTTGATTTAGTATTAAGTTTTTCAAAAATGATATTTCCCCATATGCTTTCACGTATTATGTTAATTGAACAAATCTATAGGGCAGAGTCAATAATTACTAAACATCCATACCATCGATCTTAATTACAACTGTTCTTTATTGGAGATTGTAACATTAAACATAGCAAAAATTTAAAGCCAATTACTTTTTGTGTTTTAGATGGATGGGGGATATCTAAAAACAGACTTAATAATGCAGTCCTGGAGGCTAAAACACCAAATTTTGATTATTTAAGCAGGAAATTTCCCTGCACAAAACTATTAGCTTCAGGAAAAGATGTGGGTTTGCCAAAAGGGCAAGTAGGGAATTCAGAAGTAGGTCATATGAGCATTGGTTGTGGGCGTATTATTAAACAGGATCTCCTTAGGATAGATGAGGCCATTAAAAATAATACTCTAAGCAAAAATATTCTCATAGATAAGTTTATAAGAGACGTTTTAGAAAATAAGGGAGTGGTTCATCTTATAGGTTTAGTTAGTGATGGTGGCGTCCACTCTAAAGCCGAGCACATTCTTGAGCTTTCAAAAATCTTAGTAAACAGAAAATTAAAAGTAATTATTCATGCTTTTACTGATGGAAGAGACACACTCCCTAAAACAGCTTTAAAAACTTTAATTAAATTTAATGAGAAACTTCCTACTGGCGCAATCATCGGAACAGTGATGGGTAGATTTTATCCAATGGACAGGGATTATAGATGGGAAAGAATTTCAGTTGCTTGGGATGCCATTGCTTTAGGAAAGGCGCAATATAATTCAAAGGGTATAAAAAATCTAATTCAAGAAGCTTATGACAGAGGTGAAACTGATGAATTTATTTCTCCCACTATCCTCGCAAATAAAAACAATTGTAAATATGATGGTATAAAAAATGGAGATGGTCTGGTTATTGCAAACTTTAGGTCTGATAGAGTCAGGCAAATTATTGACTCTTTAATCGATAAGAATTTTAATGAATTTAATAGAGAAAAAACCATAGAGTTTTCGTCCTTGTTAGGTATGGTTTCTTATTCTAAAAAAATAGACATGATGATACCAAGTTTGTTTCCAGAAAAAATAATCAAAAACTCTTTAGGAGAAGTTTTATCAAGTGCAAATTTAAAACAATTAAGAATTGCCGAGACTGAAAAGTACCCACACGTCACCTTTTTCTTTAATGGGGGTCATGAAAAATTATTTGATGGGGAAGAGAGAATTATGATATCTTCTCCAAAAGTAAAAACCTATGACCAAGCCCCAAAAATGGGAGCAAATAAAATTACAAAAGAAATAGTTCAAAAGATAAAAAACAAAAGATTTGATGTTATAATTGCTAACTTTGCCAATCCAGATATGGTTGGGCATACTGGAAATTATAAAGCTGTTGTTGAAGGAGTTGAATATATAGATAAATGTATTGGAAAAATCTTTAATCAAGTAACTAAAAATAAGGGGATCATGATTGTAACCTCAGATCATGGTAATAGTGAAATGATGTGGGATATAGAAAATGATTCACCGCATACTGCTCATACCAGCAATCCTGTTCCTTTTATTTTAGTTGGTGAAAAAATAGACTTTAAACTTAGAAAAGGAAATCTTGCAGATATAGCACCTACAATTATTGACTTATTAAATTTAAATAAACCAAAGGATATGGAAGGCATTAGTTTGATTATTTAATATAGTTTTTATTACTAGTTGGCTATAATAATATTGATAATGTTCATGGAGAATTAATTGTTTATTTCAAAAAAAATAATAATCGGAATATTTTTATCTATTTTTCTACTGTTAGGAATAGGGCACTTATCTCCTCTCATTTTAAACGTAGAGGC
>CACAIE010000007.1 GCA_902532475.1 uncultured SAR116 cluster alpha proteobacterium
ATACCTGCAGGTTGCGCTCTTTCAGCAAGTCTCCCTCCTTTTAGCCTGGAAAATAATCGTCTAACAGCATTGACTTGATTAATGTCGACACCGCTTTCCAATAAGCGTTCGTTAAGAAAAATTTTTTGCTTCAAGGTAATTCCTTCACAAGGAGCTGGCATTAACGAAGACCCACCACCACTTAGGAGCAAAAGAAGATGGTTATTTTCATTAAGCTTATCAAGCATAACCTCCACGTTGCATGCTGCCTCTAATCCTCTGGAATCAGGGATGGGATGGCCAGTTGCATAACACTTGAAGCCACTTACTTTCCGAAAATTTTCTTCATTAGTTATTATAATTCCTTCAAATCCTATTTGGAGCTTTATAATTGTTTCTGCCATACTCGATGCAGCTTTTCCAAGTGCTAAAATTTTTAAATGTTTATTTTTTGGAATTAATTTTTTTATCTTATCAGTTAAGACTCTCTCTGGTTTTCCAGCGTCTATTGCGTTTAAAAAAGCAGATTTAACTGTCTGATAATTTAAAATTTTATCAGCCATTTAAAAAAGATGGATTTGGTCTGTTGGTTTCTCATTGTCAAAAAATTGTTTTAAATTAACTAAAACTCTATTGCCCATAGCATTTCTTGTTTCTAAAGTGGCAGATCCCATGTGAGGAAGCAAAACAGTATTTGGTGCCATTAGTAATTTTTTGTTAACTTTTGGTTCGCCTTTATAAACATCTAAACCTACTCCAGCAATTAAACCTTTTGATAAAGCATGAGAAACAGCATCTTCATCTAACACATCCCCCCTAGCGGTATTAACTATGAAAGAACTTTTTTTCATTTTTGCAATTGCTTCAGCATTTAATATATTCAATGTTTCTTTGCCACCGGGGCAATGAATGCTTACAAAATCACTTTCACGACAAACGTCTAATACTGATGAAACTTGTTTTATAGGAAAGCCAAGATCTTGTTTAATTATAGAGCGGTTATAAAAGACAATTCTCATTTTAAAAGCATGAAAGGCTTTTCTAGCAACTTCCTGACCAATTCTTCCCATTCCGATTATACCTAAAGTTTTTCCATTCATTAAAGAACCCATTAAATGAGTTGGATGCCAACCAGGCCATACATTTTCTCGAATTTCTTTTTCTCCTTCTAATGCCCTTCTTGCAACCATTAGCATTAGCAAAATTGCAATTTCAGCAGTAGCATCAGTTAAGACATCGGGTGTATTTGTGACGGGTATATTGAGTGTTTTGCAAGTTTCTAAATCGATATGGTCGACACCTACACCAAAGTTAGATATAATTCTCCCTTTTCCATTAAATCCAAATTCTATAACTGATTTATCAATGTTATCACCAAAAGTTGGAGCTATTGCATCATGAATAGCAAAAGCTTTGGCAATTTCAATTTTGCTAAGTCGAGTATCATTTTTATTGAATGTTACATCAAAAATTTCACCTAGCGCCTCTTCTGCCTTTCGAGGCCATTTTCTAGTTAGGAAGACTTTTGGTTTTGACATTATAAAATATTCTCAATAGAAGTTACTATGGCATGATAAAAGGAACTGGAAGATGACCTTGGTGAAAGTAAAATAAATTGATCAATTGTTATCCTAACCATTATTACGCCTATATGTTCCATTGATGTTCTATTAACATTGCCTATAGTAAAAACATCAGATGATAAGTTTAGGGGGCAGATACGCTCTAAAACATTAATAGTGTTCTTGCCTGAAATATTAATAATACACCAACTGTCAGATTGATCAGAAAAATAGCCTTCTTTGCGTAGAGATTTGTTTAATTCTTCAATTGGGTAATTTGTTTTGTTATCAAAAATAATAAAATATTGATCAGGCTGTAGTGCAAGAAACCTGGAGTTGTTTAACTTTGCAGTTTTAGATTTACCAATGACTGGCAACTTTATTTTATAATTTTCAAAAATTCTTTTTTCTAATTGTTTGAAATTATTTTTTGGGACAGACATTGAAACTATAGAAAGACCAGTTTCTTCTATTAGCTTCACATCTTTAAATATTTTTTCTTTAAAACCAATAGGTGGTTCAGGTTTTAATGTAAAATTAAGCACGTAATTTTTCACCTTCCGGGTCAACAAAATGAGGAGAAACTATTTCTACGTCAATTTGCTTGTTTCTTAAAAGATCTACTGCAGTCACAATTTCACCAATTCTATTTGATCCATTTCTAATAAAACCTAACCCTATGGAGTGATTTAAAATTGGTGAAAAAGCAACAGAGCTCATCCAACCTTCGTCATTATCAGTGCAAGCGGTTTTGCCTTTTGAAATAAAATGTGAGCCTGCAAGCAATTCAATGGATTTATCAACAGGTTTAAATCCCATTAAAATGATTTTGTTATCTCGGTTTAATTCAACTCTTTTGGAAAGAACATTTCCTATATAGTCTTTTTGTTTTGACATCATTTTTTCTAGCCCGAGATTTTGTGCTGTTGTTTGACCTGTTAGTTCATTTCCAGCAGCGTGTCCTTTCTCTACTCTCATGACCCCTAAAGCTTCAGTACCATAAGGTGTAACATTAAACTCTTCTCCTGCCTGCATGAGTATTTCAAAGAGAGAGTTTCCATAGCGTGTAGGAACAGCGATTTCATAGGCTAGTTCACCTGAGAAGGAAATTCTAAATAATCGTGAGGGTATTTTATTGCAAACAGTTATTTCTTTGCACCCCATATAAGGCAATGCTTCGTTTGATAAATCATGATCTTTGTCAACAATCTTTTCTAAAAGTTTTCTACTGTTAGGGCCAGCAACAGCAATTTGTGCCCACTGCTCAGTAGATGATATTAAATGCACATCAAGATCTGGCCAGAGGCATTGCCTACAAAACTCTAGATGCCTAAAGACACCCACTGCATTTGCTGTAGTGGTTGTCATTACAAAATGGTTCAAGTCTAGTCTTGCAGTTGTTCCATCATCCATTACTATTCCGTCTTCCCTAAGCATAAGGCCGTATCTTACTTTCCCAACAGGTAATCTCCCAAAACCATTTACATAGACTTTATTTAAAAACTCTGCTGAATCCGCGCCCTGTATGTCAATTTTACCCAAAGTAGTAACATCACATATTCCAACAGAAGATCGCGTTTGCAAAACCTCTCGATCAACACTTTGACGCCAGTGAGATTCGTTTTCTTTAGGGTACCATTGTGCTCTCATCCACATTCCTGTTTCAACGAAAACTGCTGAAAGATTTTTTGCAAAGTTATGGCTGGGAGTAAGTCTTGTTGGTCTAAAATCTTTCCCGCGAGATCTTCCTGCAAAAGCTCCAATTGGCACAGGAGTATATGGGGGCCTGAAAATAGTTGTTCCAGTTTCAGGAATTGTTTTACCAGATAGTTCTGCAAGTATTGCTAATCCCAGAATATTAGAAGTTTTACCTTGGTCAGTCGCCATTCCTAAAGTGCTGTATCTTTTAAGATGTTCGACTGATTTAAAGCCTTCCATGAATGATATTTTAATATCTTTAGTGGTTACATCATTTTGAAGGTCCACCCAGCATCTCTTTTTACTTTCTGAAACATGCCAAAAAGAAGTATTTTTAACACTTTCATTATCTGCTGAAGGTGCTGATGACTTTGAATCTTTTTTCCCAAGTAATTCTGTGATTTCCTTTGCTTTGAGATGGCCGCTTTTTAATGCTTCCCCAAGTTGCAGCAAGCCATCAGTAGCTCCAGCAACTTTCATAGTTTTTGGAATATTGTTTGGAAGAAAAGCGTTCAGCGCGTCATTCCAAACTGGCTTTCCTCTTTGGTGGCAAGTCAGATGAACATTTGGGTTCCATCCACCTGATACCGCAAGGCAATCGCATGGTATTTTTTCCCCTGTAGATAAAGTTACCGATGATATTCTTAGTCTTCCAGATGTATCAACAATACTTGTGCCAGTGTAGACGGGCATTTCTTTATCATGAAAAGTAGTTTCTTTTCTGACATCTATAACAGCACTTACTTTGATGTTATTAGATTTCAAATCTGAAACAGTTCTCCACCCGTCATCGTTATTTGTAAAAACAACTACGTTTTTACCGGGGCAAACTGACCACCTATTAATATACTCTCTAATTGAGCCAGCTAACATAATTCCAGGCCTGTCATTATTGCCAAAAGCAATTGATCTTTCGGTTGCTCCGGATGATAAAATTGAAAACTTAGAGTATATTTTCCATAAAACCTGTCTTGGTTTTTTATGGTTATGTTTAAAGTGATCGTATTTTATTTCCAATCCACCAAAAATACCGTGATCAAAAGATCCATAAATTGAAGTTCTTTGCATGATTCTGACGTTGCTCATTTGCATAATTTCTGCTACAGCATTTTTTGCCCACTCATCACTTGATTGGTTGTTGATGAAAAATTTTTCTGAATTAAGTCTTCCTCCAAGGAGAAAATCGTCATCAGCTAAAATTACTTTTAGTTTTGATCTACCTGCTTCTAGAGCTGCCGCTAATCCAGATGGACCCGCGCCTATTATTAAAATATCACAATGCAAAAATCCTTTATCATAAGAACTTGGATCAGGTTTTCCTGAAAGAGCACCGAGGCCCGCTGCAGATCTTATAATTGGTTCATATAATTTTTCCCAAAAGGATTTTGGCCACATGAAAGTTTTATAGTAAAAGCCTGCACTCAGGAAAGGATGAAGAAAATCAGTTGCAGCCATAAAATCAAATGCTAAAGGACCTCTATGGTTTTGACTTTTGGCTGTTAATCCATCAAATAATTTAATTGTTGTAGCTTTTGTATTAGGTTCTTGAAATTCATCTGAACCTAAACTAACTAGAGCATTCGGTTCTTCTGTGCCTGAAGAGAAAATACCTCTGGGTCTATGGTATTTAAATGACCTGCCTACAAGCACTTGATCATTAGCTAGTAATGCCGAAGCAAGAGTGTCGCCTTCAAAACCATTAAGTTTGGCTCCATTAAATTTAAAAGACATTGTTTTATTGTTTATAATTTGACCAGTTTTGAGTCTATTTTTTTGGTCATTGAGAAATCTTGATTTGCTTTCTTGATTAGCTAAGGGCTTAAGTTCATTCATTTACTTTTGCTCTTTTCAAGATGGTAATCCTTAGCTAATTCAACCTGCTTTATTTCATGAGTTGAAGTATTTCTGGTCACAATTAACCAAGATCTATCACCTTGCTCATGATACCATAATTCGCGATGATAACCCGATGGGTTATCACGCAAGTAAAGATACTCATAAAATTGTTTATCCGCATCTTTTTCAGTCCAGTCTGGTCGATTTATTAGGTTTGCGTCTCCCAGGTAGACGAATTCATTAGCATCTCTTGGGCCTAATAATGGATGGTCAATAATCATAACTTAGTGTAAATTGGGTTGAGCCCCAACACCTTTCTCATCTATCATATTACCATTAATAAATCGATCTAACCTGAATTCGGTGGCAACTTCGTGAGGTTCATCGGTCGCCAGAAGATGCGCGTAACATAGTCCGCTTGCTGGAGTTGCTTTAAATCCGCCATAGCACCAGCCGCCATTAAAATAAAGGCCCTTAATATCTGTTTTGTCTATAAACGGTGAACCATCCATTGACATGTCCATTATGCCTCCCCAAATTCTTAAGAGTCTAGACCTTCCAATCATTGGCATAATTGCCATTCCACCTTCACAAACATCCTCGACTACTGGTAAATTACCTCTTTGTGCATAGCTATTATATCCATCAATATCTCCTCCAAACACTAATCCACCTTTATCAGATTGACTCACATAGAAATGCCCTGCACCAAATGTAATAACTCCAGGGAGTATAGGCTTTAAACCTTCTGATACAAATGCTTGCAATACATGGCTTTCTATCGGCAATCTCATTCCAGCAAAACCCATAACCTTACTAGAAGAACCAGCAACGCAAGACGCAACCTTGTTTGCTTTGATAAAGCCTGCAGAGGTTTCAACTCCCCTGCAAACACCATTATCAATTTTAAACCCTGTTACCTCACAATTTTGGATAATGTCTACGCCCTTGTTATCTGCTCCTCTTGCGTATCCCCAAGCAACTGCGTCATGACGAACAGTCCCTCCTCGTTTTTGTGCAAGACCTCCTTTTATTGGAAAGCGTGCATTTTCAAAATCTAAGAAAGGGCAAACCTGCCTAACTCCATCTTCATCGAGAAGTTCAGCATCTGCCCCAGCGAGTTTCATTGCATTGCCCCTTCTTGCAAAAGCATCTCTTTGGGCATCGCTATGGCATAAGTTTAAAATACCTCTCTGGGAAATCATTGCGTTATAGTTAAAGTCTTGTTCAAGACCTTCCCATAACTTCATAGATAATTCATAAAAAGGTTCGTTGCCAGGGAGCATGTAATTTGACCTGATTATAGTTGTATTTCTTCCAACATTTCCTGAACCTATCCAACCCTTTTCAATAACAGCCACATCATTAAGGCCATAGAGATTTGATAAATAGTAGGCTGTTGAAAGCCCGTGACCTCCACCTCCAATTATAACTATATCGTAACTTTTTTTAGGCTCAGGGTCTCTCCAAATTGGCCTCCAATTTTTGTTGCCTGTAATACCTTCTTTGATAATTTTTAATAGTGAGTATTTCATTGTTTTCGATTTCTAAAAATAAAACAGTGAATATATCATTTTATAATTTATCTTTCTTGACGTTTGAAATATAGTCATAAATTATTAAAATAAAGACATAAATATTTATTATGATCAAAATAGGTTTTCTACTGATAGATGGATTTGCGTTGATGTCCTATTCATCAGTAGTCGAACCATTACGTGCAGCAAATTTATTATCTGAAAAACAGTTATATGATTTAAAAAATATATCTGCATTTAATTCCCATTCCTATAGCTCAAGTGGCGCAAAGATTGAAACGCAGCCGATCAAATCAATACTTTTTTCATTGGATATTTTAATGGTGTTTGCAGGTGGTGATCCATTTCTTTTTAATGATAAGAAGGTTTTTGATTGGTTAAGAAAAATTTCTAGAGAAGGTTGTGTATTGGGAGGAGTTTCTGGAGGGCCAGTTATTTTAGCTAGTGCTGGACTAATGAATGGGAAGAGAATGACTTTGCATTGGGAACACTCAGAAACTTTTTCAGAGTTTTGGCCATCAATAGTTCTTGAAAAATCGTTGTATATAATTGATAGAGATAGAATAACATGTGCTGGCGGTATTGCTCCTCTAGATTTAATGTATGCGCTTATTACTGAGCATCATGGAGAAAAGTTCGCAAGAAGGGTTAGCGATTGGTATATGCACACAGAAATAAGGCCTTCAGGAGGGCCTCAAAGGTCAGGTATCGTTGAAAGATATGGAGTAAATAATTTTAAAATCGTTTTAGCAGTTGAGTTTATGGAAAATCATTTATCAGATATATTAAGCCTTCCGCAAATCTCTAGGTTAGTAGGGCTCAGCCCAAGGCAACTTAATAGGCTTTTTAAAGTACATCTTGACAATAGCACAATGAATTTTTATAAAAATTTGAGACTAAGTCTATCTCAAAGACTTTTGAAGCAGTCGTCTCTTTCAATTACTGAGATTGCTTTTACTGCAGGGTTTTCAAGTTCTGCTCAATTTTCTCATAGTTTTAAGACTAAATTTGGTATAGTACCATCATTATATCGTAATGAATAAATAATAATATTCATAGAGAGGTATTATTTGAAAATTTTAGTCATACAACATGCAGAAATAGAGCACCCAGGTATTTTTAGAAGTTTTTTAGAAGAGGATGGCCATCAATGGTTTCCAGTTTATATAAACCAGGGAGATAAGCTGCCTGAAATTGATAAATTTGATGCATTATGGGTTATGGGCGGTCCAATGGACACGTGGGAAGAAGATAAGTATCCATGGTTGGTAAAGGAAAAAGAATATATTAAGAATGCAGTTGTGAATATAGGTATCCCTTACTTAGGTCTTTGTTTGGGGCATCAGCTTTTAGCTGAAGCTCTTGGTACAAAATGTGGCCCATCAAAGAAAAGTGAAGTTGGAGTTTTAAACGTTAAGTTGACTGATGAAGGAGCCAGAGGGGTAATTCTTGATGGCTTTCCTGATACTTTTAAATGTCTTCAATGGCATGGAGCAGAAGTTAAAAAGCTGCCAGAGGGTTGTAAAATTCTAGCTTACTCTGAGCTTTGTCAAATTCAAGCCATGAGCTGGGGTTTAAGAGCCTACTCATTTCAGTTTCATGTTGAGGTAGAAGAAAATACAGTAAATGATTGGCTATCTTTGGATGAGTATTCATTGGCTTTAAATAGAGCTAAAGGAAAAAATGGCGCTAAATTGCTAGAAGAGGAATGTAAAAATGAAATGGTCAATTTTAATAAATTGGCAGAAAGACTCTACATTAATTGGCTGCAAACTTCATCACGAGTTTAATCATTAAGCTGAAGCAGCTCTAGTGAGGGAGAGTCGAGCAGATTCTAGGTGCTCTTTCATCAAAAAAGACGCTTTTTCAGGGTCCCTCAATTTTATGGCGTTTAAAATTAGTCTATGTTGTGAATTGTATAATCTAATGGATTTTTCGTTTAAAGTTAGCTTTCTCATTAAAGACCATTTTTCTTGATTTCTAACAGAGTTAACCTGGTTGAACATCGAGATTAATAACGGATTGTTAGTTGACTCTGCCAATAAGTTATGGAAGGAGGAATCATACATTGAAAATTCTTCTATGCTATTTGTTGAGTAATCCATTCTATTTAATAACTCATCAGCTGCATCAAGGTTATTTTGAGTTGCATGCAAAATAGCAAGGCGACAAATATGTGGTTCCAGAGCAAATCTGGTATCAATTAATTCAAGAGGCCTGGCATTATTGATTATTTGATTTTGTGATGAGTTGTTAATTTTGGAGATATAGGCTCCACTCCCAGCTTTTATTGTTATAAGGTTGTCTCTTTCAAGTAACATCAATCCTTGTCTTATGGTGCCCCGAGCAACAAGATATTTTTCTGCAAGGAACCTTTCAGATGGCAGCCTTTGAGGGTAGCTAAGTTTGCCAGAAATGATTTCTTTCCTTATTAAATTGGCTATTTCAGTTGAGCCAGGTTTTCTGTTTTGGGAGTTGTTTAAACCGGTTGCAAAATCTTCATACATATTGTATCCAAAAATATTTTTTGTTAATTAGTACTAAAATAGTTCTAATTAACAAAAAATCAAATAATAAAATTTGAAAAGTTACTAAAATGATTCTTAAAAATTTAATATTTTAGTTTAATTTTAAATTAGCACAAAATTAAAAATAGCCAATAAATTATTCCAAATATATACCAATTAACTGAAAAACATCAAAAATACTCTCTTAATCATAAAAATTGGTTGCTCTTTGGTTTATATTTGATTGAATATTAGTTGTAACAAATCTTTCGTGAGGAATTTTTTTATATGACACCTAAAGAAGTTCAATATTTAATAGTTGGGGCAGGAATTCATGGACTTTCAACCGCTTGGAGAATTGCTGAACGTCTCATTTCAAAAGGAGAAACAGTAGAAGATAAAG
This sequence comes from uncultured SAR116 cluster alpha proteobacterium, assembly GCA_902532475.1. Taxonomy (GTDB): domain Bacteria; phylum Pseudomonadota; class Alphaproteobacteria; order Puniceispirillales. Next base: position 9,524 of record CACAIE010000007.1, read on the forward strand.
TTATAGTTATTGATAAGTCTGGAATAGCTGCAGGAGCATCTGGAATTGCATGTGGTGTTGTTAGAAATAATTATTTTCAGCCAGCTATGAGAAACTTAATGGCTCATTCAGTTGGGGTTTGGGAAAGTGACCCGCAAGCCTTCTCTTATCATCCTGTTGGATATTTGCAAATATCATGTGATTCTATGAGACAGGATGTTAGCCAAATTTTTTCAGAACAGCAGTCCATAGGTTATGAGAGTGTATTTATTGAGGGTGAAAAAAAATCAGAACAATACATGAAAAATATGTTTGATGATTGGCAGGCAAAAGGCATAACAAGTGTTTTACATGAAAAAAAGGGCGGTTATGCAAATAATACAAAATCAATTTATGGGCTTGCGAAAAAGGCTGAGCAACTCGGTGTAAGAATAATATCTGGTATTGAAGTTAAAGAAATTAAAAGTGAAAGTGTTTCCAAATCTATCAAATCAGTTGTTACTAATAAAGGGACTATTTCATGTAATCATTTAATTGTAGGAGCCGGTCCCTGGGTCCGAGACTTTTGGAATATGCTTGATCTCCCTAAGGTAATAACTCTTAAAGATTTAAGTGGAGTTTCTCATGATAATGTTGATATGTGGAGATTTTGGCAGTTAGAGGAAGGCGTGCTTCAGGTTGAGCCTGAGCTACTTAAAACTAATGATGGTGAAATGCCTCCTGTAATTCATGTAGACACAGATGCGCCTCTAATTTCTGACGTTGATGGTTCAGTTATTACTGAAGAAATGTGGGGTATATATTACAAACCGGATTGGCATTTTGGAGGCATTCAAGGTGGAGCTTCCCCTTATAAGGTTAAAACACCCGTTGATAAGGTTGCAATCGATCCTTACGGTCCTTCTAGTCCTGAGTTTGTTTCTGGAGGTGAGTTTGCGCATATGTGGGTTTCAGCTTTAGCTCATTGCCATAAAAGATTTGAAGGTATGATGCCTAAATATCATAATGAGCCTTCTGGCGGTATTGGTTGCTTTACGCCTGATAGTTTTCCAGTTTTTGACTGTTTTTTTGATAACGCTACAATCATTGCTGACAGTAATCACGGTTACAAGATGCTGGGAGTGGGAAGGTTGATTGCTGATGAGGTTATGGGAGAAAAACAAGATTTATTGGAACCGTTTAGATTTGAAAGATTTGAAAAAGGTAATTTACACCCAACATCAAATAGCCCATTTCCATGGAGCTAAAAATAACTATTAATCATCATATAGGGAGGAAAATGTGAGTAAAATGGATATTGAAAGTTTTGTTGACGCACCTGGAAGGGATGCTCTAGTTAAGGAGGTAAGAAAAAAGATCAATCAACTTGGAGTTGAGTATATTTACCTTCAATTTGTTTCGGTTACTGGCAAAATCATGGGTAAAGGGATTCCTGCAGATCATTGGGAAAGTGTAGCAAAAAAAGGTTTTCAGTTAGTTTATGGTGCTACAGTTAATTTATTTACTGATAGATCTGGAGAATATTTGGGTTATGGTCCAGAAGCCGCTGAGTTGGTTGGAATACCCGAGCCTGAAACCATGATGCAACTACCTTGGGATAAAAGGGTTGCAAGATTTTGGTGTACTCTTTTTAGGAATAGAGAGGAAAGAGAAGAAGCTGGAGCATTTCTTACAGCTGATTGTAGGGGCAACTTAAGGCGATTACACAAAGAATTTGAAGATAAACATAAAGGATTAAAACTCAGAATTGGAACTGAGCCTGAAATGATGTGGCTTAAATTTGATGAAAATGGAAAACCTAAAGATGGTTACTCGAAACCATATTGCTATCATATAGATCAATTCGAAAGCTTAAGGCCAGTTTACATGAAGGTTATAGAGTATTCAAGGGCAATGGGATTGGACATGATACAGGGTGATCATGAAGACGCTCCAGGACAGCTTGAGCTGAATTTTATGTTTGATGACGTACTAAGAAATGCCGATAGGTTGACAACCTACAGGCAAATATGTGCTCAAGTTGCTAGAGAATTTGGAATTTTTGCCTGTTTTATGTCAAAGCCATTCATGGGTGTTTCAGCCTCTGGGTGTCACCATAATATTTCTTTGTGGCGAGGAGGTGAGGATGTTTTCACTCCTACTGGGAATGATCCTAAAAACCTTCCAGGGATGAGAGAAAATTATATGTATGTCAAAGGCGGTGAGAATACGTTTATGCCTGATGGTGATGACGTTCAGATGCCTCAAAAAGCTGGCCTTGAAGCGATTGGGGGCATAGTCCATCATTTAAGAGCTTTGACAGCTATTGGATGCTCCACCGTAAATTCTTATCGGAGATTATGGGATACTGGATTTTGGGCGCCTGTGTTTGCTGATTGGGGTTTCCAAAACAGGACAACGGGCTTAAGAGTTTCTGCACCTGGGAGATTTGAATATAGGTCTGTCGACTCAATGGTCAACCCTTACTTGATGGGTTCTACTATACTAGCAGCGGCTGATGATGGAATTCAAAATAAACTTGATCCGGGTGAGCCAGAAGAAAGAAATATATACGAAGCAATGGAAGCGGGCAAACAGGTTAAAAAACTTCCAATGTCTCTTGGTGAAGCTCTTGAAGCACTTAAAGACGACGAAGTTATTCAGCGAGGAATGCCTGGAGAAATGTACAGACTTTTTCATCAGTATAAACATGATGAATGGGCGCGATTTATGTCGACTGTAACAGATTGGGATAATGAAACTTACATGGAGTGCTTACCATAAAAAATAATTTTTTATTAATTATTTTATAAATTAAGGAGGAGTTTCGCGATGTGTGGGATAGCAGGATTAATTCATAAAGGAAAAACATCTAATATTGGATCTGAAATGACCTCTATGCTTCAAGCTCTCAAGCATAGAGGGCCTGATTCAACTGGCTTTGCAGTTTATGGAGAACCTTCTTTAGGTGAATACATAATGCGGGTGAAAGTAGCAGAAAAAGAAGATATTGAAAAAGGACACGGTATTCTAGATAAGATTGATGCTAGAATTAAGGAACTAGAAAAGCGTCTATCAGACCACAAGGCAAAAATTAAGGAAAAGAAAAAAGTCACTGAGTATGCTCTGCGATATATTATTAGCCATGATGGTGATACTGAAAAAATGGCAAGGTTTATTGAAGAAATTACTGGAGTTGAGATTTTATCTCTTGGCAATGGCTTAGAGCTAATAAAGGACCTTGGGGACGCTGGTGTTGTTTCGGAACAATATAAGTTGGATAAATTTAAAGGGACCCACGCTATAGGGCACACAAGAATGGCAACTGAGTCTGATGTTGATATCCGTTCAGCGCACCCTTATTGGGCTTTCCCTTATAATGATGTCGCAGTAGTTCATAATGGTCAGATAACAAATTACTGGATTATGAGAAGAGAGTTAGAGCGAAAAGGACATCGTTTTATGTCAAATTGTGATTCTGAGCTTTTAGCAGTTTATACAGCTGACAATTTATCAAGCAAAGTTCCTTTGGAGGAAAGCCTTAAAAGATCTATTTCCGAGATTGATGGGGTTTTTACTTACCTGGTTGCAACTGACAATCAACTCGGCATGGCTAAAGATACAATGGCTGCTAAGCCGCTAGTTCTTTTTGAAAGTGATAATTTAATTGCTATGGCGTCAGAGGAAGTTGCCATTCGATCCATTCTCCCGCAGGAAATAGATACAACTGATCCATATGATGAAGAGGTGAGAGTATGGCAAGCTTAAAAAGCGAAGAACTTAAAAAAATGACACAAGAAGAAAGAGCAAACGCTCTTGGAATGACCAGTGAGCAATTAACTGGCAGATCTATGTTTATAGAGTTTGATCCTGATGCTGAGGAGAGAATGACGTATCCATGGGCGCCAGAAGTTGATTTTAACAAAAGAAGTGAAATTGATGTAAATGATATGAATACAACTGAGGTCAACAACAAAATCCGTGAATTAATGGATGAGGGTTACGGAACAATTGTAATTAAAAATCCAAGAGGAATGCATTCCTTGGGTGTTGGGATTTTAAGTAGACTGAATTTAATAATTGAAGGTTCTATAGGCTATTTTGGTGTTGGATTGATTGATGGTCCAAATGTCCGTATCAACGGTCGTGTTGGATGGTCATGTGGGGAAAACATGATGTCGGGTACTGTTATAATAAATAAAAATGCGGGATCGACATTTGGCGCTGCAATTCGAGGAGGTGATTTGGTTTGCAGGGGGTCGGTTGGCTCTAGAACAGGAATTGATATGAAGGGCGGAACAATAATTGTTGGTGGCGATACTGGGGCTTTAAGCGGTTTCATGATGCAAAGAGGAAGAATGATTGTTTGCGGTAACGCCGGAAAAAACTTAGGTGATTCAATGTATGATGGGACAATATTTGTCGGCGGTGAAATAGAATCATTGGGAGTTGATGCTGTGTTAGGTGACTTTTCAGAAAATGATAAGGGTTGGCTGGAGAGAAAGTTGAAGCAATATGATTTATTTCCCCAAAAGGGTGTTGCGTCATTTAAAAAAATAGTGGCTGGTAAGCAACTTTGGAATTATGACAATTTGGAACCAACTGAAAAGAAACTTATTTTATAATTGAAGGATGTAGCATGGATGATATAAGAAAAAAACCAGTAAATCGAGATACAAATAGATTGGGTCAATCGTTTGTTTTTCCTCCAAAAGTGATGGATGACATTCATATTAAATCTGAACTTGGAAGATATAGAATGCGTGGATTTTCTTTATTTAAAAAAATTCCGCATTGGGATGACTTAACTTTTCTTCCAGGCACTTTAACTCGGTTTGTTATTGAAGGCTATCGTGAGAAATGTGATACAAGAACGATTATCGGGCCAAGAGCAAAAAGACCACTTGATCTTGAAATTCCTGTTTATATTACTGGGATGAGTTTTGGGGCACTGTCATATGAGGCGAAAACTGCTTTAGCACGAGGTGCTACAATGGCAGGGACAGCAACTTGCTCTGGTGAAGGCGGTATGATACCTGATGAAAGGCGTTATTCTACCAAATGGTTTTATCAATGTATTCAATCTAGGTACGGTTTCAATCCACACCACTTAGTATTGGCTGATGGATGTGAATTTTTTATTGGTCAGGGATGTAAAGTAGGGTTAGGTGGACACCTTATGGGACAAAAGGTAACTGACCAAGTTGCTGAAATGAGATCTTTACCTGCAGGAATTGATCAACGTTCACCAGCAAGGCATCCAGACTGGTTGGGGCCAGATGATTTGGCACTTAAAATTCAAGAGATACGTGAAGCTACTGACTGGCAGATACCTATTCAATTAAAACTTGGCGCAGCTCGTGTATATGATGATGTTAGAATGGCGGTAAAATGTGACCCTGATTCTATTTATATAGATGGTATGGAAGGTGGAACAGGTGCTGGACCACATTTGGCTACTGAAGACACTGGAGTTCCAGGAATGGCTGCCATACGGCAAGCCAGGAAGGCAATTGATGATCTGGGTAAGCGAGGGGAAATTACGTTAATCTACGCAGGCGGGATTAGAAATGGAGCTGATGTTGCAAAGGCGATTGCTCTTGGAGCTGAAGCCATTGCTATTGGTCATTCAGCAATGATGGCCTTGAATTGTAATAAGGATATCCCTGAAGCAAATTTTGAAGAAGAAATGGGCGTGGAACCAGGTAATTGCTACCATTGTCATAGTGGAAGGTGCCCGGTTGGGGTTGCTACACAGGATCCAGTTTTACGCTCAAGGTTAGATCCTGACGAAGCAGCAGAAAGAGTTTATAATTTTTTACATACTCTAACCATAGAGGCGCAGTTATTTGCAAGAGCTTGCGGCAAAACTAATCTTCATTCACTTGAGCCTGAAGATTTGGCGGCATTAACTATGGAAGCTTCAGCTATGGCAGCAGTTCCACTTGCTGGAACTGATCATACGGTTGGAGTAAAAGACTACCATAATTTATAGGGGGAGAGAGATATATGGCAGGAACTCAATACAGAGGATCAGAGATTAAAGATGTTGATCAATTTTTAAAAGATTCAAAGGGCTTAGATAGTGACAGAGAGCAAGAAATTGGACAGCATATAGGATATAGATACGATGTTAATCTTGTCCCTGACTATGAAAGGCTAACTCCTTTCTTGAAGAAATATATGGAGCATATGGGCTGGGATGACCTCAATTGGCTTGAGGATATACATATGGGATACGAAGATGGAAATGCTGCTGTTTTTGACAGAAATATTAACGGATGGGTTAGGGTTCCAGAAACAATTAAACTCCCTGATAATCAACAAGACAGAGATATGGTTGCGAGAGAATTTTTATTGAAATTTCAAATGTCTGATAGACACCCTTTAGTTAACTTAAGAAAGGTTTATACAAAGTTTTAACTTATGACTAACAATTTTAAAATCGCATGTTTACAGACTAGGCCAATGCCAAATTTTGATAGCGCCTTGCAGGAGATGTACGATTTAGCTGTTTCAGCAGTAAATAATGGAGCTAAACTAATTGCTCTTCCTGAATATTGTGGGGGCTTAGTAACTCAAGGCTCTCTTCTTAACCCTCCATCCGCTCTAGAAGAAAATCATAAAGTTCTCACTGAACTAAAGAAATTTTCATCAAAATTTAAAGTATTTATTTTGATAGGTTCAATTGCAATATCAAGTTCAAACGGAAAAATCTTTAACAGAAGTTACATTATTGATGATAGGGGTAAAATCTTAAGTAGATATGATAAGATTCATTTATTTGATGTAACTCTTTCAGAGAATGAAAAATACAGAGAAAGCAGTGTTGTTTCAGGAGGAAATACAATCTCTGTATGTAAAACTAAATTGGGAATTTTAGGTCAAACTGTATGTTATGACTTGAGATTTCCATCTCTATACAGGGAGTTATCCCAGGCAGGAGCTCAGATAATTTTTGTTCCGGCTGTATTTACAAAGAAAACGGGAGAAGCTCATTGGCATATCTTAAATAGAGCAAGAGCAATTGAAAATGGAGCGTACATTGTTTCACCTTGTGCGATTGGGAAAGTTAAAGGTGGAGGAGAGGGTTATGGACACTCTTTAATTGTTAATCCCTGGGGAGAAATTATATCAGATGGTGGCAATGAAAGAGGTGTTTCATTTGCAGATATTAATTTAGATGAAGTGGAAATAACTCGAAAGAAAATCCCTAGTTTAACACATGATAAAAAATTTAGTTTTTTGTTGGAAAAGGAAAGAAAAACTGCATGATAAATACGGCAAATAATTATTCTGTACCTGATAGTGATGTTGACATTAAAAACACATTTATGAAATGGCAGTGCCGTGTAAGACAAATTATTATGCGGAATAATTATGGTAAACCTGATGCCTCGATAATGCCTAATGTTTTATTAAACCATGATAAAATTAATCTTGGTAAAATAATAACTGTTTTATCTAAAGACATACCGTTCTCAAAACTTCCAGAAATGAAGCATATATCAAAGGTAAACTTTGATTTAAGTAAAAGACGTGAAAAAGCAATTCAGCTTTTTTCAGAGTACTATTATCAAAACTATAAAGAATTTTCACCAGTTTTGACCGCCACGTTTCAACCAAATTCATTGGGAATAAGAAAGATTATTAAGAGTACGGTATGTTCTTTGGTTTTTGATGCATACAATCATAATTTCAAATTAGATTGTGAGGTAGAGTTACTCAGAAAAGAAGACCCTCTTTACCAGGCTACCTGGTGGCATAATAGCCTTTTTAATTCTAATTTGCATCCTAATACATTGATCTTGGCTTTTAGTGTTCATTGGTCTTCAAGTTTGGATGAAACTATTGGTGGGTTCAATGAATAAAAGAGTGGCAATTATAGGAGCAGGACCCTCGGGGATCAGTGCTTTAAGAGCATTTTCAACTGCCAGAGATAATGGAATAGATGTCCCTGAAATCACATGCTTTGAAAGGCAGAGTGATTGGGGAGGGCAGTGGAAGTTTACTTGGAGAACAGGTTTAGATGAAAATGGTGAGCCAGTTCACAGTTCCATGTACAGGTACCTTTGGTCAAACGGCCCTAAAGAATGCCTAGAATTCTCAGATTATTCTTTCGAACAACATTTTGGTAAATCAATTCCATCATTTCCACCTCGAGAGATACTCGAGGATTATATTCTTGGCCGTGCCAAGAAGTCTAATTTTAGAGATTGGATCAAGTTTAATCATTCGGTGAGAATGGTTGAAAACCAGGAAAATGGAGGGTTTTTAGTAACAGTTGAAGATATTGATTCAAAAACAATAATAAAAGAAACTTTTGATTACCTGATAGTTGCAACTGGCCATTTTTCAGTTCCAAATGTTCCTGAGTTTGATGGAATTGAAACCTTTCCAGGTAGAGTTTTACATGCGCATGACTTTAGAAGTGCAGGCGAATTCAAAGGTAAAGATTTATTAGTCGTGGGGGCTTCTTACTCGGCAGAAGATGTGGGCTTGCAATGTAAAAAGTATGGTGCAAAAAGCGTTACATTCAGTTTTAGGACAGCCCCTATGGACTTTATTTGGCCTCAAGGTGTTGATGAAAGAGAGCTTCTTACCTCAGTAAATAAGAAAACTGTGACGTTTAAAGATGGAACAAAGAAAGATTTTGACGCTATAATCCTTTGCACGGGATACCTTCATTCCTTCCCTTTTTTACCTCAAGAATTAAGACTTGTAACAACTAATCGTCTTTTCTCCCCGGGCCTTTTTAAAGGTGTGGTTTGGAATGATAATCCATCTTTGTTTTATATAGGAATGCAAGATCAATGGTATACTTTTACCATGTTTGATGCAGAGGCGTGGTATGCGAGAGATGTCATTTTGGGTAGTATCCAACTTCCATCTAAAGAAGAAAGAACATCTGAAATGAAGGAATGGGATGACAGAGAAAATAACCTAGAAGATGCATATGGCATGATAGATTTTCAAGCTGATTATATTAGGTCATTGATGGAGAATACTGATTATCCAAAATTTAATGTAGAACTCAGTCAAAAAGAGTTTAAAGCATGGAAAAAAGCAAAAGAAAAATCAATTGTATCATATAGAGATCAAGCCCATTCATCACCAGTTACAAACAAACTTTCACCTGTCCATCATACTGCATGGTGGGAGGCTATGGATGATACAATGGAGAGTTATTTAAAAGACTAAAAATATATTATAGAGTTTAAAAAGAATTCCTGGTTGACAGGAATATAGCCTGGTATAGGCTTATTAACTGATCTATTTAGATGGGTCAAAACTTTAAGATGGGAGAAAAAAATGAAAAAATTAATTTCAATTTTATTTGCGGGACTGATGGTGCTTTCATTGCCATCCAAGGTTTTTTCTGCAGATAGTAGTGAACCAATTGTTATCCCTACTCACAATTGGTCAAGTCAAGTTGTAATGGCTTATGTTATAGGTGGAATATTTGAAAGCATGGGTAATAATGTTGAATATGTTCCTGCTGATACACAAGCAGTTTACGAAGCAATTAGAAATGGTGACGTAACTATTTCTCACGAAGTTTGGCAATCAACTTTTGGAAAGTCATTTTATGAAGCAATGGCAAAAGGTGGAATAATAGACGCTGGAACACACGCAGCACCTACCTTGGAAGAAGTCGGAGTTCCTCAATGGGTGATAGATAAGGACTTATGCCCAGGACTTCCTGATTATAAAGCATTGTTAAATTGCCAGGATGTTTTTGCAACACCTGACTCTGGAGGTAAAGGTCGAATATTAGAAGGGCCACAAAGTTGGCACGGCCAAGAATATCCAGATCGAGTTGAAGCACTCTTAGGTGATGGCTGGGTTGTCAAGTTTGCAGGTAGTGCTGATGCCCTTTGGGCGGAACTTGCTGCGGCAAAGAAAGAAGGGCGTGGTACAATCACGTTTAACTGGACACCTAACTTCACAGATGCGGAAGGTTTTGTTTTCATTAAATGGCCAGCTTATTCACCTGGTTGCAGAAAACAAGATGGTGGAGACAGTAAGTGTGGTTCACCTATAGGTTGGCTAAAGAAAGCTGCTAACTATAAGTTCCCTAAAACACATCCGGCTGCATACATGGCTTTTTCTCAAATGTCATTTAATGCAGGTCAAATTGGTTCCATGGCTTCTTTAGTTGATATTGATAAACTGAGCCATGAGGATGCTGCCAAAAAATGGTTGGCAGATAATGAGGATGTTTGGAAGCCTTTTACTCAAGCAGGTATGTAAGCTTTTATCTGTTTAAACTATATTACTCATCCTCTCCTGATCTTTATAGGTTGGGAGAGGATCTTTATTATTTTAAAAAATAAAAACAGATCATTTATTTATTTTTAGTATGATGTAATTTATGAGGATCAGAAATTAAAAGTTTTATGATCGGGTTAATTGGGAAATAGATTATGTCATTAATCACAAAATCCAAGTCAAGCGAACAAGCAGTTATAAAATGTGAGTCTTTATATAAGATTTTTGGCGACAACCCTGAATTGATGCTTAAAAAATCTCTAGATAGTGTTAACGCTAAAGAATTTCAAGACGCTGGTTACGTGGTTGGTGTTAATAACGCCTCATTTGAAGTTTATAAAGGTGATATGTTGGTTGTGATGGGATTGTCTGGTTCTGGCAAGTCTACATTGCTTAGATGTATTTCTAGATTAACTGAGGCAACTTCTGGAAAAATATTTATTGATGGCGAAGACCTTCTCTCTATGAATAATAAACAACTTATAGAACTCAGGAGAAATAAAATGGGAATGGTTTTCCAGAGTTTTGCTTTATTACCGCATAAAACTGTTCTTGAAAATATAGCTTTCCCGCTACAAGTAAAGGGAAGCAGCACAGAAGATAGTATTAAAAAATCTATGGAAATGGTTGAGCTGGTTGGATTAAGTGGAAGAGAAAATTATTTTCCCAGGCAGCTATCTGGAGGGCAGCAACAAAGGGTAGGTATTGCACGTTCATTGGCTGTTGAACCAGATATTTGGTTTTTAGATGAGCCGTTTTCTGCTTTAGATCCACTCATTAGAAAAGAAATGCAAGATGAGTTTCTTAGACTTCAATCAATTTTAAATAAAACTATTTTATTTGTGACTCATGATTTTGACGAAGCTTTAAAACTTGCTGACAGAATTGCAATAATGAAAGACGGTATTATTGAGCAATTAGACACTCCAGCAAATATAGTGCTTAACCCAGCAACAGAATATGTAAGAAAATTTACTGAAGATGTTCCACGTGAGAAAGTTTTAAAAATTGAATCTGTAATGGATCCTTTAAAAAAGAGTGAAAAACTTAGCAATCTGAAAGTTCCTTATGATGCTCTTATTGAAGATGTCGCGGAGGATGTTTTAAGTCAGAGCAAGCCTGTGGGCGTGCTTGATGGCAACCAAAAGGTGATAGGCGTTGTCTATTCATCAAAAGTAATAAGCGTTTTGTTTGGGAAACGTACTTCAAATGAAAATAAAAATATGTAGTTGAAAGATGAATTATTTTATAAAGTATCCAAAACTTTCACAGTTTGTAATTTTATTAATTTTATTTAGCCTTCTTTGTATTTTGATTAATCCTTCAGAGAACAATTTTCTTTGGAGATTTCCTTCGCTTATTGCAGGCCTCCCCCATTTGATTAATGATAGTGTAAGTTATCTTATGTATGATTTTATGCCTATAGATGTTTATGATCCTGAAATTGAAGAATACGAAGAAAGGCCGCTTATCAAAGAATTTACTAGAACGTTATCTGGGGTAATTCTTTTTTGCATAGTGTTTATTCGCGAGATTCTAATAGGAGGCGTTAAAACAATAGTATTTTTTACTGGGTGGGATTTTATCCGAGAACATAAATGGCTTTATTGGCCGGCATTACCTTGGACTGTAGTTGCAATTGGCACAATAATTTTAGGGTATTCATTAAGGGGGAAGGGTTTAGCTTTGTTAGCTGGCTGTGCGACAATGTATATTGCAATATTTGGTCAGTGGGAACCAGCCATGGAAACGCTTTCATTCGTTCTGATTGCTGCACCTGTTTCATTTGCTTTAGGGTTATTTTTTGGAGTACTGGGATATAAGAATAAAACTGTTGAAACATTACTCAACCCTTTATTAAATGTGGCCCAAACCATGCCACATTTTTCTTATTTGGTGCCAGCCATGGTTTTTTTCGGAGTTGGGGATCACGCTGGTGCTCTTGCTACAATTATTTTTGCCACACCGCCTATGGTCAGGCTCACAATGCTTGGACTTAAAAACGTTCCTTCTGAAGTGGTTGATGCTGGTAAAATGAGTGGATGCAGCGAATTTCAACTTTTATATAAAGTGCTTATACCAACGGCGCGACGCGATATTTTAATTGGCGTTAATCAAGTGATTATGCAATGTCTAGCCATGGCAGTTATTGCTTCTTTTATTGGAGCAAAGGGCCTTGGCTTTAACTTGTTGCTTGCCTTAAACCAACTCAGAATAGGCCAAGCACTTGAGCTAGGTGTTTGTATAGTTCTTATAGCAGTAGTTTTGGATAAATTATCTCTAGCTTGGGCTGATAAACAAACAGATTACTTTGCCGATAAAAGCTTTATTGAAAGGAACAAGTATAAATTAGTTTTTTTAGCTGTTCTTTTATTTGGCTTTTTATTAGCCTATTTAGGAACTTTCATCTTCAAAGAGGGCTTTAATTACTTTTATATCATTCCACATAATAAAGGAATAACAACTGAAAATTTTTGGCAAGCAGGAGTTGATTGGATTTGGGATACTTTTTTCTTTACCCTTAAAGCCTTCAATGAGTTTTTAATTATAAAAATTTTAATGCCCATGAAGCATGCTTATTTGAGTATGCCAGTCGTAGCAACTTTTCTATTAGTTATGGGTGTTGGCTATATAATCGGAGGCGTTAAATCGTCATTAATTGTTGGTGGATTTATATTATTTATAGCTCTAACGGAGTGGTGGGACAGAGCTCTAATAACAGCTTATATGACAACATTTGGAGTGTTAGTGTCAGCGATAATCGGTATAATCGTTGGCTCTTTATGTGCTCAATACAAAATATCATCAAAGTTTATTTTGTTGGTTTGTGATACGTTTCAAACATTTCCATCTTTTATTTACTTAATACCTGTTATTATGCTTTTTGGTGTCACTGATACATCAGTTTTGATAGCAGTAATAGTATATGCTACTATACCTGCTACGAGGTATACGGTTGAAGGTTTGAGAGGAGTTCCTCAATCTTTACAGGATGCAGGGTCTATGTCTGGTGTAAATCGATTGCAAAGATATATAAGAATTGAATTACCGTTAGCATTCCCGCACATAATGCTAGGAATAAATCAGACTGTTGTATTTGCACTCTTTATGGTCATCATTGGTGCAATGATAGGCACGGATGATTTGGGACAATATATTTTAAAAGCGTTATCTGATAAAAAGGGAATTGGTAATGGCTTAACACTTGGTTTATGCGTTGCCTTTATAGGTCTGGCTGTCGATCATCTTATAAGGACATGGTCTATAAAGAGAAAATCTGCTTTAGGGATATTATGACTAGTTTAACTGATTTTAGAAAAGTCTCTAATATTGAAAATTTAAAATGGGAATTGTTAGAAGAAGAATCGATGGGTCAACCAGGAAATACTTGGTGGCACAACCTAAGCTATGATGATGAAACTGGTGAGGGTTCCTATCTTTACAAAATGGATCCTGATACTAAATCTAAAGCACATTTACACACAGGACCAGAGGAGTTCTTTCTTTTAGAAGGGGATTTAATAGATTCTGATGGGTATCATTACAAAAAAGGTGACTTTGTTCATTTGGGATCAGGGTCTTATCACTATAGTTCTACTACTGTGGGGTGTACAATTATTGTAACTCATCGTGGTAAATTTGTTTTTACTCAAAAAGGATTGGATTAATGGCTTTTCAAGCTGCTTATGAAAGACCAACGATAATAGGTGATTCAATTGTCCCTGGGTTACCTTTTTTACCGCATGGTTTTGAAAGGCATGTAATACCAGGAGGCGGAAGCAGAGGGATAAAAATTGATAAAGGCGATCAAATTACTATTGTTGATCAAGAAGGCCTTCAAACTGCAGAGATGGCTTTTTTTACTCCTGATGGTGGCTCTGATGCAGGAATGCTAGGGGCCAAAGGGTTTGGAAAAGCAGAAAATATTATTAACACTCTTTCTACTGGCGGTCCTTCTGGGAAAAAGGTTTTAAGTGCTTTAGATAAATCTGGTTTTGATATTAAAAACGCAGATTCTATTTGTTTTTTTAAAGATGCTTCAAGGGCAGGAGATGCCAAGGAATTTACCTCTTCATCTGATGGCCTGTTAATTATAGCAGCTCCTGGAAAAGAAATGTCTCCTGGTGATCAAAACTTTCCCACTGATTTAATAGCTTACATTCAGAAAGCTAAACCAATAGATACAGGTGAAAGAAAACTTCCACCTGACCCATTGGCAGAGCCATTAATAGACATAAATATCTTGCCTGGAACAGCGAAAGGTTTTGAAGTAAAGGCAGGGCAATATATTCAAGTTTTAGACGTTCAAGGAAGGGAATGTTCTGATTTTCAAGCGTTTAGTTCAAGAGCACTAGATAAAGGAATTGAAAGGGAAATAGATCCAACGACCACAAGGACTTTGATGGGCAGTTTATATCCATCTCCTGGCATATTTTCAAAGTATTGGACTGTTGATCAAGAACCACTTGTAGAGATAATCCAAGATACATGCGGAAGACATGACACCTTTGGTTTGGCTTGTTCCGCAAGGTACTACGAGGACATGGGATATCCAGGGCATGTCAATTGTTCAGACAACATGAATATTGACTTGGCTAAATTTGACATAAAGCCTCGAGGTGGCTGGCCAGCAATTAATTTCTTTTTTAACACTATTTTAGATGACGCAAACGCAATTGGTATGGATGACCCATGGTCAAGGCCTGGTGACTACGTTCTATTAAAAGCCTTATCAGATTTAGTTTGTATTTCTACAGCTTGTCCATGCGATGTTGATCCAGCAAATGGATGGGATCCTACAGATATTCAAGTTAGAGTTTACCAAGAAAAAGAAATATTTAAAAAGTCTATTGGTTTTAGAAAGTCTACGGAGGCTAGGATGGAAGAGACAAAGAATACAGGTTTTCATAATAACTTTGCTAAGCATACACGAGAGTTCATTGAATATAATGGCTACTGGCTTGCAAATCAGATGACAAATAGTGGTGCTATTAAAGAATACTGGGCGGCAAGAGAAAAGGCTATTATTACGGATTTAAGTCCATTGAGAAAATACGAGGTTACTGGACCAGATGCAGAAAAATTACTGCAACTCTGTGTAACTAGAAATATAAAAAAGATGTCCATTGGTGACGTTGTTTACACAGCAATGTGTTATGAGCATGGAGGTATGATTGATGACGGCACTGTTTTTAAATTAGGTGATAATAATTTTAGGTGGATTGGTGGCAATGATACTAGTGGTTTGTGGTTATCTGAAAAAGGTAAGGAAAATAAGTTTAATGTTTGGGTGAGAAATTCTACAGATCAACTTTGTAATGTTGCAATTCAAGGAAGACTATCAAGGGAAATTTTAAAGCAGATTATTTGGACAGCTCCCACTCAACCTAATTTAAATGAATTGGAATGGTTTAAGTTTTCGGTATGTAGAATTGGTGACTATAATGGTATACCGCTAGTAATTAGCAGGACTGGTTATACAGGCGAATTAGGTTACGAAATCTTTTGCCACCCTAAAAATTCTGAAGAAGTATTTGACGAGATATACAAAGTTGGAGAGCCACTTGGGATGAAGCCTATGGGTTTGGCTGCATTGGATATGCTTAGAATAGAGGCAGGGCTGATTTTTGCTGGTTATGAATTTTCAGATCAAACTGATCCATTTGAGGCTGGAATAGGTTTTACTGTCCCCCTGAAAACACAAGAAGATAATTTTATAGGCAGAAAAGCAATTGAGAGAAGAAAAGAGACACCTCAAAAAAAATTAGTCGGGCTGGATGTGGAAGGTGGTGTAGTTCCAGGCAATGGTGATTGTATCAGGATTGGTAAAGCACAAATTGGAGAAATTACCTCAGCAGTAAAGTCTCCAATTTTAGGCAAGGTTATAGCTTTATGCAGGCTTGATATAATGTATACTGACATTGGAACAGAAGTAGAAGTTGGCCAGTTAGATGGTTTTCAAAAACGCTTAAAAGCTAAGGTTGTAGCATTATCTCATTTTGATCCTGGAAAGCAGAGAATAAAAGGAAATTATGGGGAATAAAGTATGCCTCTTATTGAAACACCGTATTGGTGGGAAACAGATAATTTAAATTTTTCTTCATATCTTTTTAAAGATAATAATACCAAAAATTCTTATGATTTAGTTATCGTTGGGGGAGGCTTTACGGGGTTATCTGCAGCAATTACAGCTTCTAAAATTGGCGCAAAAGTTATAGTTATTGACAAAGGAATTCCAGGACAGGGCGCTAGCACAAGAAATGGTGGAATGCTTGGAGCGCCTCATAAAATTAGTTTCATTGAAACGGTAAAAACTTACGGCGAGGAACTTGCAAGAGAGTTGCTTAGTGAAGGGATTGAGGGGTATAATTTTACTAAAAAATTATTAACCAATGAATACATGAATTCTGAGTTTAGTAATTATGGTCGCTTGAAGTTAGCTTGGAATTCACAAGATTTTATCCAACTTAAACGAGATGTCGAAGAAGCAAAAAGAATTGCGAATTATAACGTAACCATAGTTGATAAAAAAGATTTGCATAATCATATTGGTTCTGAAAAATATTTTGGAGCTGCTTTATTCAAGGATCATGGCGGATTAAACCCTATGAAGTTTCATAATTCATTAATGCAAAAGGCAATTCGTTTGGGCGTTGATTTTTTGGTTAATACAAGCGTGAAAAAAATTTATCCTAAGGGCTCTCAAAAATTGATAATTATGGATGAAAATGAAATTGTATCAAAAAAGGTTTTGTTGGCAACAAATGGATACACAACTAGCAATTTTAATTATATTAAGAATCGAATTTTTCCAGTTCCAAGTTTCATAATTTCAACTGAGCCATTAAGCAAAACCGAAATAGAAACCCTTGCCCCAGGAAAGCATATGATGGTTGAGACAAGGTCCAGGACTTGTTATTTTAGAATTTCATCTGATGGCACTAGATTACTATTTGGAGGCAGGGCATCCTTGCATATGATAAATAATACAAAAGCCTCAGGCATTTTAAGGAATTTGATGGTAGATGTTTTCCCAGCCCTTCAAGACATTAGAATAACGCATTGCTGGTCAGGTTGGACTGGGTTCACGTTTTCTAAATTACCGCATGTAGGCCTCTTTGAGGATATAAATTTTGCTTTAGGTTATTCTGGTAATGGAGTTGCTTTGTCACCTTACTTAGGGCACAAAGCGGCTCTTCAAGCCCTTGACCAAGCAGAAGGTCAGACTGCATTTTCCAAAACAAAATTTGAAAGAAGGTTTTATTATTACGGTAACCCATGGTTTTTAAAGTTCGCATCCTATCGTTATAGGATTAAAGATTTTTTTGAAAATAAAAAAAGGGCTATTAATTAATAGCCCTTTTTTATAAATTTAATTACTTGGATGTTTAATCATTCTTTTCGTTAACAGCACCATAATATAATGCGACAAGGCACATTACAATCGCAACAGTTAACCAAATTCCTTCCCATCCTCCTGTATAGTATGAAGCGTCAACTCCATTCCATGTTCCAGTATCAAAAGGTGCTCCCATGTTTATCTCCTTTGTCTAATTAAAAGCGTTAATCATTTGATGGTGAAGAAGGTATACCTTCAGGGTATGCCTGCGCTGGAACTTTTGTTGGATCCAAGCCTGCTTTTTCGTCTTCTTCATCTACTCTCAAAAAGTTTAATTGGTTCAAAATCCAGGAAACTACGTAGCCAGGAACAAAACCAACTAGGAACATTACAATCATGCCAATTAATTGGCCAACAAAAGATATTGTTGCCACACCAGCATCACCGCTTAAGGCAGGATAACCTGATGCAAAAATTCCAACTGCTATTACACCCCAAGCACCTATTGTGCCGTGAACTGTAACCGCGCCTACTGCATCATCAATGCCCATATTTTCGAGCATACTTGCCAAAGGTTTTAAAGCTGCACCGCCAACAAAGGCAACAGCAAAAGCAAGTGGAGGCCACCAAAGGTCTAATCCAGCAGCACAGGAAATAATCCCGGCAAGACAACCAGACATCATCCAAAAAGGATCCCTTGTTACCATCCAGGCACCTATAATTCCACCGCCTATACCCATCAGAATATTAAATGATAGTGCAGATAAGTTCATTGGAGTGCCGTAAATTGAAGCATATTGCGTCGCTGACCATGACCAACCTTCACCAGGAAAGATTGCGCAAGCCATTAAAAATCCCCAAAAGCCGACGATAATTAGCATCAAGCCTGTGGCAGTAAATGGCATGTTATGTCCTGATATATTATTTGCGGTCCCATCAGCATTAAATTTTCCTAGTCTTGGCCCTAGATTAATCAATACACCTAAAGCAAAGAAACCGGCAATCATATGCACTACGCCTGATGCTCCAAAGTCATGGTAACCTAAGCTAGTCACCATCCATCCTCCTGCATTCCATCCCCAGGCAGCTGCTACTACCCAAGCAAAAGAACCCAGTACAATAGCAAGTATTGTAAATGGCACTACTCTTATTCTTTCAATCACTGAACCTGAAAAAATAGATGCAGTGGTACAAGCAAATAATGTAAACGCACCCCAGAATACTCCAGTCGCGTTGTCCGCTAGATTTGGACCCATTACTGCTCCCACAGGGTTGGCATAGTCAATAGCCACTTGCCAATTTTCAGCGCTTGGAATTAATCCATTTGGAAACGCCCAATAAACAAACCATCCAAAAAAATAGAATGTTGGTATCATAAAAGCAAAAGCCAATATGTTTTTAACTCCTGAACTGAGAACGTTTTTCATTCTAGAAGCTCCCATTTCATAAGCTAAAAAGCCAGCATGTATGAGTACCATTAGTGGGATGGTTAAATAGTAGTACATTTCAGCAGTAACTTTATTTGTAGCTGCTGTAGCACTTTCTAGAGCGGCAACTTTGTTTGCAAGCTCAAGAAGTTGTTCTTCCATAAGTTTTCTCCCATTTTTTTAAACTAACTACCAAAATTATACCACAAATTTGCAATTGCCAGCAAATTATTAATTAATATTTCAAAAAAACTTTTATCCAGCATTTGAAAAACAATGATTAACCAATTTAGAACCAATTTCAAAAATATTTTTTTATTCTTAATCTATTTCATTATCTAAGTTATTCTAAATGAACATTTTATTAACATCCGGATATCTAATGGAATTTAAGTCAGAACAAATAATCAATGAAATAATTAATAGAAAAGAAGATTTGATTGAATTGACTCAAAATCTTATTAAGATTCCCACATTAAATCCACCAGGAGATAATTATCTAGAGATTTGTGAATTTCTTAAAAGTCGTATGGAGTTAAGTGGCTTTAATTCAAAACTCATGAGAGCTTTCGATACCCCAGGTGATAGTGACAAGCATCCTCGTTGGAATTTAATTTGTTCTAGAAATGGTGGAGTAAAAGGAAAGACAGTTCACTTTAATGGTCATACAGACGTAGTCGAGACAGGTAAAGATTGGACTTTAGATCCGTTTGAGGGAAAGCTAATTGATGGATTTATTT
Source organism: uncultured SAR116 cluster alpha proteobacterium (assembly GCA_902532475.1). Taxonomy (GTDB): domain Bacteria; phylum Pseudomonadota; class Alphaproteobacteria; order Puniceispirillales. The sequence goes on from CACAIE010000007.1 coordinate 29,260, forward strand.
ATGGTCGTGGAGCGTGCGATATGAAAGGGGGAATTGCAGCTTCTATAATTGCTGCTGAAAGCTTCATTTCATTATACCCAAAATATCCAGGTTCAATTGAATTTTCTTTTACAGCTGATGAAGAAACTGGTGGATATGGTGGAGTTGCTTATCTTGCCAATCAAGGTCTTTTTTCACCTAGTAAAGTGAATAATGTGATAATTCCAGAACCACTTAACAAAGACAGAATATGCCTCGGGCATAGGGGGGTTTGGTGGGCTGAAATAGAAACATTTGGTAAAATCGCTCATGGCTCCATGCCATTTTTAGGTGACAGTGCCATTCGCCATATGGGAGAAATTCTTAAAGAATTTGAGGACAAACTATACCCAAAACTTGAAAAGATTAAAACTAAAATGCCAGTTGTTCCCGATGGAGCTAAAACTTCAACTCTCAATATAAATTCAATCCATGGCGGTGAAGTTGATCACCCGGATGATTTTAATGGCTACCCAGCGGCTATAGTTGCAGATAGTTGCCGAATAATTATAGACAGGAGGTTTTTGATTGAAGAAAATTTGCAAAACGTTAAAAAAGATATTTATGATTTACTTGATTCAATCAAGGAGAAAAGAAAAAACTTTTCATACTCTATAAGAGATCTGCATGAGGTAATACCGACCATGGCTGATAAAAACTCGAATTTAGTTAACCAGTTGAGTAATTCAATAAGGAAGATTATTGGAGTTGACCCAGATTACGTTATTTCTCCCGGAACATATGATCAAAAACATATAGAGAGAATCGGAAAATTAAAAAACTGCGTTGCTTATGGTCCAGGGATACTTGACCTCGCTCATCAACCTGATGAATACATCGGAGTTGAAGATATGCTTGATAGCGCTAAAGTTATGGCTGTATCTTTGAGTGAACTGCTTAAATAACTTGAATTTTATTCAATATTACGTTCATGATTAATAAAAATTAAAAAAATGGGAGATAAATAATGAAATTTATTAGAAAATTATTTCTAGTTATAATTCCTTTAGTTTTTTCAGTTAATGCATTTGCAGCAAAAACTGATTTAACTGTTGGTCTTCAATTGGAACCGCCTCACCTGGATCCAACCGGAGCAGCTGCGGGTGCTATAGACCAGGTCTTATATTCAAATGTTTTTGAAGGGTTAACCAGATTTGCGTCTGATGGGTCCATTATTCCTGGATTAGCAAAGTCATGGGATGTTTCGTCTGATGGTACAGTTTACACCTTTCATTTGAACCAAGGGGTCAAATATCATGACGGAAGTGATTTGGATGCGAATGATGTAAAATTTTCATTAGACAGAGCCAGAGCAGAAGATACAACTAATGCTCAGAAAGCTTTGTTTGCCGGTATAACAAATGTAGAGGTTTTGGATCATCATAAAGTTAAAGTAACTCTAGATAAGCCAAATGGTAATTTTTTATTTAATCTAGCCTGGGGTGATGCGGTAATTGTTGCTGAGGAAAGTATTGAAAATATTAAACAAAACCCAATTGGAACAGGTCCTTTTGTTTTTGATAAATGGGTTCAAGGTGATAGAATTGAACTAAAAAAGAACGATGCTTACTGGGGAACACCAGCAAAACTTGATGGTGCAACTTTTAAGTTTATATCCGACGCGTCTGCAGCTTTTGCTGCTATGATGGCAGAAGATGTTGACGTTTTTAAAAGTTTTCCTGCTCCTGAACAATTAGTTCAATTTGAGTCTGACCCACGATTTAAAGTTTTAATCGGTTCTAATGAGGGTGAAACGATACTTTCAACAAATAACAAAATGGAGCCATTTAACAATTTAAAAGTAAGGAAAGCTTTAGCTCATGCAATAAATAGACAAGCAATAATTGATGGCGCTATGTTTGGTTATGGTACTCCTATCGGCACTCATTTTGCTCCTCACCACCCTGCCTATATTGATTTGACTGGGCAATCGCAATATGATCCAGATCTTTCTAAAAAGCTGCTTGCTGAGGCAGGTTTTCCAGACGGTTTTACTACAACTCTTAAATTGCCTCCTCCTGCTTACGCGAGAAAGGGAGGAGAAATTATTGCCTCTCAACTTAGGGAAGTAGGAATTAATGTTGAAATTTCAAATCTTGAGTGGGCTCAATGGCTTGAGGAAGTTTTCAGAGGAAAAGACTACGGCCTTACTATTGTATCACATACAGAGCCTTTTGATATTGGCATATATGCGAGACCTGAGTATTATTTTCAATACGATAGTAAAGAGTTTCAAAAAGTAATTGAAGATCTTACTGCAGAGACAAACCCAGTGCAAAGAACAAGCTTAATGAAAAAAGCTCAAAGAATGATTGCTGATGACTATGTAAATGGATATCTCTTTCAAAGAGCACAATTAAGTGTCATTAATGCTAAAGTTAAAGGTATATGGGAAAACTCTCCAACTCAAGCGACTGATCTAACTTCAGTTTATTGGCAAAATTAAAAAATAAAATCGGAATGCTTTAATAGCATTCCGATTTTGAATAATTTTATAAAATGCTGCAATATTTTGTTAGACGGATTGTAACTTTATTCTTCACATTAGTAATTGCTTCATTAGTAATTTTTGTTTCTCTTGAAATCATTCCTGGTGACCCAGCTTCGTATATGCTCGGTATTAACGCTCAGGAAGATACACTGCAAGCACTGAGACAGGAACTTGGTTTAGATAAACCAAAATTAGAAAGATATTTGGAATGGGTTAAGGGTATGCTAATTGGTGACTTTGGCGTGTCTTATACATATAGAGCTCCAGTAATTGAAATGGTTTCTGATCGATTGTGGGTTTCTTTGCCTTTAGCTGTTTATGCCTTGATACTTTCTACTCTTATATCTTTGCCTGTTGGAATATACGCCGCTGCTAATAGGGGAAAAATTTCTGATTTATCTGTAATGGGCGTTACACAGATAGGTATAGCTGTTCCAAACTTTTGGTTTGCAATGCTATTAGTTTACTTGTTTGCAATCATTCTGCGTTGGTTTTCAGCGGGTGGTTTTTCTGGTTGGGAGGCTGGATTGTTTTTGGGGTTAAAGTCATTAACTCTTCCTGCCATTTCATTGGCATTGCCTCAAGCATCTATTTTAGCAAGAGTGATGAGGTCGTCATTAATTGATACTCTCAATGAGGACTTTATTAAAACAGCCAGGGCTAAAGGGTTAACACAAAACCAGGCTTTAATTAAACATGGAATTAGAAATGCATTGATACCAGTCTTAACAATAATTGGTTTGCAATTTTCTTTTCTTATGGCTGGAGCAATAATTATTGAAAATGTTTTTTTCTTACCAGGTTTAGGCAGGTTAATTTTTCAAAGTATTGCGCAAAGGGATATAATAGTCGTTGAGTCAGTGATCATGTTGCTCGTATTTTCAGTGGTTATAGTAACTTTCTTGGTTGATGTTGCATACGTAATTGTTGACCCTAGATTGAGGTCATCAATTTTGTAATGTTTAGTTTTAAATTCAAAAATAAAAAAAAAAATAACCTAAGTTTAAGTTTTTGGGTAGGGCTACTTTTTGTTTTTATTGTTTTTCTTTTAGCACTAATTTCTTTTATATGGACACCTTATGATGTGACTTCATTGGTAATTAGTGAAAGATTTAAAGGGCCATCGTTCAGTCATGTATTAGGAACGGATCACTTTGGAAGAGATATACTTTCAATGATCATGGTGGGTGCGCAAACTTCAATCGCTGTTGCGTTGGTTGCAGTAGGAATAGGTATATTCTTTGGATTGCCTTTGGGTATGATAGCCGCTGCAAAAAGGGGCACTTTTTTTGATGACTTAGTGATGAGATTTAATGACTTAATCTTTGCTTTTCCTGCGTTAATAATCGCTATTTTAATTACCGCAATTTTAGGCCCTGGTGCTTTTAACGCTATTATTGCTATTGGAATATTTAATATTCCAGTATTCGCAAGGGTTGCGAGGGGCGCTGCACTGACACAGTGGTCTAAAGAATATATTCTTGCAGCTAAAGTATCTGGAAAGGGAACTTTTTTGATATCTATTGAGCATATAATTCCTAATATTTTGAATCTTTTAATTGTGCAAGCGACCATACAATTCTCTTTGGGAATATTGGCTGAGGCTGGCTTGTCATATGTTGGTTTAGGGGCTCAACCCCCTATACCGAGTTTGGGAAGAATGTTGGCTGACAGCCAAACTATGATATCAATTGCTCCACACATGGCAATTTTCCCTGGTATGGTAATAGTAATCACAGTTCTTGGTTTAAATTTAATTGGGGATGGGTTGAGAGATTATTTTGATCCTAAATTAAGAGGATCAAGTTAAATGAGTTTAATTCAAGCAAAAGATTTAAGTTTAAATATTCATAATCAAAAAATTCTAAATAATTTAAACTTTGAAGCAAACACGGGTGAAATATTAGGAATAATAGGTGAGAGCGGTTCTGGTAAATCTATGACTGCAAACTCAATCATCCAATTATTACCTCATGGAGCATCTCTAAGGGGAGAAATTATTTTTGATAACAAAAACCTTTTGAACATATCTGAAGACAAAATGTGCAATATCAGAGGAAAAGATATTGGGTTTATTTTTCAGGAGCCGATGACTGCTCTTAATCCTTTGAAAAATATAGGTGATCAGGTTTCTGAGGTTATTAAATTGCATTCGAATATCACTTTAAAAGATTCAGTGAAAATGGCAGCAAAGGTTTTGCAAAGAGTTGGTCTTCCTCAAGAGAAATTTCCATTAACAAGGTATCCATTTGAACTATCAGGTGGGCAACGCCAAAGAGTGGTTATAGCAATGGCAATTGCTATAAAACCAAAGCTTTTAATAGCGGATGAACCTTCAACCGCACTAGATGTAACCACGCAGGCAAAACTTATTCAACTATTGAAAAAACTAGTTTCTGAAGATGATTTATGCTTAATCATGATAACCCATGATTTAGCAGTAATAGCGGAAATGGCTGACAAAATTATTATTATGAAAGAGGGTGAGATTATTGAAAGTGGCAGTATCAATATTTTAAAAAAAGGTCTTAAAAGTGTCTATAGTAAAACTTTATTTGCAGCTAGTGATTATAAATCAAAAAATATAAACAAAATATCTTCTGACAAAACTTTACTGGAAGTAAAAAATGTGAGTAGGGATTATTCTGACAATTCAATTAGTTTCTTTAAATCAAAGAAAATATTTAAAGCAGTTAATAACGTTTCTTTTAATATAAATTATAATGAAAATGTTGGCTTGGTTGGAGAGAGTGGTTGCGGAAAATCTACAATCACTAGAGCAATTTTAGGGTTGGATCCAATATCTCAGGGAAAGATAACTTTAGAGGCAGATGAGATAAAAGCGGAAAACGTTGATAATGAAATTAGAAAAAAAATCCAAGTAGTGTTTCAGGATCCTTTTGGATCTTTTAATCCGAGACACAATGTTTTTAAATTAGTTTCTGAACCACTATTCCTTCAAAAAGAAAAGGTTAAAGAAAAAGAAAAATATGAATTGGTGGAGGGCTTACTTTTACGTGTTGGGCTAAAAGCTAGTGACAGTAAAAAATATATTCATGAATTTTCAGGTGGTCAACGCCAAAGGATTGCAATAGCAAGATCTTTAATAGTCAAGCCAAAATTAATAATTTTAGATGAAGCTGTTTCAGCTTTAGATGTTTCAATCAGAGCCCAAATTTTAGATTTATTAGTTGAATTATCTGAAAACTTTGGATTATCTTATTTATTTATAAGTCATGATCTTTCATTGGTGCAATCGATTACAACTAAAGTTTTGGTGATGAAATCAGGAGAAATTGTAGAAGCTGGGGAAACAGCAGACGTTTTTAAATTTCCCAAACATGAATATACTAAAACTCTTTTAGATTCATCACCTAATTTACAAAAGGCATTAAAAAAACTTTGAATAAGAATAATAAAATGAAAATTAACTTAGATGATATGATTTGGTTTGACACTCAAAACTGCTTTATTGACGGTAGTTGGCAAAAACCAAAATCTGATAATTACATATCGTTAATTAATCCTTCTGATGGTCAAGAAATATGCAAAATAGCTAGGTCAATGAAAGATGATGTGGACTTATCAGTAGCAAGCGCCAAAAATGCATTGAGCGGTGAATGGGGTAATTACACTGCTCTGGATAGAAGTCGAATGCTTCAAAAAATAAGAAACGTAGTCAAAGAAAAAATTGATGTATTAGCTAAGTTAGAATCTTTTGACGTGGGTAAACCTCTTGCACAATCAAAGGCAGACGCTAATGCATTAGAAAGATATTTAGAATTTTATTCCGGTGCTGCTGACAAAATACATGGAGATACAATTCCTTATCAAAGTGGTTACACAGTTTATTCTCTTAGAGAGCCTCACGGGGTTACGGCTCATATCATTCCTTGGAATTATCCAATGCAAATTATTGGACGTTCAGTCGTAGCCGCCTTAACCATGGGTAATGCAGTTGTTTTGAAACCGTCAGAGGATGCTTGTTTAACGGCGTTAGCCTTTGCAGACATCTGCCGCGAAGCAGGTTTACCAAAAGGAGCTTTGAATGTTTTATCAGGTTTGGGCCATGAAGCTGGCCAAATGTTAAGTGAGCATCCCGATGTAAACCATATTTCCTTTACAGGCTCTGTTTCAGTGGGATCTCAAATACAAAAAAGCGCTGCCAAAAATATTGTGCCAGTTACTCTAGAGTTAGGCGGTAAATCACCCCAAATAGTTTTTTCAGATGCAAATATAGATGAAGCAGTCCCCTTTCTTTTAAAGGCGGGTCTTCAAAATGCTGGTCAAACATGTTCTGCATCATCAAGAATACTTATTCAGAACAGCATTTACTCAAAAGTAGAGGAGGTGCTAATTAAAGCCTATAAAAAATTGAGTGTCGGTCCAGCAATTGAGGACTTTGATGTTGGGCCTCTTATATCTGATAAACAAGTAAAAACAGTTGAGAGGTATTTAAAATTTGGTTCAGATTTAAAAAAATTAGCAGAAGCTAAAATTAATCCTGATAGTTGTTCAAAGGGATCATTTGTTGCTCCAACATTATTTGGGGATGTGGATCCTCAGCACATACTTGCTCAAGAAGAAATTTTTGGCCCAATTCAAGTTTTAATTCCATTTAGTGATGAGGAAGAAGCAGTTAAAATTGCAAATGGAACAAAATACGGCTTAGTGACTGGTTTATGGACTAAAGACGGTTCACGGCAAATGAGAATGGCAAAAAGTATAAAAGCAGGTCAAATATTTATTAATAACTATGGCGCTGGAGGAGGAGTAGAACTTCCATTTGGGGGTGTTGGGCACTCTGGATTTGGAAGAGAAAAAGGAATTGAAGCTTTAAATAGTTTTTCTATACTTAAAACAGTAGCAGTGAACCATGGGTAGTAATATGGAATTACAGGGAAAGAAAGTTATAATTACTGGAGGCGCTTCTGGCTTTGGATCGGGCATATCAGAAAAATGCATAGAAAATGGAGCAACCATTATTATTGCTGATATCAATAAGAGTTTAGCGAGTGATAAGGCGAGTGAGCTTGGAAAAAATGCTCATTCAATAAGCACAGATGTTTCAAATGAAAATAGTGTTAAAAACTTGAAAATTGAATCAGAGAAAATTTTTGGTTACCCAGACATAATTATTAATAATGCTGGAGTGACCCATAATCCAGATTTCATTGAAAATATTTCAAATGAAGAGTTTGAAAGAGTGTTAAATGTTAACGTAAAATCTGTATTCTTGATGACTAAGGAATTTGTCCCTCAAATGAAAAAAAGACAATCAGGTGTCATTTTGAATATTGCCTCTACAGCAGGGATTAGCCCAAGGCCAAAACTAACTTGGTATAACTCTACAAAAGGATGGATGATCACAGCTACTAAGTCTTTGGCAATCGAGTTAGCACCTTTCAAAATTAGAGTTAACGCAATTAACCCAGTTGCCGGTGAAACCCCTTTATTAAAAACTTTTATGGGTGAAGATACGCCAGAAATGCGTGAAAAATTCTTATCAACAATTCCTTTGGGTAGATTTTCTACTCCAGAAGACATGGGCAATGCCGCAGTTTTTTTATGTTCTGATAAAGCTAGTATGATTACTGGGGTAGCATTGGAGGTTGATGGTGGGCGGTGTATTTAAAAGTTGAGTAATAATGAAATGAAAACAGGAAAACTAAATCTCATAACCGATGTAGAAGGAGTTCTTATTGGGAACGCTCATGATAAGTCTCTTAAGAGTGGAGTGACTGTCTTTACATCTGAGAAGCCATTTGCTGCATCAGTTTCAGTATTGGGTGGGGCTCCAGGTACTAGGGAAACAGAATTACTTGAAAGCGATAAATTAGTAAAAGAGGTTGACGCTTTGGTCCTTTCAGGCGGATCAGCTTATGGTTTAGATGCGCCTTCCGGTGTCATGGATTGCTTAAGAAAAGAGGGCAGGGGTTACCAAGTTCAAGATGTTAATGTCCCAATTGTCCCAGGAGCAATTTTATTTGACCTTTTAAATGGTGGATCCAAAAATTGGAATGAAAACCCATATAGGGGTTTAGCCAAGGAGGCTTATGCATCAAAGGATAGAACTTTTAAAATTGGCACAGCTGGAGCAGGGTATGGAGCTACTACAATTAACTTAAAAGGTGGATTGGGATCATCTTCATTATTATTGGAAAACGGCATAACCGTTGGAGCTATAGTTGCAGTTAATCCAGGAGGATCCGTAGTGACAAATGGTTCTAATTCCTTTTGGGCTAAACCTTTCGAAATTGGTAACGAGTTTGGGGATAAAAAATTTATTTTACCTGATAAAATTAATGTAAATTATTTGCAAGGTGGTGCCTTTCAATTTGAAGATAACACTATCAAAAACACAACAATTGCAATTGTTGCAACGGATTTAGAGTTATCAAAAGTAGACCTTAAAAGAATATCAATTGCGGCCCATGATGGTATTTCTCGTGCAATTGTCCCTTCACATACTCCATTTGATGGAGATTTAGTATTTGCAGCTTCTACTGCTGCGAAGAAAATGGAAACAGATAGTGTTACTTTATCTATTATTGGTTACGCTGCAGCAATTTGTCTTTCCAGAGCTATAGCAAGAGCAGTCTACGAAGCTTCACCAGAAAAAAATGACATATACCCAACATGGAAAGAAGTTAGTAGTTCATAAAATTGCTTTAATTAGTAAATTTATTGTTTTCATCTTTAATTAAATTTTGAAGGTACTCTTTTAATACGTTGATCCTTGGATCTTCTCTCATATGTTCATGGTAACAAAAAGTTATATCTAAGGCTGGGCCATTTAAATCTTTTAAAACCTCAAATAAGTTATTTGTTTCATCATTCATCCAACCCGGCAAACTTGCAATTCCTAGTCCTGCTTCTACGCATTTTGCCAATCCATATATGCTGCTAATCTCCAAACAAGGAACCCTGGGCATAGCATCTTTACCATGCCATAAGAGCCAATTTAATCGTTTCTTATCAAGTGGTGGTTGAGCATCTTCACCATATGAAATAATTTTGTGTTGATCTAACTCCTTTTCACTTGCAGGGACGCCATTGGCTTTTAAGTAAGAAGTAGAGGCAAAAATTTTATATTGGAATGTAGCCAGTTTAATTTGGATGTAATCTTGAGATTTTATTGGGGTCATTCTGATTTCTGCGTGAGGTTGGGACGGTAAAACCCTTGGCTCTGCGTCTCTTAAGCTTAGGGAAAGAGCAATTTCAGGGAACCTTTTCAGGAAAGGCCCCATTCTTGGAGCTAACCACAAAGACCCAAATGCATTTGTAGCGTAAACTCTTAATTTTCCACTTGGCTCTGTTTTATCAGAAATTAATTTTTGATTCACATCCTCAATACTTTGAGATAGTTTCTTAGCTGCTTCAGAAACCTGAATTCCTGCTGCAGTAAGTTCAATACCTCTTGACCTTCTTACGAACAGCCTATTTCCAACCTCATGTTCCAGGGATTGCATTTGCCTACTCAAAGCGGATTGGCTAATATTTAACAATACAGCTGCATCTGTTAAGCTTTTTGCTTGTGCCACAACGTTGAATAACTTTAATCTATCCCACTTCATGTTTAGTAACTCTATTCAATTAATAATAACAAATTAATATTAACAACTAACATTACTTATGCAGTAAGTGCATATCAAGTTAAATTTTATAATTTTCTGAAATGGAATACTTTCTACTTTAAACCTGAAGCATGAATGAGATTTCTCGTGTAAAGAGAACCCGGAGAAGAAAATAATTTTTTAGTTATATTTTGTTCTATTACAACGCCATCTTTCATCACAATAATTTTATCACTAACAGAACGAATAAGAGCCATATCGTGGCTAATGAAAATGTAGGTGAGTGAGTATTTCTTTTGTAATGATTTTAACAATTCGACAACTTGTAATTGGACAGATACATCCAAAGCTGAGGTTGGTTCATCCAAAATTAAAAGAGTTGGCTTTAGAATTAACGCTCTTGCAATGGCTATTCTTTGTCTTTGCCCACCAGAAAATTCATGCGGATATCTTGACACCATGTTTTTCTCTAGACCAACTTCAACCAGAATGTCACAAATCATTTCAAATCTTTCTTGTTTGTTTCTTTTTTCATGCACATCAAGTCCCTCCCCTATGATCTCTTCTATTGTCATTTTAGGAGATAGGGAGCCGTAAGGGTCTTGAAAAATGATTTGTGCATGTTTTCTAAATGCTAAGTTATCAATTTTTTTATATTTCCTGATATTCTGATTTTTAAAAAATATTGAACCTTCTGAATTGATTAATTTTAAAATTGCAAGAGCGACTGAAGTTTTTCCTGAACCGCTTTCTCCTACTATTCCTAAAGTTTCTCCTCTAAGCAATTCAAAAGATATTTTGTTTACGGCTTTGATAAATCCTTTAATCCTTCTGAGAAAACCTCTTTTAATAGGAAACCAAACTTTAAGTTCTTCAAGCTTTAATATTTTGGTTTTGTCTGTTGAAATACGGTCTTTAAATCCTTTTGGTGATGCCTTTAAAAGTTCCTGTGTGTATTTGGTTTTTGGAAATTGAAATATATCCTTTGTAGAGCCTTTTTCTATGATTTTACCATTTTGCATGACACAAACTGTGTCTGATATTTGCCTGACAATCCTTAAGTTATGCGTTATAAATATTATTGACATATTTTCGGTTCTTTTTAATTCCATTAATAGATCAATTATCTCTTTTTCTATTGTTACATCTAATGAAGTGGTCGGCTCATCCGCAATAAGTAAATCAGGCTTATTTGCAAGTGCCATTGCAATCATTACACGTTGTTTTTGACCTCCCGAAAGTTGATGAGGGTAGTCTTTAAGTCTTAACTCAGGGTTTGCAACTTTAACTTTGTTTAAGAGCTCTATGACTTTGTTCCTTTTCTCCTTCCCAAATAATTTTTGGTGAAACGTCAGACTTTCACCAATTTGCTTTTCAATAGTATGCAGAGGATTTAAGGAAGTCATGGGCTCTTGAAAAATAAAACTAATTTTATTTCCTCTTATTTTCTGTAATTCATTTTCGTTTAAACCAATCAGTTCTTTTTTATTAAAAATTATTGAACCTTTTATAATAGCATTCAAAGGCAGGAGAGAAACAATTGATAGAGATGTTATTGATTTTCCCGATCCACTTTCACCTACCAGAGATAGAGTTGAACCCCTTTGAAGATCAAAATTTGAATCAAATAAAACTGTATTAGTTGTTAAATTTTCTTGAAAACTTATCGATAAATTTCTAATTGATAAAACATTGTCAATCATTTAAATATTTTCCTAGGGTCAAAGGCGTCCCTAATCCCTTCAAAAATAAATACTAACAAGGAAAGCATAATTGCAAAGGTGAAAAACGCTGAAAAACCCAACCAAGGTGCCTGCAAGTTATTTTTTGCTTGTAGTGTTAATTCACCAAGAGAAGGGTAAGATGCTGGAAGGCCATAGCCAATAAAATCTAAAGCAGCAAGTGAGCCGATCGCTCCAGTAACGATAAATGGAAGCATAGTTAGTGTTGCAACCATTGCATTAGGTAAAATGTGTCGAGACATTATTTTGTAATTAGACACCCCAAGTGCACGAGCAGCTCTAACATACTCAAAATTTCTAGCTCTCAAGAATTCTGCTCTAACTACGCCAACGAGAGCTGTCCAGGAAAACAATGACATTAGAAAAACTAGCAACCAGAAGTTCATTTGCCAGATTGCAGCCACGATAATAATTATATAAAGTGATGGAGTTGCTCCCCAAACTTCAATCAATCTTTGAAAGGAAAGATCAATCCAACCACCAAAGTAACCCTGAATGGCTCCAGCAGTAATTCCAATTACTGAAGAAATTAGTGTTACTAATATAGCAAAGAAGACCGAGAGACGAAATCCGTAAACTATTCTAGCAAGAACATCTCTAGAAGTATCATCTGTCCCAAGCCAATGTTGGTAGTCAGGAGAAGAGGGTGCTGCTCCATCAAGGTCGTTAATTGTATTATATGAATAAGGGATAGGAGCCCATATTATCCAGCCCTTATCAGAGCTTTGAGTGATATTATTGGTTTCTTTTATAATTTTTTCAGGAAAATCCCAGCATTCTTCTTTGCCTCCTGAAATTATTAAACATTGAACTTCAATATCTTTATATATTGCCTCTGTTTTAAAATCCCCTCCAAAAGTAGTTTCAGAGTAGAAACTAAATACAGGAAAATAGAAGCTATCTTTATATTTAATTATAAGTGGCCGTTCATTTGCTAAAAATTCTGAAAATATCGAAATAAAAAACAAAAAACAAAAAATTATTAAAGACCAAAATGCTCGTTTATTAGATTTAAAATTTTGAATCCTTCTCTTTGAAAGGTATGAATGAAACATCAGTACTCTCTTGATTCAAAATCGATCCTAGGATCAACCCACACATACATTAAATCTGAAATTATGCCTATCACAAGCCCTATTAAGCCGAATACATATAGAGTTGCAAAAATCACGGGATAATCTCTCGCAACAGTTGCTTCAAAACCCATTCTTCCTAGACCATCTAAAGAGAATATCGTTTCAATGATAAGGGATGCTCCAAAAAATACACTCAAAAAAGCACCTGGAAAACCTGCAATAACAATGAGCATTGCGTTTCTAAAGATATGATTGTAGAGGACTTTATTTTCAGATATGCCCTTTGCTTTTGCAGTTAAAACGTATTGTTTATTGATTTCGTCAAGGAAAGAATTTTTTGTTAATAGAGTGAGGGTTGCGAAGCCTGCAATAGAGGACGCTAAAACAGGAAGAGAAATATGCCAAAAATAATCTATAATTTTTCCGATTAAAGACAAATCTTCCCAGCCTTCAGATGTTAAACCCCTTAAAGGAAAAATCTTTAAAAATGAACCTCCAGAAAATAATACTAAAAGAAGGATTGCAAATAAAAACCCGGGGATTGCATAACCAATTATAATGGCTCCTGATGTCCAGGTATCAAACTTACTTCCATCGTTTACTGCTTTTCTTATTCCGAGTGGAATTGAAATAAAATAAGCTAGGAGAGTTGTCCAAAGTCCTAAACTGATTGATACTGGAAGTTTTTCAATGACTAAGTCAATGACACTAATTGATCTAAAGTAGCTTTCACCAAAATCAAAACGAATATAATTCCAAATCATATTAAAGAAGCGTTCTATTGGGGGTTTGTCAAATCCAAATTGTTTTTCAAGTTCTAAAATGAAATCTTCTGGCAGCCCTCGAGAACCAATATATTTTTCAGAAAATGAATTATTAGATTTTTCATCTAAAAGACTTTGGGCGTTGGTATTTTCCATGCTTCCAGCAATGCTATCAAAAATATTATCTTTACCTTGAATTTCAGATAATATTTGTTCAATTGGTCCGCCAGGAACAAACTGAATGAGCATGAAGTTTATCAGTATAATTCCAAATAAAGTTGGAATAATTAAGATTAATCTTCTTAATATGTAAGAAATCATAAACTAAAATCAGGTAATTAAAATGCTCCCTTAGATTTCAATTCGGTGTATTTTTGTTCGTTCATCCACCAAAAATCAAGCAACCCCATATCATATGGTGGAAGGTTTTTAGGGTGTTCATAGAAATCGTAGTACGCAACCGTATGAACATTCTTGAACCATTGCGGTATCCAAAAATAATATGATCTTAAAATACGATCTAGAGCACGAACTGAAACTTTTAAATCTTCACGTGTTTCTGCTGCCATAACAATTTCAATTAACGTATCAATAGCCTCGCTTTTAATTCCGGCTTTATTAAAAATTGAAACATCTGCAGTTTCAGATCCAAAATATTGTTTTAGGCCACTTCCAGGTGTAAAAGACATAGGAAAATTTCCAACTATAATATCAAAATCAAAGGATCTTTCGCGCTCAGTCATTTGAGCGTTATCAATTTTTGTATGTTTTGCATTTACTCCTAACGCTTTTAAATTTTCAATAAATGGTTCAATAATTCTTGTAAAGGCTTGTGAGTCATTCAATATTTCAACATCTAAAGTTTCACCTTTGTTATTTTTCCTGAGCCCGTCATCTCCTACTTCCCAACCTGCTTCATCCAGTAGTTTAGATGCTAGTCTTAGATTTTTTCTATCGAGCTGTTTTGTTGAAGATACAGCGGCGGAAGCAACGTTCTCTGAAAGAACTCCTTCAGGTAATAAATTTTTTAATGGTTTTAAGATATTTAGCTCATCGGTTGAGGGAAAGCTAGTCGCAGACATGTCGCTATTTTCCCAAAATGAATTAATACGTGCATATAAGTCATAAAATAATGTTTTATTTGACCATTCAAAGTTAAACATTAATCCAAGTGCTTTTCTAACTTTAACATCTTCAAATTTCTCTCTCCTCAAATTTATAATAAAAGATTGTCCAGGAGCCATATCACCGCTTGGTAATAATGTTTTTGTCACCCACTTTTTTTCAATTGCTGGAAAGTCATAACCTGTTGCCCATAATTTAGACATATACTCTGTTCTGAACGTATAGCTGCCACCTTTAAAACCCTCAAAAGCTGCGTTATAGTCTGCAAAATATTCTATTCTTATACTGTCAAAATTATTTCTTCCTTTATTTATTGGTAAGTTTGAGCCCCAGTAATCTGGGTTTCTTTTATATATAATCGTTTGGCCAACATCCATAGTATCCAAAATATAGGGTCCTGATCCTATTGCAGGCTTTAAAGTTGATGCTTCGAAATCTGCTCCAGAATTTTCGTAATATGACTTTGAAAATATAGGCAGAGAGCCTGCGGAAGCAGGTAAATCACGAGTCGGGATACCAGTCTTGAAAGTAAATTTTATTTTATGTGGATTGATTATTATAACATCCTCAATTTCTTTTTCTATTACTGCCCTAAAAGAAGGCAAGCCTTTATCTTTTAGCAAATTGAAAGAAAATAAAACGTCTTCAGCTGTAAGAGGAGTTCCATCTGAAAATCGAGCTTCAGGTCTCATATTAAAAATAACCCATGAACGGTCTTTTGGATATTCAAGACTTTCGGCTACTAACCCGTAAGCAGAATCAATTTCATCAGATGTTCCGGTTAATAAACTTTCAAAAAATATTGAAGAAAGGCTCCCTGAGCGTCCTTTTGTTGTATATGGATGCATTGAGTCAAAGGAGCCAAAAGCCCATATTGATACTTCCCCACCTTTTGGTGCACTAGGGTTCACGTAATCTAGATGTTTAAAATTATTTTTATATTTTAAGTCACCAAAAGTTGAAATACCATGTGCTATAATTACTTGTTCTTCTGCATTTGCAAACTTTGTTAAAGTTAGAATTACAAGAATGATATTGAAAAGAACAAACAAGCTTTTATATAAAGATGAAAACCTAGCAAAAAAAGAACATCCAATTTCTCCTATAGAAAATTTTATTTAAATTCATTTTAACCAATGATTTTACATTAATATATTATTTATACTATTTACTAATAAATTTAAAGATATGATCAAAAGTAATATTTTTATAAATAACTTAAAATAGTCTTCCGGTACCTTGAAAACAATTAGTTTTCCTAATTTTGTTTCGGCAGACATATGGTGAATTTGGTTTTTGGTGATCTTTCAAGATTAATAGTACCTTTACTCAACCTTACAATTTCTGCAACGATCGCTAGTCCTAAACCTGAGCCAGCACTTTCAGTGCCTTGGCTAAAACGCTCAAATATACTCTGTGAATGCTTTTCTTCGATTTGATCACCATCATTCTCTACAGACAAATATATTATATAGATAACCAAATAAGCCGAAGTCCAAGTAAGAAAATTGTTGAATATATTACAAAGAAAAAAATACTATCAGAAATTTTATTATTAATTAACTTTCCAATAAAAATACCAAAAAACGTTATTGGAACAAAACAAATTGTTAATCCTAAAATTTCTTTATCGAAAAGTCCTAAAATGAAGTAGGGGATTAACTTTATTATATTGGTAATCCCAAAAAAAACAGCAACGGTCCCCATAAAAGTTTGCCTGCTTAAACTTAGTGGAAATAAGTACATGGCTATTGGTGGTAACCCCGAATGAATTATAAAACTAGAAAAACCGCCTACTCCACCTAAAAACACTCCTATTAAGGGATGAATTAATTTTTTAGGCCGTTTTATTAGTTTATTGATTAAAGTATCAAGCACTAAAAAGACTGCTAAAAAACCCACTATCAATGATATAACTGCATTTGATATAAAATTAATTATAAAATAAGTCAGCGTAATACCAACTATTACGCCCGGAAGAAGAACCTTCAGGCTCTCCCAATGGATGTTTTTCCTGTAAATCCAGACTGACAATGGATCTGAAATTATTAATAGAGGCAATAAAAAAGCCGCCGCCCTAATGGGTTCAAGAATTTGCGCAGCTATAACTGCAGAGGCTAAACCAAAGCCACCACCTAATCCTCCCCTTGAAAGACCAACAAAAAATGATGATATGCTTAGGATAAAATATAATTCAAAAGTTTGACTAATCATATTCAATTGGTCAGTTAAATTTTATAAGGTGTATTTTAAGCTAGTGAAACAACAATTCTTTTGTTTAATTTTCCTTTGTTCTCAACTTTTGTAATTTCGACTAAACCAATTTCAGATGTGTTTTTAACGTGCGTGCCTCCGCAAGGTTGATAATCTATATTATCGCCTATCTTTACCATTCTGATTTTACCAGCTCCCCGGGGTGGGGCTACAGACATAGTCCTCACAAGATCAGGATTTTTATCCAACTCCGTATCAGAAATCCACGAATCAGTTACAGCATGATTGCCTTGAATAAGTTCATTTAGATTATTTTTTACCTCCTCTTTGTTGGGTTTGTAATCGAGGTTAAAGTCTAATCTTCCTTTGTAATCCGTAACTGAGCCTCCTGTCACTTGCGCTTTAACCAAGGAGCACAATAGATGAAGACAAGTATGCATTTTCATTAATCTGTACCTTCTATCCCAATCAATTACGCACTCAACTTTATCGTTTATATTTAAATCTATGTCGCCATTAGTGATATGCTTTATTAATTTACCGTCCCTAATTGTATTAATGATTTCTATTTCACGGTCTTTTGTTTTTATGAAACCTGTATCCCCTAGCTGACCACCTCCTTCAGCATAGAATATAGTTTGATCCAGTTGAAGCCAATTATCCTTAACATTAACGATTAATGAGTCGCATTTTATTATATATGGGTTTTCTTTAAAAACTTCTTTTGTGAGGGTCTGATCCATCATTTAACCTATATAATAATTTAATTTGTTAGAGTTGGCATAATATTTGCTTTTTTACAAATAGCTAAGAATTTAAATAAGATTTGAATGGTTTTTTGACAATCTAATAGTTTTAAATTTGCGCATTATTTATTTTCTCCTTTATAACTAGTCCCAATTTATTGGGACTTTTTTTATTTTTGATTAATTACTTGGTTTTGTCATTTTATTGACAGAAAAATGATTAATTAATGTTTATATTTTAAAAAAAAGTAAAAATTCCTTTTTTCTTTTTTTTGTTAATTATGAATATTTGCCCAATTTTAACTCTATTCAAAGCTTACACAAAGTTTGAGATTTATTTTATGTTGCATAATTGCAACATTAACACAACATATAGTATTAAAAATGATTTTTTATACTAGTTGTATAAAGCACATTTTTGGTATTTGCATATCACAAGACTAATATTGGTCTTTTATATTATAACGATAATTGGAGGTTACTCATGATTGACAAGGCAAAAGGCACTATTGGTGGCTTAACAGACTTAGGTCTGGCTCTATTAGCCTTAGCAATTGTTCTAACATTGCTTGTTGGAGCTGGAAACATGGCATTCTTTGGTGGTGTTGTAGGAAACATCACAGCTTTGGTTGCTGAACTAGGAAGTTCAGGTCTACCAGGATTGGTTGCTGTGGGTATTATTCTTTGGCTTTTCCAAAGATAGATACTTTTAGCTCTGTTTTAGCAATCAATATGCTGATGGCATATGAACAATAAAATTATAGATAACTTGCGAAGTTTCAGTACTTTTGTTTTAGAACTAAGCAGGGCAGGTATACTAATAGTTTTATTGATAGTTCTAGTTTTTCTCCTTTTAGGAGATGGGTCAGGGCCATATGTTCAATCAGTTATTCTTAATATTGGGGAACTTATAAGCATTATAACAAGTGAAGCGATTATAGGAATTGCTGTAGTTTTATTAGCTTGGTTTATGGTTTCCAATATGAAAAGATAAATTGTTAGTAAAAACAAGTTAGAGCTAAGTAATTAACTTTAATTTATTAAGGGTGATATTATTAATATCACCCTTTTTATTTTGATCCCAATGTTTTTGGTTTTTCCACATCCCTTAATCTGACAGAGAGCAATCTTAAAAGCCCCCTTAGGAAGGGGTCGGCTTCACTTAATCTCTTTTCATATTCAGCTTTAGATAATGAAACAACCGTACAATCAGACATACATCTTGCACCTGCCATTCTTAACTTATCTTCAATAACTCCCATTTCCCCAAAAATCTCATTTTCTCCAACAGGGAAACTTGGGTTCTTACTAGTGTTATCAGGTAAAAAAATTCCGATTTCACCCTTAACTAATAAAAATAAATATCCTGCCTGGTCTCCTGACCTGAAAACGTATTGGCCTTGTTTAAACTCTAGTTTTTCCATTTAATTAAGCTTGCCCTTCTATATTTTTATGATTTGACCCTCTCGAGCCAAAAAAAGTCTTTTATTATTTATGTCTCTTTCTAATATCATCATTGCCTTATCATCTCGGTAAGGACTGTGATGGCATATTCCAAGTTTTTGAGCACCCGTATTATCTAAAAAATCATTTCCTTGTTCAATTGACGAGTGTCCCCAACCTTTTCTCATGGATAATTCATCAGAAGTAAACATTCCATCCCAAATGATTAGATCACTATCTTTAGAAGAGCTTAAAAGCTCTGAGGCAGTTTCATCATCGTATTCATGATCAAGTAAATAGCAAAATTTTCCTGAATTATTTTCAAATTTATAGCCTGAAGCACCACCTGGATGTCTTAACTGAATGCTTGTGATTTCACAACTAGAGTTAATTATTTTTGCAGCTTCTGAAAACTCTAAGTATTTTATATGTGTTAAGTTCTCAACTAACTCTATTGGAAAATAATGAGGGCTAAAGCAACTTCCTAAAATATCCCTTAACTCATCTTTTGAAACCAAAGCACTAGAAAAGTAAATTGGGGTGTCAGGAGATAATAAATCTCGGCAAAATGGTAATCCTTGAATATGATCAAAATGAAAGTGACTAAATAAAACTATAACAGGCACATCTTTTCTAAGTTGAACATCTTTGAAACCGGTTCCAGCATCAAGAATCACCTGAAATTCTTTATGATTAACCTCTGTGCAAGAAGTATTACCACCAAATTTTGAAAATTCATTACCTGGGGTTGCCGTTGAACCTCTAACTCCCAAAAATTTAACTTCCATGATTGAACTCCTAAAGCCCACTTTTGAAAAGAATAGTTAATTTTTAAAACTATATAAAAATACACTTTATTTTAAATATATTATAAAATTATGATTTATAAATAAATATTTTAAACATAATTTCATTGAAATTAATTATCCATGCTGTTTCTATAGATTTTTTAATATTTTCGACCTCTAATATTGTTACAAAAAGCAGCCGATGTGAAGTTTGATTGAATTTAATTTATATACTTAAATGCTTATCAATCTCGTTTAAACGTTTAGGAACATCTTCAATTTCTGAATTCGATAATCCAGCAATCGACATTCTGAGATACATTTCCTGGTTATTGCCAAAGTAACTTCCTGGAATTGAAACCACTCCACAATTTTGAGCAAGAGTTTTAGCGATTTCACTACAATTATAGTTTTTGTAAGGATGCCTAACATAAGCAAAAAAAGATCCGATTGAAGAAATTTCCCATCCTTTTGCTAAAGGCATCTTCTCTGAAAATAACTCAGCTTTTTCCCCGATTGAATTAGACTTTTCAGGTATAAAATTTTTTAATTCAGGGAGGAAGTTTGCTACAGCATGCTGCGCTGGACGAGGAGCACATATTTGAATATTATCCATTACTTTTGAAATTTGGGATATAACAAAAGTATCAGCTGTGATAGCACCAAGGCGATGCCCCGGGATACAACATGACTTAGAAAAGCTATAAAGTTGGATGAAGTTTGAACTCCAATTATCATTTTTAAATAAGTCATGTGGGGAGCCGTTCTCAGGATAAATGAAGTCTCTATATGTTTCATCTAATATTAAGTAGATGTTTTTTTTCTGACATAAAATCATTACCTTGTTAATTAGTTCTTTTCTATGGGCTGATCCTGTTGGGTTGCTAGGACTGACCAAAACAATTGCTTTAACTTTCGGGTTTATTTTATTTTCAATGTCATCAAGGTTTATCTCAAAATTATTATCTTGATTTAAATCAAAGTATCTAGGCTTTACCTGTAGCATTTTCAATGATAGTTTATGGCTAAAATACCCTGGATTTGAAATCATTATTTCATCCTCAGATTGGGCCAAACAAATAACTGCGGCAATAAAAGCTTGGTTGCACCCTGAAGTGATTAAAATCTGGTTATAATTTGTAGTAGCTTTATATTTTTCATTAATATGTTTGGAATAGTTTTCCCTTAGAACTTTTTCACCTTCTATTTCACCATAAGACAGAAGATTTTTATCTGAAGCTGAATTTAGAAAATTTTTCATAAGTAAAGGGTGCGGTGGGTAAGAAGGCACGGCTTGAGACATATCTATTATATCTCCGTATTCCCCATTGTAACTTTTAGACCAAGAAAGTGCTAAAGGTATTGGTGGCTCAGATATATTTTTAATATTAGGATTAATCATAATATTAATCTTGAAACTCTCTTTTAATTAATTCTGTATGTTCACCAAGATATGGAACTTTACCAAAGTTAAAATTCTCTCCACTTATAATTGCACCTGGAGACAAAATCTTTATCTCGCCTTCCGAAGTTGATAAATTAATAAAATTACTTTGGGGGTGATTTTCTAAGTCTCCCACAGAACTCAGTTGACCATATGCAATATCAGCATCTTTAAGTTTTTGTATCACCTTTTCTCTGGAAACTTTATTAAATGTTTCATTGATTATTAGGTCTAGATTATTTCTGTTTTCTACTCTTTTTGTATTACTGATAAAATTTTTATCAGTGGCTAAATCAGGTTTATTAAGAACCTGGGAGCATAAACGAGCCCATTCTCTTTCGTTTTGAATAGAGATTAAAACTAATTGCCCATTTAAGCATGTATAGGCTCCATATGGTGCGATAGTAGCATGGTGCAATCCAGCTCTTTTAATTTCTCTTTTTCCATAGTGATTTTGGAGGTAAGGGACATTCATCCAATCTGCTAGAGAATGAAACAGAGAAACTTCTATTCCTCTACCTTGACCACTTTTTTGTCTAGCAATTAACGCTTGAAGAATTGCCTGATAAGATGTCATTCCTGCCGCTATATCACAAACAGAAACACCAACTCTACCTGGTTCATTTGGTGAACCATTTATGCCTGCCAAGCCACTTTCAGCTTGAATTAAAAGGTCGTAAGCTTTCATCTTGCTGTAGGGGCCAGTTTGTCCGTAACCACTGATATCACAAGTAATTAGAGCAGGGTGCTTCGCTCTTAATTTTTTGCTGTTTATTCCTAATCTATCCGTAGCCCCTGGCATAAGATTTTGAATAAAAATATCAGATTTAGAAATAATATTTTTTAAAGTTTTTAAATCTTTTGGATCTTTAATATTTAAACAGACCGATTGCTTCCCGTGATTTAACCAAACAAAATAAGCACTCAAACCTTTAACATCTTGGTCGTAATTTCGAGCAAAATCACCTTCATGTCTTTCAATTTTTATAACTCTAGCACCAGCTTGAGCAAGCTTTCCTGATGCGTATGGGGCTGCCACTGCTTGCTCTAATGTTACTACAGTTATTTCCTCTAAATCTTTATTCATTTTTATCTATTTATTTTGAATTAATAATTTACACACCTGCAGGGTTTTCAATATCATGGCCCAATTCTGCTAAATCTGTATATCGATCTCCAATCCTGTGGTGGGGTCTCCCACCATTTGCCCCACCAAAAGCTGCGATCAACTCATCACTAGCAGGAGCATCAGAAATAGAGAATTGGACTGTTAAATAATGTGATCTTCTTCCTGTATCATTTTTATCCATCAATGGGATTTGAATTTGAGTGTCAGCAGGTCCCCTTGTATTAGTAAAACCTAGATAACTTTTTGCTTTAACAGCATCCCTATAAAAATTTCCAAAATGTAAGGTATGAATTAAAGCAGACGAAAGTTCAATTTCACAATCTACACCTGACATACATCCTTTGCCGTAAGCTTCAATTTTATCTCCTCCTCCGGCTAATTCAATAATCCTATTAGTAAGTTCCTTCCCTAAAATTGGTCCAAAAGCTTTTATTTCAGGTTTAAGATCATCCACAAATCCTCGACCAGACCATGGATTTTTTACTACGGCCGCAACTCCAAATAATTTAAGAGGGATAGCTGCATTTTTTTCGCCTTCTATGAATATTTCTTCTTGAAAGGTTACAATCTTTCTCACTTGAAGTTTCATTAATCATCTCCTTTATTTTAATGTTTGCGTCAGGCCTGATTTTTCATCACCCATATATATCGCAAAATTGCCATGGCTAGCTTCTTCTATATATCTTTTTAACATTATAATTAATGCTTTATCTTTTATTTTTTTCCATTCAATATCTTCAAATTTTATATACTTGTATGCTTTAGGAGGTTTAGCATTGTCTTTACACCTATAATAAATACAAACTGAGTTTAAATTTTTATCCTCATAGACAGAGTATACAAAATCTAGTTTTACTTTAAATCCAAGTCCAGAGAACTTTTTAATTAGACTTGAAGTGTTTGATGGTTCACCTTGACTGCCTATGGAAGGTAAAAATAACTCATTAGTTTTATTATCTTCATAAAAAAGAATTGAATTACTCTTTTCTATTATTAGCCCTAAAATTGTTTTAGTGTTTTTTTCAATGGCACTAACCAATGATTGTTCATTGTTAAGGGATATATAATTTCCACTATAATATCCTAAAGGGCGCCCACTTTTCTTTTTAAATGATTTAACGTTTCCTATTAAAATTATATGATCACCTGACCGTATTTGATCGTGGTTTTTACACTCAAACCAGGCCAATGATCCTTTAATAATTGGAGAGCCTAAATCTCCTTTTATCCATTGTGTGTTTTCAAACCTTTTTGATGTTGGAGAAGAAAAGAGATTTGAAATATCCATTTGATTTTCATTTAAAATATTAACTGCAAAATGTTTAGTTTTCTTAAATAATTCTAAGCTTTCATTAAAGTTTCCGATGCAGATTAATATCAGAGGAGGGTCCAATGAAACAGACGTAAATGAATTAGCTGTAAACCCTCGCGGTGTTCCATCAATTTCACAGGTGGTTACTATTGTCACCCCTGTAACGAACTGGCCTAATGCTTTTCTGTATTCTAAATTATCAATTTTCATAAATTTAAAATCTTTTTAATCTTTATTAGTAAATCATAAAATAGACTTCTGTAATTTATTTCCTGCAGTTTATAAGAAAATCAACAAGAATTTTATTTACTGTATCTGCATCCTCTATTAAAGCCATATGCCTTAAACGAGGTAATATTTTTACTATAGAACCTTTAATTTGTTTTGAAATTTTCATCGACATTTCAGGAGAGTTTCCATAGTCCTCGTCTCCGGTTAAAACTAGGGTTGGGCATTTTATTAGCAGTCTTTCACCTAAGAGTTCGTCTACGCCATCAACTAAAACTTGATAAACTTTTGGATACACATCTTTTTTATTGGCTAAAACCCATTTTCTAATTAAATCCATAGTAGTTTGATTTTCTCTTCTGTATTTTTCAGTGAACCATCTTTCAAGTGCATTATCAATTGTAGCTGAAGGGCCATCCTTTATAGCCATATTCACCCTCTGCTGAACTGCATCTCTAGACTTTTTGTTTCTTTCATAAGCAGAATTTAATATCGCTAATCCCCATAACTTTTCATTAAAACGTATAGCAAATTTTCTTGCAATCATGCCTCCCAATGAAAACCCAATTAAAGCAGTTTGATCAATTGAAAAACAATCCATAATTTCAACGATTTGGTTCGAGAAATACTCCAAATTAATGATTTCTCCTGGGTCTTTACTATTCCCATGACCAATGAGGTCATAAGTTATAACGCTATAATATTTTGAAAGTTCATTGGTTTGCCAATCCCACATATTTTTGTTAAGCCCTAATCCATGGATCATTATTACGAATGGGCCATTTGAGGAAACTAAATTAATCGAAGTTCCATTATGTATAATTTTTTTCATAATTTACTTCTCAGGCTTATAAGCTATAACTTCAACTTCAACTTTCACATCAACTAATAGCTCGTTAACTACTGCTGACCTCGCGGGAGGGTCTTTCGGAAAATATTTACTAAAAACATTATTGAAACCAGGAAAATATTCTTTTTTTGTCAACCAAACCATTGCTTTTACTACGTCTTCAAGATCACAGTTGGCAATTGACAAGGTTTCTTTAATTTCATCTAAAACAGCAATAGTTTGCTCTTCAATAGTCCCTGTTGTCATAACCTCACCATTTTTAAAAGGTATTTGTCCGGTTAAAAATATAAAGTCTCCTGCTCTAATTGCTCTTGATAATGAAAGGATTCTCCCATCAATAATAACTGGATCTCCAACTACTTCTTTTTTATTCATTTCATGTCTTCTCCAAATAAAAAGTTTTTGTCATTAAAGTTTATATACTTAAGTTATTTGACGCGGAATAAAAATCGTGTTGAATATAGCATAGAATAAAACTTTTAGATTTTATAGGTGATTTTAAAATGAGTAATTTAGAGCATTACAAAATGTTTATAAATGGAGAATGGTCAGATAGTGAGAATAACAATACTTTTGAAAGCATTAACCCCACTACGGGAAAACCTTGGGCGGTTATTCCTGAGGCGTCGGCTAATGATGTTAATCAAGCTGTTACATCTGCGTATAATGCATTTAATGAAGGTGAATGGTCTAAAATTACTCCTACTCAAAGAGGAAAATATCTAAGAAAATTAGGAGAATTACTAGCTGATAAATCTGAAGAGTTAGGAAAAATAGAATCAATAGATACTGGTAAACTACTCAAAGAAACTCGATGGCAAGCAAAATATATTGCTGAGTATTTTCACTATTATGCTGGACTTGCAGACAAAATAGAAGGTGCAACTCTACCAATTGATAAACCGGATATGTACGCTTTTAACGTTAGAGAACCATTAGGTGTAGTCGCGGCAATTGTTCCATGGAACTCACAACTGTTTTTAGTTGCAGTAAAAATTGGCCCAGCTCTGGCTGCAGGCAACACAGTTGTCCTCAAAGCATCTGAACATGCGTCGGCTGCAATGTTAGAATTTGGAAAAGTAATTCAAGAAGCGGGGTTTCCTCCTGGGGTTGTTAATATTATTTCTGGTCATGGTGACCCATGTGGGAAGACCTTAACCACCCACCCACTCGTTCATAGAATTAGTTTCACAGGGGGACCTAATACGGCAAGACATGTGATTAGAAATTCAGCAGAAAATTTTGCAGAAGTGTCACTTGAATTAGGAGGGAAGTCTCCATTCATTGTTTTTGATGATGCTGATCTAGAAAGTGCAGTTAATGGCTCTATAGCAGGTATTTTTGGTGCGAGTGGTCAGAGCTGTGTTGCAGGATCAAGAGTGTACTTAAATGAAAAAATAGCAGATAAGTTTTTGGACAAAATGGTGTCACTAGCATCTTCAATAAAAATTGGCGATCCGCTTTTAGAGGAAACTCAAATGGGCCCTTTAGCTACACAAGGCCAAATGAAATTAATTGAGGGTGAAATATCTCAGGCTAAGAATGAGGGTGCAAATATCTTACATGGTGGGAAGAAACCAACAAATTTAAATGGTGGATGGTTTTATGAGCCTACAATTGTTGATTGCAATGATCAAAAAATGAAAATTGTTGATACTGAACTATTCGGACCGGTTTTAAGTGTTTTAAGGTTCAAGACTGAAGAAGAGGCTATTAAACTTGCTAATGATACGAAGTATGGCTTGGCCGCTGGAGTATTTACAAAAAATGGTGCTCGTTCTCTTAGGGTTACAAAAGCGTTGAGGGCAGGAATTGTATGGGTGAATACATATAGAGTAGTTTCTCCAATAGCACCCTTTGGAGGATATAAAGACTCAGGCTATGGAAGAGAAAGTGGAATGCAGGCAATCCATGACTACACTCGCATAAAGACAGTATGGATAAATACATCTGATGAACCAATGTCAAATCCATTTCAAATGCGGTAATCAAAATCTAAAGCACTATTCTTTTTTTGCTGAAATTCTAATTCCTCCTAATTTTCCCCCATCTAAGTATCTCTTTGCAAAGGAATAAAAGTAGAGCATGTTATCTACTATATCTTGATTATGGACTCTTATATGTCTTTCGATATTGTCTTGGTATGCCTTGAATCTTAACTTTGTAAACTCACTCCAGCTTTTAGTCATGTCATCTTTTTCAATGCTTACAAATCCTTTACGATTTAGGTCAGAAACATAACCAGAATAACTTACAATATAGTTTGCAAAAAAATCTGTTGATAGTTCTTGGCTTTCTTCAATGCTGAACGGTTTATGGTATGCAAAATCTTCGGCAAAAAAATTACCATTTGATTTCAGAATTTTAAAACAGATATCTAGTAACTTTTCTCTTTCAGGAATATGGTAAAGTGCCAGCCAACTTACAATCGTATCATAACGGTTATCTTTAAAATCATATGTTAAGAAATCGCCACAGATATGTTCCACATTATTATCTAAACCACATCTTTTTGAAAGTTCTATGCCTACTTTGTGGTGATCATTCTGAAGTTCTAAAGCTGTTACACTTGCGCCTGTCTTTTGTGCTATATATCTTGAAGGACCGCCTATTCCTGATCCTATCTCTAAAACTTTCGATTTTTCATTAATATTAAATTTTTTTATGGCATAATCTATTGCTTCAGTACCATGATAATGCAATTGATCGAATGAAGATAATTCACTTATTGATAAGTCACCGGATTTTTCTTTTCCTAATTCCTTCAATTCATTATAAACTCTGTCTATAAAATTATAAAGTTTCATCGATTTTATTTTGTCATTATTCATAATAATATCCTTTAGAGATTAGACAGACCATTGTTATTGGTCATATTTTAATATGAAAATAAAATTAAAACTATATTTTAAAATTAAATTATGTTGGATTATACAAAGATTTTGATTGTTTATTGTAATAAGATATAAATGGGGATTGTATGAGTGATTTCAAAGAAGATACGGCGTTAATATTAATTGACATTCAAAATGACTTTTGTCCTGGTGGTGCTCTCGCTGTAAATGAAGGCAATGAAATTGTTGGGCTAGCAAATGAATTGCAGAAAAATTTTAAAATAAAAATAGCAACACAAGATTGGCATCCTCATACACATAAATCATTTGCTTCCAATCATGAAGATAAAGAACCATTATCTGTAATTGAAATGTTTTACGGTCAACAAGTTCTATGGCCAGACCATTGTATTCAGGGAAGTAAAGGCGCTGAATTCCATCGTGAACTTATTACGGACAACTCTGACCTAATAATCAGAAAAGGATTTAGACCTGAAATAGATAGTTATTCAGCATTTTTTGAAAATGATCATAAAACACCAACTGGTTTAGAAGGGTATTTAAGGACAAGACAAATAAAGTCAATTTATCTTTGCGGTCTTGCTTTGGACTTTTGTGTATACTTTTCTGCTATTGATGGTGCAAAACTAGGTTTTAAAGTTTTTGTTATAGAGGATGCTTGTAGGGCAATAGATCTCGATGGGTCACTTGATAACGCTATTAATGAAATGACATCCAGTGGTGTTCAATTGTTATCAAGTCATGATTTACTTAATTAAACTCCAATGAAACGGTATAATTTTTTAGGATTATTTTTTATTTTCTGAGCAGTAGATGAAAATACTATTGCGCCATTTTCAATGACTATAATTTTATCAGCAATGGATAAAATTGCTTCTACCCTTTGCTCAACAAGAAGAATTGCAACTCCTTGTTTTTTTAATTCTAATACACTTTTCCGTATCAATGATATCATTGAAGGTTGAAGACCTTCTGTAGGTTCATCTAGAAGCAATAAAGTTGGTTCAATGCAAAGAGCCCTTGCTAATGCTAGCATTTGCTGTTCACCTCCAGAAAGGGTGCCTGAGACTTGTTTAAGTCTTTCATTAAGTCTTGGAAACATCTCCAAAACTTTATTTATAGTTTGTTCTCCATTCTTCCTTGTCAAAAGACCAATTTCTAAATTTTCTTCAACGGTTAGTTCTGAAAAGAGACGCCGGCCTTGAGGAACATACCCAATGCCTTTTTTGGGAACTAAATGTGCAGATATTTTTGAGATTCTTTCATTGTTAAAATTTATATTACCTTCAACTTTATCGACTAATCCCATAATGGATTTTAATGTAGTAGTCTTTCCCGCACCATTTCTGCCTAACAGACAAAGTACTTCTCCCCTTTGAACAGTAAATGAAATATCTTTCAATATCTTTATATTGGAATAATAAGTTGATAAATTAGAAACTTCTAGCATCAATCCCCCAAATAAGCTTTCTGAACAATTGGGTCATTCTGAATGGTTTTTTTGTCTCCTTCAGCAATAATTTCTCCAAAGTGCAAAACTGAAATTTTATCAGCAATAGACATCACCACATCCATATTATGCTCTATTAGTAAAACGGTAGTTGAGGATGAAAGGCTTTTAATTAAAAACTTAAAGTTGTCTATTTCTGGATCTGACAAACCCTGTGTCGGTTCATCTAAGATAAGAAGTTTAGGTCTCTGAGCCATCCCCATTGCTAATTCAAGAAGTCTTTGATGACCGTAACTTAAATCTCCACTTCTTTGGTTTACTCTATCTAACAAGCCAACTTTATCTAATACGTTAGAAATCTCTTTATCAATTGAATTTGTCTTCCCTGTTTCTTCTTTAATAGCAAGGGCTACATTTTCATAAACTGTCAAATTTAAAAAAATTGAAGTTATTTGAAAGGTATACCCGATACCACCGGATATTCTTTTGTAAACAGGAAAATTTGAAATATCCTTACCATCAAAAAAAACTGCGCCATTTGTTGATTTTATTCTTCCGCACAGAAGAGAAACGAAAGTTGTCTTGCCTGCACCATTTGGGCCAATTAAAGCCCTTATTTCATTTTTGTTGATTTTAAAATTAACATTTTTGACAGCTTGAATGCCTTGAAAGTTTTTGCTTAGATTTTCAGTATAAAGCAAGGTATTTTTTTCTATGGTATCCATGGGAAAAACCTATATCTTAATTCACCTAATAAACCTCGCCTTGCAAAAAGAGTAACAAGCAAGAGTGCAATACCCACAATAATCATATACGCATCTGTTACGTCACTTGCATAATCAATTAAATAGAACATAAAAATTGCACCAATTAAGGGCCCTAGCACCGTTCCTGCTCCCCCTAGTAACACCCATAAAAGAGGGAATATAGAATATGGTACCGCTGCAAAACTAGCCCCTACATAACCAAATAAAATTCCATAAGACGCTCCAGCTATTCCTGATATTGTGCCTGAAATAATAACTGCAAGTAATTTATATAATTGAACATTATATCCTAGCATCAGTGCCCTATCACTATTTTCTCTTATGGCAATTAATACTCTTCCAAATGAACTTCTTGCTATCCATAAATTAAAAACCAAGCAGAATGAAAATACTGTCAGAGCAGAATAGTACCTAATAGTAGGGTCAGATAGGTCTAATGATAGAAAAACCCTGCTTGATTGTTGAATAACAATACCTTCATCGCCACGCGTAATTCCACCAAAGTATAGAATACATAAATAAGCTATTTGAGAAAACATTAATGTTACAATCATAAATGAAACACCGACTGTTCTAAGAGCCAGATATCCTATTACTAAAGAAACTAACACTGAAAAACAAAATGCAAGAATAAGAGCTTGTCCGACATTATAGTCTAAATGATAGATAGATAGACCTGCAGCATACAAACCTGCAGAAAAGAATAAGGCATGACCCAAACTTAAGAGTCCAGTATAACCGAACAAAACATTATAGCCGATACCGTATACGGTTAAAACTAAAATTCTTGCAAAATTCCCTTGATGGTAATCAGAAAATATACCTAAAATTTCTAGTAAGAATAATAATGCAATTGCACCTAAATGAATAAAAAGGTCTCTTTTCATGTTTTTTCTGACCCAAATAATCCATTAGGTTTAATTAAGAGAACTATAACCACAAAAAGAGTTGCAATTATTTTTGCTAGATTTGGAGAGAAAAAAACAGAAATAATCCCATCACTCATTCCAATCAGAACAGCAGCGGCAACTGTGCCCCTTAAACTTCCCAATCCTCCGATGATAACTACAATAAAGGCAAGTAGCAGTGGTTCCCCACCCATCAGGTAATGAGCTTGTTGAATAGGAACAATTAATACCGCAGCAACAGCAGCTATTGCTGCTCCAACTCCAAAAACTAAACTGTAAACAGTTGAAATCGGTATTCCGAAAGCTTGTGCAGTTTCACTGTCCAATTGTGTAGCCCTTAAAATTAATCCAAATTTTGTCTTTGCCATTACAAGCCAAACAGAAAATAAAAGTATGATAGCTGAGAAAACAACAAAAAATTTATAGGCAGAAAACCCAAACCAATATAAATCCAATCTATAATTAAAAGGCTGTTCGACGGGTCTTGCATCAGGACCGAATGTCATTAACACTGCCTGTTGAATAATATATAAAATGCCAATAGTAGCTATAATAGTTGCCTCAGGGTCATATTTTAAATGTTTTAAAATCAACCAATCAGAAGACATAGCAATTACGCCTGCTATCAAAGGGGCAATAATTAAAGCAAGTAAAAATCCTATTGCAGGACTCCCGAAGACAAAGCCTGAAATCCACCAGGCTAAAATAGCACCAAGCATAAAAAACTCACCATGAGCCACGTTCACTATCCTCATTACTCCGAAAACTAAACTTAATCCCAGAGCAATGAGAGATAGAACAGCTGCATGGACAAGACCTTCAAGAGATGCAAAGAGTAGGTAAGGTCCTAAATCCATATTTGTTTATAAAGATACTTTCTAGAATGATTGTTGCGTATAATCAACTTCGTCAGGATAAAAAGTATCTTCGATAGATGTAGTGTGTGCTAACACTAATTTACCATTGGTCATCTTAGTAATATATTGATGTCCAAACGTTTGGTGAGTTTTACCATTAAATATCTTAGCTCCTTGAGGATGAGCCTGAGACAAAGGCATATTACTCATGCTTTCAACAGCTTCAATTAATTTTGACCTGTCGCCAACACCGGAATACCCTGCTTCTTCCATGCCATTTTTAATGATATGAAGTGTTTCCCAGCAACCGAACATATGCGCATAAGTTGAAACATCTTTTGAATCAGAAACAGACGCACCATTTTCATCAACACCTACTGCTGATCTATAAAATTTATCATGCTCAGTTTGATTTGATTGCGCATATCTTGGGTTTCCTTCCCAGAAATAACTTCCATCTAAAAACTCCAAGCCTGGTGTGCTTAAATCAACGGCTTCTACACTATCAATAAAACCAAACAGTTTAGGCGATTTGTTACCATAAAACTCTCCAAGTTCTTTAACGAATGTCAAGACTGCTGGACCAACCATTACGTGGTATAGTACCTCAGTATCTCTTGGAATCTTAGGAAAATATTTTGAAAAACTTGATTCAGTTGGTGGTATTGGAACTTTGGCAAGTATTTGCCCCCCTTGCGCTTCAAAAGCAGCAGAGAAGTAATCTCTATGATCGTGACCAAAAGCAAAATCAGGGTATACCATTGTAACCTTTTTACCTAAATTGTTTCTTACAAAAGGAGCCATGGCTTGCACTTGGCTTTTTACGTCAGTAATTCCAGGTTGTAGAGTGTATCTGTTAAGCATTCCAGAAGCTACATGGTGGCCTTCTGAAACAACAAAGTAAGGAAGCTTGAGCTCTCCTGCTCTAGGAGCAGAACCAATAACTACGTGGGAAAAAAGAGTGCCAAATGCAACGTCGCATTTATGCTGATTTGCAAATTTTTCAAGGGCCTCTGCACCCCTCTTTGGATCAGTTCCATCATCTTCTGCAACTATCTCGATGGGTCTTCCATTAATGCCTCCCCCATCATTAATGACTTTTACAGCAGCCTGGGTAGTTCTGTCATACCATCTTCCATAGGCTGCACCTATTCCAGTTCTATGGACTTGAAAGCCAATCTTAATAGGAGCTGAACTGGCTGCTTGGCTATATCTTACAAATCCAGGCATTGCAGCTATACTGCCTGCAGCGGCTACTCCTTTCATTAGTTTTCTTCTTGAAATATTCTTGTTAATAATATTATTTTTGTTCATTTTTTCTTCCCTGTATTTAAATAATTTCATAATGAATGAATTAATACAGGATACTGATATAATTTTTAAAACTTGTCTAGGAATAAATATAGCAATTTAAGTTCATCAACCTACTGTAGGAGTGGACAAAATCCATAAACCTAAAAAAGTGTAGGCAACCATAAAAATACTGATTGGGAATTGACTGATTAAAATTGATCTTTTTGATTTTAAATAACTCTCACAAATTGAATGCGCTAATAAAACTGCAAGAACATGCCCAAAAACTATAGAAGACGCTTGGACAAACCAGATGATTTTTACCGTATCTATAGTATTAAAAAAACTTGTGGTTACATTAAAATTCTCAAGATTTAGATAATCTGAGCCGTTGTTAAATGGGTCTGAAGAAATCTTATATACGTATTGTATATTTACTATAAAAGATGTCAGATAATGAGCAATATGGTAAGCAAGTGCAATTGGAAGCAATGCAATAGAATTAATTCCTATAATTTTTGTAAAGCTTATTTTCTCTTCTAT
>CACAIE010000008.1 GCA_902532475.1 uncultured SAR116 cluster alpha proteobacterium
TTTGGTTTCTAAGTATTCCAAGAAATTAAAAATTGGTGACCCATTAGATATAAATAATGACGTTGGCGCAGTTAACAGTCTTCAACAACTCACTTCAGATCTTGATTTTGTTGAAAAAGCAATTCATGAAGGAGGAAAGATTGAAATTGGTGGTAATAGAATTAATGAGACATCAGGTGGATTTTATATGGAACCAACAATTATTTCTTCTGTGAAAAAAAATATGGAAGTATTTCAAAATGAAGTTTTTGGCCCCGTTTTAACAGTAACAGCTTTCAAGACTGATGAAGAGGCTGTTAATCTTTCTAATTCAACAGATTTTGGTCTAGCTTCTGGAATCTGGACATCTAATTTGTCAAGAGCGCATAGAATGATAAGAAAAATTAAAGCTGGTACAGTGTTTGTTAACACTTATGGTGGATCAGATAATTCTCTTCCATTAACAGGAGTTAAACAGTCAGGCAATGGTTCGGATAAATCACTTCACGCTTTAGATAAATTTACTGACTTAAAATCAGTTTGGATGAAATTATAAGTCTTAATAGATTGGAGATATTATGAAACATGAAAATTTTTTAAAAGAAAATAACGCTCGACATTTTTGGCATCCTATGGCCCACCCCTCAGAAATGTTAGAAAACCCTCCTATGATAATTTCTAAAGCTGAAAATGTAGAAGTACAAAATATAGATGGGCACGTCATGCTTGATGCTGTGGGTGGACTTTGGAATGTAAATCTAGGTTACAGTTGCGAACCAATAAAGAATGCGATAATCGAACAAATTAACTTAATGCCATACTGCAACACATTCAGAGGCATCACAAATGATAAAGCAATAGAACTATCTTACAAACTCAAAGAATGGTTTTCTTCAGATGGAATGGAAAAAGTTTTTTTTACTCAAGGAGGCTCTGATTCAATCGATACAGCTATGCGATTGGTTAGGCAATATTGGAAAGTTAGAGGCAAAATAGATAAAATAAAATTTATAGCATTGAGTAAAGGTTACCATGGAACTCATTACGGGGGTGCATCACTTTGTGGTGACCCAAGATTTAGAAGAAATTATGAACCGGGAGTTCCTGGAATATTTCATATTCCAACACCTTACACCTACAGAAATCCTTTTGATGAAGAAAACCCTGAAAAACTTTCAAAAAAATGCATTCAAAGCCTTGAGGCTTTGATTGCCAGCCAAGGTTCAGATACCATTGCTGCATTTGTTATGGAGCCAGTCATAGGATCAGCTGGAGTGATTGTACCCCACGAAAATTTTATGAAGCAGGTAAGAAATATATGTGATAAAAATGATATTCTACTTATAGCAGATGAAGTGATTTGTGCTTTTGGAAGGACAGGAGAGTGGACCGGGTCAAGATTATGGGGAGTTAAACCAGATGTAATGACAATAGCAAAAGCATTAACTGGTGGTTACTTCCCAATGGGTGCAACGCTTTTGTCAGGTGAAATCTCTGAAGCAATTGAAAAAAATGATAATACTTTAGGCTTGCTCGGCCACGGATATACTAATTCTGGAAATCCTGTTGGGGCGGCAGCTGCATTGGCTGCCCTTGAAGAAACTAATAAACTGAATTTAGCTTCAAATGCTAAGGCTCGAGGCGCTGAATTGATTTTAGGATTAAATAAATTAAAAAATAAGCATGAAATTATTGGTGATGTTAGGGGTAAAGGATTAATGGCTGCAGTTGAAATAGTCGAAGATCCAATAAGCAAAAAACCTGCTGGGAAAGATACTGTTGCCAAAATTTTTCAAGCTATTTGCGATGAAGGAGTTCTATTGAGAGCATCAGGAAACAACTTTATAATTTCACCTTCTTTAATAATCAATAAAGACCACGTAAATAAAATCACTACAGCAATGGATAAAGGGTTTTCTATAATTTAAAATAATAATAATAGTTTTTATTGCGTTTTTGAAAGAATAAAATCTGAGCCTTTTTCTGCAATCATAATTACTGTTGCGTTTGTATTTCCTCTTATAATTTGAGGCATTACAGAAGCATCAATCACTCTGAGATTTTTAACCTCCTTAACAGTGAGATCAGAATTCAAAACCCCTTTACTGCCCATGGCGCAAGTTCCAGCAGCATGATAACCTAAAAAACTATTCTTTTTAATGTAATTTTTAACCTCAGGTTCACTTTTTTGATATAACGGATTTTTAATAATAAATTTAGAAATTGGTGAAGAAGACATTATTTCAGAAAGCTTTTTTAAAGCCTTAATCATTTTGTTAACATCGCTCTCTTCTTTCCAAAGAAGGTGTTTAATCACTGGCGGCTCTATTGGATTTTTTGATCGTATTGCAACTGATCCTCTGGTTTTAGGATCTAAAATACATGTGCCAGTCAATAATGCAGGATAGTTTGGAAGTGTCAAATTTTCTAAAGGAGAATAATGGTATGAAAACGGAGAAAAATGGATTTGCGCATTAGGTCTATTATGAATTTTATCGGTATTAAAAAATGCGCAGCAAGTAGCTGCAGGAGTACTGATTGGACCTTTCCCATTATAAAGCCAATTAACTCCATGCATGATCATTTTATATAAACTAAATTCTGTATTAAAAGTAGAAATGCTCGTCGGAAATTCACAATAAACACCAGGATGATCTTGCAAGTTGCCTCCCACCATTTTTTGATCTAACATAATTTTTATTCCATACTTTACTAGTGTTTTTGCATTTCCAATGCCTGATCTTTGAAGTATTAGTGGGCTTCCAATTGAACCGGCAGAAAGAATAATTTCACCTTTAGATAAATAATTCAAGGATTTGCCTTTGAGAAAGATATTTACTCCTACAGCCATTTTTCCCTTAAACAAAATCTTATTTATTATAGCACCAGAGATAATTTTTATATTTTTCTTTTTCATAATCGGCTTTAAAAATGCAGTGGAAGTGTTATGCCTAAATCCATTTCTTTGAAATGCTTGTACTTCGCCCACTCCTTGCTGTTTATGTCCATTGAAGTCATTGTTAAAAGGAATATGGCAACTTGAAGCAGCTTCAATAAAAGCCTTATTAAGCGAATGTCTGGCCTTCATATTTGAAATACCTAGTGGTCCATTATTTCCATGAAAAGGGGATGCCCCCCTTTCATTATTTTCTGATTTAATAAAATATTTCAAAACATCTTTAAAGTTCCAATTTTTAACACCAAAATTTTTCCAACTGTCAAAATCTTCTTTTTGACCTCTAATATAAATCATTCCATTTAAAGAACTACTACCTCCCCATACTTTTCCTGCAGGCCAAATAGGTTTATAATTATCTCTCGTCAAATCAGGTTCAGCATTATAACACCAGTCAAAGTTTTTTCTTCCAAATGCAAGAGGCTGGAGAGCTGGAATTTTAATTTTTATAGATTTATCGATGTGTCCTGCTTCCAAGACCAAAACTTTATATTTATTTGAGGATGACGCTAATCTATTTGCCAAAACACATCCTGCGGTTCCAGCTCCTAAAACAATATAATCCCATTCAACATTTTCTAATGACATTTTAGATAACTTAATTAAAAAATAACAACAACTAAAATGATGATAGTATAATATTAATATATAGATTTATGTAAAAGTTTATAAAAAATGATTAAAAAAAATCTTTTTAGAAAATTAAAAAATGAAAAATTAAATTATATATCGGTTTGCTTTGTTGACCCTCTAGGGCAAATAAGAGGCAAGCTAATCAACAAAGATAAAGTTTTAAAATCAATAGATAAAGATGGAAGTGGCTTTACTGTGGCTCTTCCTTCTCTTGCTTTAGGTTATGGTGACAATCAAATTGAAATACCGGGAATTTCTTCTTCAGAAGATAATTTTGGAGACATTCCCGCCAACATTGATTTGGATAGCTTCAGAATAATACCTTGGGCTGATGAATCCCAAAATCTCATTTGTTTTTTAGAATTAGAAAATCATTTTTCAAAATTTTGTAGCAGAAGTATTTTAAAGAAAATTTTGAATGAGGTGAATCAGTTGTCTTTTTTTCCCCGCTTTGGCGTAGAAATTGAATTTACTTTGTTAGATGAAAGTTCAAAAAGCATCAGAGACAAAAATTTTTTAGACTTAAAAACATCTACCTTTCAAAGCTCTTATAATCTTCTGCATAGGCAACATGAGCAAAAAGACTTGTATCATGAGTTATGTGAATTTTCTAAAACAATGAATATATCCGTAGAGGCTTGGCACGAAGAAATGGGGGCAGGCTTTATGGAGGTTGCGCTGTTATCAGGAAAAGATATTAAATCAGCAGATGATGCTATTTTAGTAAAGCATCTGATCAAGCAATCTGCATTGCGATTTAGTAAGATTGCTACTTTTATGGCAAGATGGAATGATGATGCAGACGGTCAAAGTGGCCATATACACATTTCATTGGAGAACAAGAAAAAAGAAAATATTTTTATTAAAAATACAAGATATTTTGAACAATTTATTCAAGGCCTTCAAAGATATTCACCTGAATTGATGCTCCTATTTGCTCCAAATAATAACTCCTACAAAAGATTTCAACCTGATATTTTTTCCCCAACCAAGAATGACTGGGAATGGGATAATAGAAAAGTCGCATTTAGAGCAATAAAAGGGAGTAATAAGCGGGTTGAAAATAGGATACCAGGCGCAGATATGAACCCATATTTGAGTATAGCTGCTACTATTGTATCTGGCATGGAAGGAATTAAAGAAATTAAAAATTTTAAAGAAAAGCAAAAGATTATAGATTTGCCATTAAAAATTTCAGAATCTTATAAACATTTTAAAAACTCAAAATTAGCACAAAAAACTTTTTCAAATGACTTTGTAAATTTTTTTAGTGAATTCAGACGAAAAGAATCTTTAATTGAGGATGGCCTAATAACTGATATTGAAAAAAAGCACTTGCTTGAGTTTTCATAAATAATAGTATCGTAAATGATAGTTCCAACATCAATAATTTCTTTGGTAATATAAAAGGATTAAAATTGAACATAAAGAATATCTTGTTTATCATGACTGACCAACTCAGGTGGGATTATCTTTCTTGCAATGGTCACCCATCAATAAAAACCACAAATATTGATAAGCTTGCTAAAAAGGGCATCAACTTTAAAAATGCTTTTGTTCAATCACCAATGTGCGGTCCTTCTCGAGCTTGCTTTTATACAGGCAGAACAATTTTCAGTAATGGTGTTACATGGAACAGAGTTCCATTACCTATAGGAGAATTAACTATAGACGATTACTTAAAACCTCAAGGAATTAGAACTGCTGTTGTAGGCAAGACACATATGGAGGCTGATAAAGATGGGATGCATAGGCTCGGATTAAACAAAGACACAGATATTGGCATGTTGGTTTCAGAGCCAGGGTTTGAACCTTTTGAAAAAGATGATGGCCTTCATCCAACACCTGGATATTTGCATAAAAATGAAGTTTTAAATTATAATAAATGGTTAAATAGTCTTGGCTATAAAGGCGTAAACCCATGGAATGACTACGCCAACTCTGCTGAAGGTGAAAATGGTGAACTTTTATCTGGATGGAACTTAAGATACTCTGACCTGCCGGCACGTATAAAAGAAGAGCACTCTGAAACTCCTTATATGACAATGAGAGCAAAAGAATTTATCCAAGAAACTGGAGATAATCCATGGTGCCTTCACCTATCTTTCATAAAACCTCACTGGCCTTACATGGCTCCTGCACCTTACCATAACATGTATGGGAAAGAGAGTTTTCTTCCTGTGAGCAGGGATGAAATTGAAAGAGAAAGCCCAAATCCTGTTTATGAAATGTTTATGGAGGAGCAAGTTGGTTTGACATTCTCTCAACAAGGCACCAGGGAAATAGTTCTACCTGGTTATATGGGTTTGATAAAACAAATTGATGACCATTTGGGAGATCTTTTTAAATTTCTTGATGACGAAGGCAAAACAGATGAAACTATGATTGTATTTACCTCTGATCACGGTGATTACTTAGGTGATCATTGGATGGGTGAAAAAGAACTTTTCCATGATGTATCTGTTAAAATACCCTTAATTATATTTGACCCCAGGAAAGAAGCTGATCAGACCAGAGGCCTTGAATGTAATGAATTGGTTGAAGCAATTGACTTACTACCAACATTTATAGAAGCAACTGGATTAGAAATACCCAATTCAAGACTTGAAGGTAAATCATTGATGCCGGTCATTGGCGGCGAAATATCAAACGATTTTAGAAGTTTTGTCTTTTCTGAATTTGATTATGGGATCTATCCTGTAAGAACAAAACTTAACGTGGGTCTTAATGATGCTAAAATTTTTATGATACGAGATGAAAGGTGGAAATTTGTCTATTTTAAAGGATTTGACCCTCAACTTTTCGATTTAAAAAATGACCCTCAAGAGTTTATTGATTTGGGGAAAAGTGAAGAGCATAGGCAGATCATTACCTCATATAAGGAAAAGTTATTTGAAAGACTGATCAATAGAAGAAATAGAATAACTATGAGTGATGAAATGTATTCCAAAATGAGAGACGATGAAAATGAAAAAGGAATACTTATAGGGGAGTGGTAGTTAACTTTTAGACTATATTTAAATTATAATTTATTTGAATTTAATGCATGTCTTTGAGCAACAAAGTTTATTATGAAAATTAGAGTATTTGAAAATGACAATATTTTGAGTTCAATTAAAGACAAGTCCTTAAATGTAAAAACAACATCTAAAAAATTTGTCTCTAAAATTCCAAAAGATAAAAAATTTAAAGTTGAAAACTTATTTGAATTTAAACGTGTGACCGGCGATTTAACTCTCTCAATTATTTTTCTAATCTTAGTATCTTTTTTATTAATTAGTTTTAACACAGAAAGCGGATGGGATGGAAGGGAACTATCACAGAAAAGAGTAGGAAAAATTTTAAAACAACAATGGGTTGGGCCTCTAATCTGTATGGTTATTTTAGTTCCAGCAGCGATCTATAATCTTTACCAGTCGACAATTCAATTAAATATAAATAAACGACTAAGAATGCCCAGTAGAATTAAGTATGAACTTTTTCAATGGTTAAAGTCTCTGGAATTTATTGTTTATTTTTTAATATACACAAATATTATCACAATTTTTGGTTACTTAATATCAACCGTAATATTTGCCATCTTTTTGACCACTAGATTAGGATACAGAAGTTTAAAATGGATTTTAAGAAGTACAATCGCAGCCTTCATTATTGTAATTATTTTTAGATCAATTTTACAAATTAAGACTCCTGTAAATATTTGGCTATATAAATATTTTCCTCAAAACTTTGAGGTCTTTATGAAGATATATTTCTAATGGATGCTTTTTATTTAGGTTTATCTAATTTAATGAATTTTCAAGTTATTGTAGCTATTTTAATAGGCGCAGTCGGTGGAGTAGTCATTGGTGCTGTACCAGGAATTGGTCCTGCAATTGCAATAGCAATTCTACTTCCAGCCACTATTTTCCTTGATGATCTAGTCAGTCTTGTTCTGCTTTTAGGGATTTATGGCTCGGCAATGTATGGGGGAGCTATACCAGCCATACTGATTAACACACCAGGAACCCCAGTAAATGCACTAACCACTTACGATGGTTACTCTATGACTAAAAATGGGGAAGCACCAAGAGCTTTATCTCTTGCCTATTCGTCTTCTTTTTTTGGTGGTTGTTTTTCCATAAGTGTTGCTTTGATTTGTTTGATAGCATTCGGCCCTTATTTAAAAGATTTTGGAGCTCTCTTTGGTCAACGCGATATATTTATGGCAGCAGCGTTAGGCTCAGTTTTATTAATTCTTGCGCATAGACAGAATATGGCTATAGCAGCAATGCTGTTTGCAGTTGGTTTTTTAATTACAATGGTTGGAAGGCAAACGACAAAGAAAGTAGACAGATTTACGTTTGATATTGAATATCTAGCATCCGGATTTAATCTCATTGTTGTAATTGTAGGAATTTTTGCTTTAAGCCAGGCTCTAAACTTGATGAACGGAAAAGATAATGATCCTCCAGAGGCTAAGCTCATTGGAGGGTTGTTTCGAGGACTTGCAGAGTTAAAGAACTATCCTGCTGTTGCATTTATTTCAGCATCTTTCGGAACGGTTATGGGTATAATCCCTGGTGTTGGTGAGTTTGTTGCACAGTTTTTTAGTTATTCAACTGCTAGAAGCTTATCTAAAACTCCTACTCAGTTTGGTTATGGAGCACCAGAAGGTTTAATAGCATGTGAGACATCGAATAATGCTGTGCCTGCTGCTGCAATGATACCCCTTCTAGCAATTGGTGTACCGGGGGAAGCTTTAACAGCTATGATGATGGTTGTTTTTTTTGATGCAGGAATTAAACCTGGCCCAGATATTTTTGACACAGCGCCAGATTTTTTATTTAGTCTTTTTATTGCTCTATTATTTGTAAATATTTTAGTAGTAATAACTCTTCTTTTTACTTCACGTTTTATAGCAACAATTATCTATATTCCAAACAAGTTTTTAGGGGCATTTGTAATGATATTGGCTTTTGTAGGAGTGTTTTCGATTCGAAATAATTTCATGGATTGTGCATTTGCTGCGGGCTTTGGTTTTCTTGGATATATTCTTAGAAGACTAAATTGGCCTCTAGTTCCAATTGTCCTTGGTATGGTTCTTGGCCAAATTATGATTGAAAAATTAACTGCAGGGGCCGGCAAAATAAAATATTGGGCAGATTTAGTCAATCGACCTGTATCTGGATTTCTCAGTTTAACTATTTTCCTTGTAATTTTTGGTACTTTGATTTCTTATATTTATAATAATTATAAAAAAAGAAATTAAACCTATTGTTTTGGAGGAAATATGAAAAAGTTTATAATTGCATTTTTAACAACATTTACATTAATGTTTTCTGGCTCAGCTAATGCTGAATACCCTAGTGGTCCAGTTCAATTTTTAGTTCCTTGGCCTCCTGGTGACTTTGAGGATATTCTCACAAGAATGATCGCTGAAGAATGGAAAGTAGAAACAGGCATGCCAGCTTCTGTAGTAAATAGACCAGGTGGAGGCGATGGACCTTTCCCAGGCGCGCTTGAAGTTTTAGATGCTCCTGCTGACGGTTCTGTAATAGGATCCTTTGTTATTGGTGTTCCTATCATTGGACCAAGAATTGGTATTGGCATTGAACAAGATAGTTTCGAGCCAATAGGCGTTTTTGTAACTTATCCTTTCGTTCTGGCAGCGTCAGGGGATGCACCATACAGCAACTTAAAAGAACTTGCTGCACATGCACAAAATAATGATGTGATCTTAGGTCACTTCGGTGAAGGTCTTATTCCGACCAAAGCAACATTAGCCGCAGCGAAAAAATTAGGTTTTGAATTTGCAGACAGTTCAGCATATGACATGCTCGATTGTAACTCGCTTGCCTCTGGGGATGCAGACGTCATAAACACTACCTTGGCTCTCATAGAACCCTGCTTAAGCGATATTAAAATCTTGACTAACATTGGTGTTGAAAGAATAAGCAAGCTTCCTGATGTTCCAACAATTTCAGAGCAAAGTGGAATAAATGATCTTGAACTTTGGAATGGTCTCTTTGTTAAAAAAGGAACTCCTCAAGATGTTAAAGATAAAATTGCTGCTATCTCTAAAAAAACAATGCTTGGAGAAAAAGCTCAAACCCTTGCTAAAGAAACTGGAGCAAGAATTTATTGGGAAGGCGAAAGCGAATCAATAGCACGTATTGCTTCTGATACAGTGAAATTTGATGAACTTAACGCAATTCTTCAATAATATATGACTTTAATTTGGGGCAACTATAAGTTGCCCCATTTTTTTATGGAAAAAATAAAACTAGGCATTTTACAGGTCAACCACGATAAGAGTGAAGATATAGGAGATAAATTTCCTGATGACGCTCATAGATTTCGTGACCTTTTTGATTCTCTGGAAAGTAGATTTAAGTATAAAATTTATATGACTATTGGGGATGAATTGCCCAATGATATTAACGAGCAAGATGTTTATTTAATCTCAGGCAGCCCCCTTTCAGTAAGAGACAACCACTCTTTTTCAAAAAAACTTTACGAATTTATTCGATCTTGTGATTCTCAACAAAAACCACTTATTGGAACATGCTTTGGGCATCAAGCCATTGCAGTAGCCTTGGGCGGCAACGTAGAAAAATCCAAAATTAAATGGAATGTTGGTGTAGAAAAAACAAAATTTGACAATTTTAAACCCTGGATGCTTCCTAAAAAAGATTTAAATTTATATGTCTTTCATGAAGATCAAGTTTCCGCACTTCCAGAGAATTGTGAACTACTAGGTTTTACAAAAAATTGCCCAATATCCAGTTTTTCCAAAGGAAATCATATTTTTTCTATTCAATCTCATCCAGAATTTGACTTCCGGTTTATGAGGGACATAGTCAAAAAATATGAGGAGATGCTTGGGCCAAATATTTATGATGAAGCCAGCGCTTCTTTATCTAAAGACGTGGATGGAGATGCG
This sequence comes from uncultured SAR116 cluster alpha proteobacterium, assembly GCA_902532475.1. Lineage (GTDB taxonomy): Bacteria > Pseudomonadota > Alphaproteobacteria > Puniceispirillales. Next base: position 10,494 of record CACAIE010000008.1, read on the forward strand.
TTTGGTTTGTGGTGTGAAAATTTCATCAAATTAAATTATTCTTAGTGATTGAGAAAATTAAATGAAGGATGATGGTTTATTAGATTTAAGTGATCATGATAGTTTTTCAATGGGTGTCCCTCACTTAACATTTGAAAGGTTAAGAAATGAGGATCCTGTTTATTGGACTAAAGAAAAAAATGGAAGAGGTTTTTGGTCAATTACAAAACACTCAGACATTCTAAAAGTAAATAGAGACAACAAAACGTTTAGTTCTGCTCAAGGAATAAGAATTGAAGATCAAACTGAAGAAGAGTATTTAGCTAGAAAAACTTTCCAAGAAACTGATCCACCCGAACACAGGGTTACAAGAATGATGGTAGCACCTGCATTCTCGCAAAAAGCAATTGCAACTTATGAGGAAATGATAAGGGATTTAGCCAAAAATATCATTGAAAAAGCAACAAAAAGTTCTGAGTTTGATATAGTGGAAAAAGTTGCAAAACAACTTCCCATGATGATGCTTGGACGAATTTTAGGCCTACCTGACAATGATCTTGAGTGGCTAGTTGTCAAAGGAGATGCCTTAATAGGAAACTCCGATCCAGAATTTACCGATCATATAGTAGATAAATTAGATGATGAGCAATATAGATTTATGCCATTCAGATCCCCTGCTGCTTTAGATTTATATGATTATGCTGAAAATATTTTAAATAAAAAAATTTCAATAAATAAAACAGGTATTCTATCAAAGGTTCTCGATGCAAACTCTTCTGAAAAAGTCATGGAACCTCATGAATTCAAAAACTTTTTCTGTCTTCTTATAGCTGCTGGAAATGATACTACACGTTACAGCATTGCAATGGCTTTATACCAGCTTTCATTGGACAATAATCTAATTAGAGATTTAAGATCAAACCAATACTGGGGAACATGTGCAGATGAATTTATTAGACTTGCATCACCAACAATGTATTTTAGACGAACCGCCACATGTGATGTAAGTTTAAGAAACAAGAATATCAAAAAAGGGGACAAAGTCATTCTATGGTTTGTCTCTGGAAATAGAGATCATGAGGTATTTAAAAATCCTCATGATGTTATTCTCTCACGTTCACCTAATCCCCATGTTTCTTTTGGTCAGGGGGGTGTCCACTTCTGCTTAGGAATTTGGCTCGCTAGAATGGAAGTAAGAATACTTTTAGAGGAGCTTGCAAAAAAAATAGATAAAATTGACCTTCTAGATAACCCTACATGGACAAGATCCAATTTTATTTGTGGTGTAAAAAGTCTAAAAGTAAGAATAGCTTAAAAGCTTATAACTCAAAAAATTTTTCTTTATTGACTCTATTAAATTAAATGTAACAAATAAAAGAAGAATAAATAGTTGTTTCTTATAATTTATTTATTCTGCTTTTATATATAACTTAATAGTGAAAATAATTACTTAATGTAAGGAAAGAAAATGATTAGAACACGTGCACTTTATTGTGATTTACTAGGGCTTCCTAAAGGTAAATACATTCAACCTGACCTAGCTAAGAGCGGGCATATAGGATTTGCTGCGTGTGCACTTGCTGTTTCATTTGATAGAGATTTATTAAATATACCAGGAACTGGTCTTTTTGACGGAATCCCAGATATGAATTTAGCTTTAGAAAAAGATAGGTTTCCATCATGGCAAGAAAACACTGAAATAGCTCTAGGAGACCTTAAATTTGAAGGTAATGATTATGCATTATGTGCGAGAACTAATTTAAAAAATACTATTAAGGAATTTAATAAACTTGATCTCACTCCAATGGTTGGGCTTGAATTTGAAGCTTACGTTTTCGAAAGAGATGAAGATGGTGTTTGGATGCCATACAATACTCCAGGTGCATTTGTTTATGGAACCGGTCCATCAAATGACCCAAAAAACTTAATGGCTAAGATATGGGAAGGAGCATCAGACATTGGATTACCCGTAGAAAGTATTAATGGCGAATATGATAATGGTCAATTTGAATTAACATTAGGTTTTGATGAGGCACTTAAAGCTTGCGATAATGCATTCTTATTTAAAACCATGGCTAAAGAAATTGCATTAACTGAAGGCTTAATTCTTTCTTTTATGCCTAAACCAATCCCTGAAAGAGGGGGATCAGGTTTACATGTTAACTTTAGTTTCTTAGATAAAAGTAAAATCAATGTTATAGAGCAAAAAGGTAAATTGTCCGAGATCGCCAATAATTGTATTAGTGGATTAATTCATCATCATGAGGGTTTGTCACCCTTGTTAGCCTCAACAGCTAACAGCTATGATAGATTACAACCAGCTTCTATGGCAGGATATTGGGCTAATTGGGCGGGAGATCATAGAATGGTTACTATCAGAACTTCTACTTCCTCATCTAATTCTGCTAGAATAGAACATAGAACAGCTGATGGAGCTGGAAATCCATATATTGTTACTTCATCAGTTTTAAAAGCTAGTTTGTTAGGCATTAAAAATAAATATAAACTGCCTCCTATTGAAGATCTTGACGGAATGGAAAATGTTAGGGCTACTAAACACGCTCCTTCCAGTTTATCAAAAGCTCTCGCTGCACTTGAAAATGATAAGGTTCTCAAATCAGAAATAGGAGAAAAATTTTGCGACGCTTTTATGGAAATTAAGAAGGATGAAGCAAGTCGACTAGAAGATAAAACCGTCGATGAGGTTAGAGAATTTTATTTACCTTTTGTGTAATTCTTCAAGTTATGAGAGACTGATAGTTACTGGCTATTTTTAAATGTAATTTTGTATATGGGAAATACGTAATGGATGATGTTCCAATTATAAATAAACAAGAATTTAATCAGTCACCAAAAAATATTGGCAAAGTTAGTTTCAAAAAACCAATGACTGGAGATGAATATCTGGAAGAATTAAGAGATGGCAGAGAAGTTTTTATTTATGGCGAAAAAGTAAAAGACGTTACGAAACATCCAGCTTTTAGAAATACTTCCAGAATGACAGCTCGTTTATTTGACGCACTTCATGATAAAAAACACAGCAAGAATCTCTTATTACCAACAGATACAGGAAACGGTGGTAAAACTCATGCATTTTTTAAGGCTCCAAAAAATGTGAATGATTTAATTGCTGGAAGAGACGCTATAGCTGAATGGGCTCGAATAACATACGGATGGATTGGTCGTGCTCCAGATTATAAAGCTGCATTTCTTGCGACTTTAGGGGCAAATGCAGAGTTTTATGATCCTTTTCAAGAAAACGCTAAAAATTGGTATAAATTCAGCCAAGAAAGAGTCCCTTTTATTAATCATGCAATCATTCATCCTCCTGTTGATAGAGATCGACCACCAAATGAAGCTTCTGATGTATGTTGTAAAGTTGAGAAAGAGACTGATGCCGGACTCATTGTATCTGGAGCAAAAGTTGTAGCTACAGGATCAGTATTAACAAATTATACTTTCGTTGCCCATCATGGATTAATCCCTCTTCAAGACAAAAAATTTGCATTGGTTTTTATGGTTCCTACAAATGCACCGGGGATAAAATTTATATGCAGAACATCTTATGAAATGACTTCGACAGTTATGGGCAGTCCATTTGATGCGCCTTTGTCAAGCCGACTTGATGAGAATGATGCTGTTTTTATTATGGACAAAGTTTTGGTACCTTGGGAAAATGTTTTTGTCTATGGGGATATAGATAAGGCAAATAATTTTTTCCCACAGACAGGGTTTCTTCCAAGGTTCGTTGTTCATGGCTGCACAAGACTTGCTGTCAAATTAGATTTTATTGCAGGACTACTTCTAAAAGCTGTAGAGGCTGCAGGTACTAAAGATTATAGAGGAGTTCAAGCGAACGTCGGTGAAGTTATTGCCTGGAGAAATCTTTTTTGGGGGTTATCTGACGCAATGGTTAAAGACCCTAAACCTTGGATTGAAGGTTATGTTTTACCAAATATGGATCCAGGAAACGCTTACCAGATCATAGCAACGATGGCATATACAAAAATTAAATATATTATCGAGCAAACAGTTGCTTCAGGACTGATTTATTTAAATTCACATGCTAGGGACTTTAAAAACCCAGAGCTATCTCCTTACATAAACAAATATCTTCGAGGATCGAATGGTTATAAAGCAGAAGAAAGAGTAAAGCTTTTAAAACTTCTTTGGGATAGTATAGCTTCAGAATTTGGTGGTAGACATGAATTATATGAAATTAATTATGGAGGCTCTACTGAAGAAATTAGAAGATATTGTTTATTTGGAGCTCAAGCTTCTGGAAATGCTGATAAATTTAAAGGCTTTGCTGAACAATGTATGTCTGAATATGATCTTGATGGTTGGACTGTTCCAGATCTTTCTGACCCTGGAGATTTTAGCTATCATGCAAATAAAGAAAATTCATAAATTCAAGTTACTTACAAACTAGTAATTTTTATAAATGATAAATGATTTTTGGTATCACAAAGAATATTTTTCTAATACAAAATTGAACTCCAGTTCATAATATGAAGTTTCAAAACCTATTTCTTTAGCCTTCATACTGTCTTCAATCAGAACATATTCACTAATAAGACTATCCTTAACTCCAAAAACAGCATCTGAATCTAAGTATTCACTTCCTTTAACAAAAACATGAGTTACGACTGGTTTATAACCTTCAGCACTAACGATATAATGTAAATGTGCGGGCCTGTTGGGGTGCCTTCCAGTGGCATATATCATTGTTCCTACTGGTCCATCAGTAGGGATAGAATAAAATTTAGGTTTAACAGATTTAAACCAGTATTTTCCATCATCTTTAGTAGAGAAAATACCTCGTAAATTCATTTTTGGCTGAACATCAGGTTGTTGAATATCATAAAAACCATCTTCATTCGCTTGCCACACATCAATTTCTGCCCCATCGATTGGATTTCCATCAGTATCAGTAACAGACCCAAAGATATATGCTGGTTCACCCTTCCCATCATAGTTAATATTGTCTCCCATTTCTTTTATTGGAGCATTCTTAACATGAAACGGACCAAGCACTGTTGATTCAGTAGCATTTAAAGTTTTACGATTATTGATCGTATCAACTAATGCAGAAATACCCAGAACATCTGACAATAGAATAAATTCTTGCCTCTTATCATCACACTTCTGGCCCGTTTTTGTTAAATACTCAATCATATACATCCATTCTTCTTGAGTGGGCTCTACTTCTTTTACAAATTCATGCAGATGAGTAACCGCACTTTCCATAATTGTTTTTAGTCTTATATCTTTGCAATTGGCGTACTGTTGCTTCACTACTTCAGCTGAAAATTCTTCAGAAAAATGTTGCATTTAATTCTCCTTTATTTGTTTTTTTAGTTTTCTACTCAATGGGAAAAGTTCAATTTTAAAGGTTGAACTAACAAACCCCCAAACTCCTTTTGGAGCTTTTATCATCACAGCTATAGCCACACATCCAAGCATAATTAAATATATAGTTCCCAAATCAGCTAGCGTCTCTCTCAAAAGGAAGAAAATTAATACCCCTATGATGGGTCCTTCTATAGTACCTATTCCACCGATTACTACTATGAAGATTACAAATGCTGTCCAATCATTTACATTAAAAGCAGCGTCCGGTGAAATTCTTAACTTTTGTAGAAAAATTAAAGCACCTAAAATAGTAGTTAAGCCAGAGGTAATTATATAAACAAATAACTTAGATCGCGTGATGTTTATTCCTAAACTTTTGGAAGCTAGTTCATTATCTCTTATAGCTATTAAAGCGATGCCTCTTCTAGATCTTAGAATTAGATATACTGAAACTAATATTAAAACTGTTAGTCCAAGTATCATCCAATATATTAATGACTCTCTCATTGCTTTATTTGAAGCTATTGACTTTACTATAGCTACTGGCAAACTCGAACCAGAACCACCTCCAAGAGACTGTATTTGTGCAAAAGATAAACGGAAAACTTCTGCAACAACCCAAGTACCAATAGCAAAATAGGCTCCCCTGAGCCTAAAAATTAAAAAGGCTATTGGCAAGCTGATTAATGCACCAAATATTCCTGAAATTGGAATAGCTAATAATGGATTGAAGCCAGCAAAGATGGTTAATGCAAAAAGCAAGTAACCACCAAAACCTACAAATGCCTGCTGGCCAACTGAAACTAATCCACAGTATCCAGCTAACAAGTTCCATAAGCTAGCCAGAGATAAATAAAGAAAAATCTCACTTAGTAACCTAATATCAGCTCTTCCAGCCCACCAAGGAGCAAAAAATAAAATAATAATGATAAAAAAAGCAATAAAGATACTGATTCTACTTGTAGAAGAGGATTGAACGATTTCAAAACGATCAGTGGCCATTAACCATCAACCCTATGGAAAAGACCCTTTGGGCGAATTGCCAAAACAACTAGAAAAGCAATATGGCCTGCAAGAAGTTGCCATCCTGGGTTTATTTTAGCACCTATATTTTGGCTAACCCCTAAAATAATGCCTCCAATTAAGGTCCCCCATAAGTTGCCCAGTCCACCAATAATCACAGCCTCAAAACCAAAAATTAGTCTACTTGGCCCAGCTGCAGGATCAAAGCTAGTTCTTATTCCTAAAAATATACCAGCTATCGCTACAACAATCATAGATATAGCCATTGCAAGTCCATAAATATGGTTTTTGTTCAAACCCATTAATTGAGCAATTTCTTGATCATCAGAAGTGGCACGGAATGCCCTTCCTAAAGCAGTTTTGTAAAAAATAAATTGTAAGATTCCAATAATTATAATTGAAATTATAAACATTAATAAAGGAAACCAACCAATGTTTAATCCGCCAGGCAAACTCAAACTGGCTACCTCAATATTTCCAGCATTCATCTTTTGGGGATCGGCTGTATATAATTCCATAAGACCATTTTGAATAATAACTGAAAGGCCAAAAGTAACTAATAATGGAGGCAAAATATCATTGCCCAAGGTTTTGTTAAGAATGCCCCTCTGCAATAGATAACCAAAAAAACCCATTATAGGTAAAACAACAATTAGACTAGCAAACGGGTGAAGGTTTAAACTAGATGAAACTGTTAGCCCTAAAAAAGCAGAAAGAATAATTAAGTCACCATGAGCAATATTTACTAGCCTCATTACACCAAAAATCAATGAAAGGCCTGCAGCAAAAAGAGCATACAGCCCCCCTACTAAAATTCCCTGAATAATTGAGTTTATCCAATCCATATCTTTACATTCCAAAATATGCTTTGCTTATTTCTTCTCGGGTCAATTTATTTGAATGACCAGATAAGGCAATTTTACCTTCTTGAAGACAATAAACTCTATTTGAAATTTCAATGGCTTTAGAAATATCTTGTTCCACAACGATTGCACTCATTCCATCTTTGATAACATCGGGCAAATTTTGGTATATTTTTTTGATAATAATTGGAGCCAATCCTAAACTAATTTCATCAAATAATATTATTTCTGGATTAGACATAAGTGCTCTCCCTATAGCTGCCATTTGCTGTTGCCCACCTGATAATAAATTGCTGGGCATATTTTTTTTCTCATATAAATCTGGAAATAGTTTATAGATTGAAGTTAAATTCCATGGTCCTATCCTATTAATTTGGCCACCAATTAATAAATTTTCCTCAACACTTAATGATGGAAATAATTTTCTACCTTCAGGTACCATAGCAATACCCTTTCTAGCTATTTCATCCGCCCTTAAGTTCTTAATTGATCTTCCTTTTAGATTTATATCATTTTCAACTTTAGCTAATAAGCCAGTAACTGCTTTCATGAACGTTGATTTACCTGCCCCATTTGCACCTATAATTGATATTATTTCACCTTCAAAGAGATCTATAGAAACCTCAAACAGTGCCTGGAAATCACCATAAAAAGCATTTAAGTTTTTCGTTTCAAGAATTTTCTTATGCATCAGCTTCAATCCCAATATAGATTTCTCTAACTTCCTTGCTTTTCATAATCTTCTTAGGATTTCCATCAGCGATTTTTTTCCCAAAATTAATGACAATTAATCTATCAACAATTGAAAGAAGGGCATGTACAATATGCTCTATCCAAATTATTGAAATACCGGATTCTTTTATTTCGCTAACTGTTTGAATGAGTGACTTACATTCACTTTCTGTAAGACCACCAGCAATTTCATCTAATAAAAGTAACTTTGGCTGAGCACATAATGCTCTAGCTAATTCTAATCTTTTTCTTTCCAATAAAGTTAATGAATTTGCCAATTGGTTTGCTTTAGATATCAAACCTGTTTTTTCCAAAATTTGAATGCATGTCTCATTTGCTTTAGAGCTGTCCAATCCAGCACCATGAGCAGCTGCAACAAATGTATTTTCAAAAACACTTAACCCTCCAAAAGGTTGCGGTATCTGAAAAGATCTACATATTCCTTTATGGCATCGATCAGGAGAACTTAAATGATCGATTATTTCTCCATCAAAAAGAATACTGCCTTTATCTTGATTAATATTACCAGTAATTAAATTAAACAAAGAAGTTTTACCTGCTCCGTTGGGACCTATAATTCCTAAAGCTTCACCTTCAGATATAAAAAAACTTAATTCATCAGCTACATTTACAGCACCAAATGACTTACATAAATTTTTAGCTTCAAGAATCTTTTGCATAATTTTAGGATAGCCTGCTTAATTCAAAAATTAAGCAGGCTATAAAATTTTTATAGAAGTTTTAATGTTCCATTTGTTGGAATTTCAGGGGCATGAGAGTTATTGGTGATCCTTAACTCTAAACCATTACTTCCTTTCTGCCATTGTCCAGAAACTAATGGGGTTTTAGAAACATTCTTAACTGGTCCATTAGACCAGTTTACTTTCCCAACTATTGTTGAAATATTTGTTGAACTAATCGATGCCATAATAGCTATTGTATCATCTAGATCTGAACATCTCTTTATTACGTCAGCAGTAACCTCAAACAATGCATGCTGGAAACCTAACCCTTGGTTCCATTTCCTTCCAGTGCTTGAAACATAATCTGCTCCAAGTTCTTTTGCTTTTGTTCCAGTCAAACTACTTGAAAATGGATGATCAGGTGTCCACCAAATTTCTGAGGTAAGGCCATTTCCTCTATCGCCCAAAGAGTCAACAAATGATGGGAAAAGCAAAGCTTTACCAATAGTTACTACTTTAGGGTTAAATCCTTGTTGAGCTGACTGTGCCCAAAAAGTTCCAAAATCAGGAGGTATCATAACACCAGTAACAATTTCACATCCAGCCTCTTTGTATGCATTTATTTGTGCTGAGAAATCATCTGATAAAGGTTGATAATGATCAGGATGAATTAAATTATAACCCATTTCTGAAAGTGGCTTTGGCAATCCTAACTCAGGATCCCCCCATGCATTTCCATCAGCGTCATTTGGGAATAACCCCCCAACAGTCTTTGCCACTCCACTTGCACCCCATAAATCAGTAAAAACGGCAATAATATCTTCTAGGCCCCAAAAAAAGTGATACGTATAATCAAATCCTTTTGCAGGATTTCCATTTCGTCCAAAAAAGTATGGCTGCCATGGACAATTTGTAGTTATGCAGGGGACTTCATTAATCTCTGCCTGATCAGCAACTGGATTAGTTGTATCAGGAGTAGCTTGAGCTAAAATTATATCCACTTCATCACGTAAAATTAAATCACTCGCTACTTCAGCAGCACGATTCGGATTTGATTGAGAATCCTTAGAAATAATCTCAACTTCATAAGTTTTTCCATTATTTGATAGTCCAGAACTAAATACTTTCTGTATTGCTCCAACAACATAATCATCTGCTTCAGCAAAGCCACCTAAAGGTCCTGTTTTAGGACTAACAAATCCTACTTTTAGTTTAGGGTTAGCTGCATATGCTCTGGTTATAGATAGTATTGCTGGTGCTGCTATAGCTGCGCCACCACTAATTAAAACCTTTCTTCTAGAAAAAGATTTTTTAAATTTCTTTGATTCCATTATTTCCTCCTTGTTATCCTTTTTAAATTAAATTATTTTGTCTAACTCTTTTAAATGCTTACTGATCCTTAATTTAATCTTATCTGGATCTTTTTGATTCCATTTTTGAAATCCTTGGCCACTCTTCATGCCTAGCTTTCCATCATTGACAAGATTTTTCAAGAGCTTTGATGGGTTCTTGCTACTTTCTAAATCATAAAAAACATTCTCATGAATATCTAAAGTCAGGTCTGTCCCTACTAAATCAGCGTTTTCCATCGGTCCTAAAATAGATAACCTTCTTCCAAAGCTAGATTTTACAACAGCATCAACCGATTGGGCATCACATACACCGTTTTCCACAAGACTAATTGCCTCTCTCCAGAGAGCATGTTGAAGTCTATTCCCAATAAATCCAGGAACATCCTTTTCAACACGAACAGGTGTTTTGCCAATTTCATTTAAAATCTTAATTACTTTACCAATAGTGCTCTCATCAGTCCATTGAGTTCTAATCACTTCGACAAGAGGTATTAAATGAGGTGGATTCCACCAATGCGTGCCTAACGCCCTAGTCCTATCCCTCATTTTTTCAACAATTTTACTTATTGGAATTACAGATGTATTTGATGCAAAAATACATTTATCTGGAGCGAATTTTTCAATTTCTTTAAAAATATCTTGCTTTAATCCTAATTTTTCTGGAACTGCCTCAATAACGAGTTCACAATTTTCTAAAGATTGTTTCAAATTATTAGATTTTTTTATTAATGATAGACATTTTTTGATATTTAATTTTGAGACATCCATTTGTATCAAACTAATTTCAATCCTTTTAAACAGAGTGTCCATAGAACTTTGGTTAGGATCAAAGACCGTTGCAATACATCCATGTTGAGCAAATTTTAGTGCAATTCCATGCCCCATCAAACCTGAGCCAATAACAGTTAATTTATTAATCATTTATTTTTAACCTGCAGTATAACCTCCATCTGCGTATAAAATATGGCCTGTATAAAAATCAGACGCACTTGATGATAAAAATAATAGAGGACCAGCTAAGTCCTCTGGTTCACCCAATCTTCCTTTAGGTACTCGAGTAATAAATCCAGACCTGACTTTATCAGCTTCTGGATTATCTTCAAACATCCATGCAGTAAGAGGAGATCTAAAAACTGTTGGAGCAATGGCATTCACAGTTATTCCAGCATTTCCAAGCTCACAACCCAATGCCTTTGTTATTCCATCAATTGCAGACTTCGATGCACAATAAGCTGAATAACCAGCTGGGTGACCAAGCAAACCTCTTGCTGATGAAACTAAAACAATTTTTCCACCCCCACCCTGCAATTTCATTTGCTTTGTTACTTCTCTTGCCATTAACCATGATTGAGTGACATTTACATCCATTACATTTTTAAAAGTGTCTGGAGACATTTCGTCAACTTTAGAAACTTTATTTATTCCAGAAGCAACTACTAAAATATCTATTCTGCCAAAAGATCTAACTGTTTCTTCTACAATTCTTTCACAGTCCTTCTCTGATGAAGGGCGAATATTAATCATTTTGCTACTACAACCAATTTCGTTAACTGCTTCTGATATTTTTTTTAATTCTGCTTTGTTTCCCCCTGTTAAAACTACTTTGCAACCAGCGCCAGCATATGTTTTAGATGCGACACTCCCAAATGCACCAGTTGCCCCTACAACCAAAGCTACTTTTTCTTTAATGTTAAAGATAGAATACGGATCGCTATTCATAAAAATTTCTCCCTAACTACTCTTTGGAGGATAAGGCATAATTACGGTCATAATTACGGTTTCATTGGTTTCATTTCTAATTTCCCTTTCTTTACCTCCAGGTATAAATACAGTATCTCCAGGATTTGCTAATTTCTCTTCACCATCAACCCTGATTGAAAGACTTCCTTGAGTTATAACGTAAACCTTTTCTAATGGAGATGCATCTGGACCTGCCCCACCTCCTGGTAAAAACTGAGAATGGCCAACCCAAAAGTTTTCGGGGCCATAATCTTCAAAGCCCGCCAATCTGACAGAATGACATTTTTGATGATTGGGCGCTTCATATGCTTTTGCATCTTTTAGTTTTTTTACATACATTAAAAACTCTCCCCTGTTTCAATCCTATAAGATTGTTTTTTATCAATCATTGCCACTAATCTTATAATACAGCCATCTCCTCTATCCCAATTCCATGGGAAAAATGCAAAAGTACATCTTTTACCCGTCACATCGTCCAAATCTCCTCCAACATTTTCAATACCTAGAATCCCTTTATTAAAAATCATATTGTGAACGGGTTCCCATACTGGAAATGCATCTTTCCAATCAACACCCCCTGACCACTCCTTATATTCTTCTGCAAGATGGGGAAGTAAAGGCCCGTTTCTTTGTGGACCAATAGCAGTAGCTAATGGGTGATCATTTGCTTGTGTATCATGTCCAACAACTTTAACTCCTTTATCTATCATCCACTCAGCTGCTGAAGGAACAAGCCCAGGACAATATGGAAAATAATCCCCATCTTCATAACGTTTATGCCAACCAGTATTTATTATTAATACATCATTTTTTCTAATAGCGTGCCCACATGCCTTTTCGAGATCATCACCTGTAATTTGCTCCCATTTCTTCTTAGGAATAGAAACAACAATTCCTGAACCAAAAAAATGTGGGAGAGGCACTTCATCAATAAATGGTGTTGATTGAACTACATGTGCAGGTGCATCAATATGGGTTGTAACATGCATAGTCGTGGTAAGTGTTTGAGACAAAACCCCTGATTTTGCCATATAATGCATTCTTTCAATTCTTACATCTCTAAAATATGGCCAGTTAGGACATTGGTATCCAAACCGATGAGATAAATTATAAAATTCAATTCCCATTTCATTTTTTGTATTTTCTTGAAAATCAATTCCACGAATATTAATTGTCACAAATTCCTCCTTAATAAATATTACTTTTAAAGTGTATCATAATTTGGTACACATGTATTACTCTATGGTGATTCTAACTTTCTTACAAGAATAATTTATAAAACTGAACATGGGAAAATCTAGCAGCAATATTCAGGTTTTAACCAGAGCCTTTCAAATACTCAGAATTATAAAAAAAGAAAGAGATAGTAAAATTAGCCTGGGAAAAATTGCAAAAATCTCAAATTTACCGAGATCAACTGTCCAAAGAATTGTTAATTCTCTAATAAAAGAAAATTATCTGACAATCGCTTCAGATAAAGGCATTCAATTAGGTGATGAAATTTATAAATTGGCTGCCTTGGATAATTACGATGTAGTGAAAACTTTAAGCCCTATCATAAATTTACTGTCAAACAAAACAAAAGAGACTGTCGACTTAGCAATATTAGATAAAACCCACATGGTATTACTTGATAGGGTTTTGGGTTCATATAGACTTGGCGTTAATTCAAAAGTAGGTCTCAAACTTCCTTTATCAACCACCGCAAGTGGAAAATCAGCACTATCTTTGCTTGATACAAACAAAGCAAAAGAATTCCTGGAAAGTGAAAACCAGCAACAAAGAAGAAAAGATGTTAAAAAATTAGAGGATGAAATCGCTAAGGCAGGCATTAACGGAGTTGCATATGACTTTGATGAAAATAATGATGGAATATCTGCTTTAGGATCATCCTTTATAATCAACAAAGAGATATATTCTATTTCTATACCTGTTCCTTCTCATCGATTTTATTTAAAACAAAAAGAATTAGAAAAACATCTCAAAACAGCAATTGAAAAAGTAAAGCCCCTTATTGTAAACTAACTAAATAATTGATTTTGTAATAAAACATTTATAAAAAATATAAAAATTTAATTCAAGGTGAGAATTCATAAATGCATAAAGTTGTTCCATTTAAAAAAGTTGCTGTGATTGGTGCAGGAACTATGGGAAGTGGCATTGCAGGCCAAATTGCCAATGCAAATCAAGAGGTTTTATTATTAGATATACCTGGAGATGAACCCAATAGCATCACAGAAGACGCTATAAAAAAATTAATAAAATCCGATCCACCTGCACTTATGCATAAAAACAGAACTAATCTAATAAAAATTGGAAATATCAGAGATAATTTTGAGAGCCTATCTGAGTGTGATTTAATAATTGAAGCGGTTGTTGAAAGACTTGATATCAAAAAAGACTTATACAAAAGGATTAATGAGGTTATTAATGAAGATTGTGTAATCACCTCCAACACATCTACTATTCCAATAAAATTATTAATTGAAGACATGCCACTATCATTTAGAAAACGTTTTGCTATTACCCATTATTTTAATCCTGTAAGATTTATGAGATTACTTGAGTTGGTTCGAGGACATGATACAAACCCAAAGATTATTTCCAAATTGGCAGATTATAATGACAGAATCCTTGGTAAAGGTGTTGTTGCTTGCGATGATACACCAGGGTTTTTAGGGAATAGAGTTGGCGTTTACGCTTTGCAGGTGGGAATGGACGAAGCTTTTAAGCTGGGTCTTTCTATTGAAGAAGCTGATGCCTTAATGGGTCGCCCAATGGGAATACCCAAAACAGGTGTTTTTGGATTATATGACTTAATTGGTGTCGATTTGATGGCAGATGTAGTTGATACTTTAGGTTCAATTTTACCTAAAAGTGATCTATTTCATAAGGTGGGATCAAAAAATATTCCCACTGCAGAATTAATAAAGCAAATGATACAAGATGGCTTTACAGGCAATAAGGGCAAAGGCGGATTTTATAGGATAGACGAGAATGAACATGAATTAATAGTTGACATCCACACTCATAAAATATGCCCAAAAATTGGTAAATTGAACGACAAAGCACAAAAAGCAGCTGAACTTTTGGAGCAAGGGAAAGAGACACTCTTTCATTTGATTAATAATAGCTCAAATAATAACTCTGAAAAAAAATACACATCATTTTGTAGAAATGTATTAGGCAGAATATTAAATTACTCAGCTTCTTTGATTCCTGAAATTACTTCATCACCTCAAAATATAGATGATGCAATGAAATTAGGTTTTAACTGGATAAGAGGACCATTTGAAATAATTGATGCTCTTGGAAAAGATGTTGCAAATGAACTTTTTATTGAAAGTGATTTAGAAATACCCAAATCAATGGCCTGTTTCCCTTTTTACAGAGTTAAAAAAAATAAACTATATGTAAGCAATTATTCAAATTCTAATAATAAACCTAAATCTTCATTAAAACCTATTATTTTACCTGAAAATGCAATGCGGTTCCATTTGAAAAGGCAAACCCTAAAACCAGTTTTTGAAAATCGTTCAGCAAGTTTATTTACAATAGATGACGATATAAGGTTGATTGAATTTCATTCTAAAGCCAATACTCTAGATGATTTTTCAATGGAAGTTGTCAAGGCAGCAACAAACAATCCAGGAAATGGCATTATAGTCCATAATGATGCTCAACATTTTTCATCAGGTGTAAATTTAAACGCTTTTTTATCACTTATTAGGTCAAAAAATTGGGAGGGCATAGATAAATTTCTTTTGAAGTTTCAGCACGCAGTCAAGTCCCTTAAATTCTCTTCAGTGCCAGTGGTAGGCGCACCTTCTGGTATGGCTATTGGTGGAGGCTTTGAAGTTTTGCTTCACTCAGACAAAATTATTGCCCATACAAATTCTGTGTTAGGCCTTGTAGAATCTGGAGTGGGCTTGATACCAGGTGGTGGCGGGGTAAAAGAAACCTATTTAAGATGCTATCAAAAATTAAATGATGAAGAAGAGGCAGCTTGGAAGACATGGATGCAAATAGGATATGGTCAAACTGGTACAAGCCCAGAAAAAAGTTCAGAATTATTATATTTTATAAATGACCGGGATAGAACAGAAATGAATAGAGATTATCTGGTTAATTCTGCCCTTCTGTCTATCAAAGAGTTAAATGAAAAAGGATATAAAAAACCAGAACCAAAAACAATTCGTTTACCAGGAAACTCTATACTTAAGAAAATGGAGGACTTTATGGACAATGGCATTGATAAAGGTGTCTTTTATCCACATGACAAAACAGTAGCAATGGAAGTTGCCAGTGTAGTAGCTAATAAAAAAGAAAACAAAGTCATTACAGTAAAAGAGGATGAACTCTTTGACCGGGAAAGAAAAGCTTTTATAAACCTTGCTAAAACAAAACCAACGTTAGATAGAATATCAGCATTAATTGAAAAAGGGGTAAGTTTAAGAAATTAAATTAATTGGGGACTAAATAAATGAACAACACATCAAATAGCATGTATAGCACCTTTAAGAAGGTTAAAGCTAATCATGTAGCGCTTTCACCACTTTCATTTTTGCCTAGGGCTGCTAACCTATTTCCAAATAAAGATGCAGTTGTTTATGGAGATAGAAAGTATTCATGGTCTGAATGTTATAACAGATGCAGAAGTTTAGCCTCAGCTATATCAAAATTAGGCGTTTCAACTGGCGATACTGTATCAGTAATTGCTGCAAATACTCCTGAAATGGTCGAAGCTCACTATGGAATTGCCATGGCAGGAGCGGTATTAAACAGTATTAATGTAAGGTTAGACGCTGATACAATTGCTTATATTTTAGATCATAGTGAAGCAAAAATTCTTATAACTGATACTGGTTTTTCTCCTTCGGTGAAAGAAGCTATAAAGAAAATAGAGAACAAAAAACTGATTATTATCGATATAGTAGATATGCAAGCAGAGGGAGATAAAACTACCCTTGGAACAATGAACTACGAAGAACTTCTCTTGACTGGAGATACAAACTTTAAATGGTCTTTGCCAGATGATGAGTGGAACGCACTATCCCTAAACTATACTTCTGGGACTAGTGGAAAACCCAAGGGTGTTGTATACCACCATAGAGGATCATACCTCATGACTATGGGAACAATTTGTGATTGGCAACTGCCAATGCATCCTAGTTATTTATATACTGTACCATTGTTTCATTGCAATGGTTGGGGGCATGCATGGACTATGACTGCCCTTGGCGGAAAAATAGTTTGTTGTAGGCAAGTTTCAGCATCTGCAATTTATGAGGCAATCCAACATCATAAAGTTACTCATTTTGGAGGCGCTCCTATCATTTTAGGCATGATAATCAATGCATCAGAATCAGAAAGAAAACCAATGGATCAAACAGTTGAAATTATGACTGCAGGCGCTCCACCCCCAGCAGCAATTTTAGAAGGCATTGAAAATTTAGGTTTTAACGTAACTCATGTATACGGCCTAACAGAAACTTACGGCCATACAGTTATGTGTTTTTGGCAAGAAGAATGGAGTGGTAGTGATTTTTCACAACGCGCCACAATCAAGGCACGTCAAGGTGTTGCAATGACAGCAACTGAAAGCGCCAGAGTTGTTGACCTAAAAACAAGAGAAGACGTTCCTAAAGACGGGAAAACGATTGGTGAGATTGTTCTTCAAGGAAATACAATCATGAAAGGATATTTGAAAAATCCAGAAGCAACCTCCGAAGCTTTTGAAGGTGGATGGTTCAAATCTGGAGACTTGGCGGTTATGCACGAAACTGGTTACATTGAAATTAAGGATAGATTAAAAGATATAATAATATCAGGAGGAGAAAATATTTCTTCAGTAGAAATTGAAGGAATTCTTCATAAACATCCTGCAGTATCAATAGCTGCAGTTATTGCAAAACCAGATGAAAAATGGGGCGAGGTTCCTTGTGCTTTTGTTGAGCTTAAAAAAGAAAAAAGCATAACTGAGGAAGAATTAATGGATTTTTGTAGAAAAAATTTAGCTGGATTTAAAAGACCTAAACAAATAGTTTTTTGTGAAATTCCCAAAACTGCCACAGGTAAATTGCAAAAATTTGAACTAAGAAAACAGATACAATAACAAATAAATTGAGATTATGAGAAGATCAATTAATTCACCTAATGTCCATTCACATAAAAATCCAATCCCTCATGCCGCCGAAATAAATGGACTAATAATATCCTCTGCTATTACAGGAATTGATAATGATACAGGCAAGTTTCCTGACAGTAAAGAAAAGCAGATCGAACTTTCACTTAAAAATATGTTAATCGTTCTTGAAGAAGCAGGCGCTTCTTGTGAAAATGTTATAAAGGTAGATTTATACTTCAAAGACAAATCAGATAGAAAAATTGTCAATCCTTTTTGGACAAAAATGTTTCCTGATGAAAATAATAGGCCTGCAAGGCACTCACATTTGGCAATTCTAGAAAGCGAATGTATCATACAAATAGTTTTCACAGCTTTAAAAAAACAAAAAAATTCTTAAGGGATTAATCCATGACAAATAAAAAAGGTTTGAAAGATGCATATTCACTTAAAACTCCTCAGGATTCAATAGATTTATATAGAGCATGGGCATCCACTTATGATATTGATTTTGCTAAAAAAAATGGCTATCAATCTCCGATTCTAATTGCTAAGTATTTTGAAAAATATTCCTTCATAGAAGATACTCCTATTTTGGATGTAGGTGCAGGGACTGGTCTAATTGGAGAATGCATGAAACTAAGTAGCGAACAAGAAATTGACGCGATTGATATTTCTCCTGAAATGCTTGAAACAGCCAAATCAAAACAATGTTATTCTAAAATCATTGAAGCTGACCTTACAAGTAAGTTAGCTATAGAGCATAATCACTATGGAGCAATTGTAAGTGCAGGAACCTTTACTTATGGTCATATTGGGCCAAATGCACTTGATGAACTGGTAAGAATAACAAAACCTAATGGTTTATTTATTATTACAATTCATTCAAAACTATTTAAAAAAGATAAATTTGATAAAAAATTTCTTGAAATGGAAAACATTATATCAACACCAATTTATCATGAAGAAAAAGTATATGTTAGCAATGAGGACGAAACTCATGGACAGGATACAGTTTTGATTGCTAAATTTAGAAAAAAATAAATACTAAAAAGTTAAAATAGTTATGCCAGAAAACTCTATTACGGTTTCCGAAAACTTTAGGAGAACAGTTAATTCATTTTATAAAAATTCTAAAAAAAAAAATAGTAACAATATTCCCAATTATAATATCCATCTTGATAAAGTAATAGAAGCGACTTCAAAGAGGCTAACATTTAATCATTCTTATAAATCAAACGATCAACCCGTTTGTAGATTTTTAAATTCATGTATAAAAAACGCTCCAAAAAAGTACAAAGTAATTGCTGAAGTCACTCAACAAATAAAAGAATTATTATACTGGAAAGTAAATGATAATTACAAAAACGTTTACCCAGATCATTTCTTTCAAAACGAAAGCTTTGTTGAAATCATTGGACCATCTGGATTACTTATCTGTCCTAATATCAGGGTAGGATTTTTACTCCTTGGTAAAGATGTATTGTATCCATCGCATAATCATGAAGCATTGGAATTATACAATATTATTAGCGGATACTCGTTGTGGCAAATTAATGATGAAAAATTTGCAAAAAAATCACCTGGTGATGAAATTTTTCATGATCTTTGGATGCCTCATTCTATGAAGACTGAGGAACAACCTGTTCTGGCATTATTTTCTTGGTCAGGTGCAATATTTAAAGAAGCAGTCCCTATAATTTAAACAATGAACAAATCAAACATTTTTGACTGCCTCACACATTATCTTTAATTTTTTCTCAGCCAACTCTAAACTGAAAAGACCTAAGCCACAATCAGGAGAAACTATAAGCCTTTCCCTGTCAATATAATTCAAAACGTCTAGAAGCCTTTCCTGAATTTCCTCTAAACTTTCAAGACGACTTTTAGTTACATTAACAGCTCCAAAGATAATTTTTTTGTCAGGGAATTTACTCAATAAAGTTAGATCATTTTTAAAATGTGCATCTTCAATAGAAATTTGATCAATATTCATTGAGTTTAGATCACTGGAAAGTTCAAAATAACTTTGCGGATCAGCTTTTTTATAATTTTCATCATCTAAATGATCTGTATAACCGCAACAGATATGAATAATTTTGTTAATATTTTTTGGAACTTTATGAAAACATCTTTCAACTCCTTCAATGCCAAAAGATAGAGCATCTTCAACTTGTCGAGCAAATAATGGTTCATCAATTTGAATATGAACGCATCCATTTTCAACAAGATTGAGTATCTCTTTATTTACGGTATCTGCCAGATCATTATTTAGTTTTTCTCTATTATCATAATAACAGTCTGCGGTAGTGTCCATAATTGTCAATGGACCGGGAATAGTAAATTTTACTGGATTACCTGAAACTGTCTGACTAGATAAATAATCGTGAGATGAATAATACTTTCCAGTGTGCTTTATTTGACTTCTTATAGCTGGCAAACCCGTCTCATAAGCACCATCTCTTAAAACTCTATGCTCAAGATTATTAAAATCAAACCCTTCAAGATGCCTACAGTGATAATGAATATAATTTTCTCTTCTAACTTCACCATCTGTCGGAACATCTATCCCTGCTTTTAATTGAATATTTATTATTTCAGATGCCGCTTTCAAAAATAAGAACTCATCCTTACTACTTTTATTTTCATTGTATTTGTTATATTCCAACGTGGTTTTGACAGTATTCATTCCATCTTCACCTCTGGCAGAATCAAACCAATCTATGATAGGTAAATAGTTAGGTTTAGGAAATGAGCCAATGGTTGTGGTGCAGATTTTTTTCTTAGTCATAATTAATCTAATTAGAAAATTTTAATTAGAATAGCAAATTTAATATGGTAGACCCACATAATTTTCAGCAAATGATTTTTGCGCCCCTATTGAATTTGAAAGATATTCTAATTCTGCAAGTTGAATCTTTCTTTCAAAATCATTTTGTCCAGGAAAATTATGCATTACAGTAGTCATCCACCAGCTAAATCTAATGCCCTTCCAAACTCGTGATAATGCAGTTTCAGAATATTTCTCTAAGAAATTTTTATCATTCTCAACAAAAAAGGAGATAAGAGACTTTGACAAATAGTGAACGTCAGAAACTGCAAGATTGAGTCCTTTCGCTCCTGTTGGCGGAACGATATGAGATGAGTCTCCTGCTAAAAATAAGTTTCCCCAACTCATAGGTTCAGAAACAAAACTACGCAATGGAGCTATAGATTTCTCTATTGATGGGCCAATAATGATTTTGTCCGAAGTTTCTGTTGGAAGTCTAAATTTTAATTCATCCCAAAAACTTTGATCCGACCATTTATCTATTTTATCACTATTTGGAACTTGAATATAGTATCTAGATAGATTTTTATTTCTCATTGATGCAAGAGCAAAGCCTCTCTCATGATTTGCGTATATCAATTCATCACTAACAGGTGGTGTTTCAGATAAAACCCCTAACCAGCCGAATGGATAAATTTTTTCATAGGTTTTTAATATTTTTGATGGAATATACTTCCTGCTAATCCCATGAAAACCATCACAACCAATTATGAATTGTGTTTTGACAGTTTTAGATATGCCACTTCTATCTTTATATGAAACTCTTGAAAATTCTTTGTTAAGATTATCTAGAGATACATCATCAACTTCATGCAATATTTTAACATCATATTTTCTCAAAGCTTCATATAGATCGAAAGTCACTTCAGTCTGACCATAAACCATCACTTGTTTATTAACTGTTTTTTTAAAGTCAATTCTAAACTGTCTGTTGGCTGACGATAAAAATGTTCCTTCATGAACATATCCTAATGTATTCATTCGGCTGCC
Source organism: uncultured SAR116 cluster alpha proteobacterium (assembly GCA_902532475.1). GTDB lineage: Bacteria > Pseudomonadota > Alphaproteobacteria > Puniceispirillales. The sequence continues at coordinate 32,165 of CACAIE010000008.1, forward strand.
AACTCCAGACTTTGTCAGCATATCAACCGTATTCCACTCTAAAACACCCGCTCTAATTCGAGACAAGACATATTCTTTGGTTTTTCTTTCTAGGACTAATACATCTATTTTTGCTTGGGCTAAAAGAAGGGCTAGCAATGTTCCTGAGGGACCACCACCAATAATCACTACCTGATGCTGCATTAATTTAAAATTCCCAATTTATAAAGTTTTTTCCAATGCATTTATAAGTGAATTTATCTCATTCTTAGTGTTATAATGAACAAAAGAAAGTCTAACCACTCCATCTTTCGGGTCAATTCCAAGTGCCATCAAGGGCCTTACTGCATAAAAATCTCCTGCCCCAGCCATAATATTATAATTTGCCAACTCATTTGCAACTTCTTCTGGCATTTTATTTTTAGGAACAAACGCAACTGTTGGGGCTCTTAATACATTATCTCCAGGACCAATTAGCTTGATCTTTTTATTGTTATTCAAAAACTCTAAAAGTGGCTTTAATAAATCAATCTCATGGTTTCTAAATAAATTAGCAACGCGTCTAGGCTTGTTTGTTCCATGGAAGCTTTTTTTATCAGTCGATAAAAAGTGATGCTGATCAATTAAATCAAAGTAATCTAAAATTCCATTACACGCTGCTACTTGAGCATGATCTGGGCCTGCAGGAACCATAAATTTATCAGAATAATCAGCATTAAAAAAATGGGATTGATTTGTTAATGCCAGCTTAGCCTTTTCTCTTATCACCATGACACCTTGATGAGGGCCATAGGTTTTGTAAGCAGAAAAAAAATAAATGTCTGCGCCCAAATCATTTACATCTGGCAAGCCATGTGGGCAATAGGACACACCATCAACTATAAGCAATGAACCATTCGATCGAGCTATTTCAGAAATTTCTTTGATAGGATTAATTTCTCCAACCACGTTAGAGCAATGGGTTGCAGCGATAAATTTGGTTTTTTCAGTTATTAAATTCTTTAAATCTTTAATGTCTAACGAACCTGTATCAGGTTCAATAGTCCAAATTTTTACTTTTATACCTCTGTCCGCCATTCTATGCCATGCCCCAGCATTTGCTTCATGTTCTTGATCAGAAATAATTATTTCATCTTGATTGCTCATCTTATCTAAAAATGCATGAGCTAAAACATAAGTATTTTGAGAAGTAGAAGGTCCAAATAATACTTCATCAGTATTAACATTTAAATATTCTGCCATCCTCTTCCTAGAACTATCCATTTCCTCACCAGCTAGTTTGGATGCTTCATAGAACCCGTATGGCTGAACTTTTCTCTGTCTAAAATATCGATCAAACCTATCAATTACTTGTTGGCACATAAATGAACCGCCTGCATTTTCAAAAAATGCTTTTTTAAATAAACTTTTCTCTGAAAATGCAGGAAATTGGTTCCTCACAAATTCAATATCTAATTTTTCCATAAATACCCCAAAACATTAGAGAGACTGCTTCTAAAAGTTAAATATTATAAATATATATTCCCAAGATAAATACTATTTTCTAAATCAAGCTCAATAGTTTTCTTTTTTGAATTATACTCTATATTAACGCCATAATTGCCACTATTTGGCTTCAGTTTATCAAATTTAAAGTCACCAAAATCGTCTGTTTTTAACTCTGAAATTATTTTTTTATTTTGAATTAATTTTACAACTGCACCACTTACACAATCTTCAACTTTATTTTTTATTAAAGCGACACTTCCTCCAATAAAACATTTATTATATCTATATAGATTTTTATAATAAATCCTCGGCTTAGTATTAAATTGAGGGTTAAGAACCTCTAGACTCTCCTTTTCAGCCAAATTTTTCATTTCTTGGTCTTCGATTTTGATAGTTTTCATTGCGCCAGTAGCACAAACTGAAATTGCTCGAGGTTCCTTCCAGCCTTTATCTAACAGATGTGCATCAAAAAACCATATTTGTGGTATTTCAAGTTCTTCATTCCAAGAAATTGCACTATGAGGGCAACTATCTACTATTTGTTTTTGACCTTTAGATTTCTCTGGGTCAATAATAATAATACCATCTTCCCTTTTAATTACTGCATTATTCTTAGCTGCTTTCAGACATGGAGCATCATCACAATGCTGGCACATAGTAGGAATATATCCTACGTCTACCATTGGCGTTTGGCCACGCTCTTTTTTCTTAATATTTATCCAGTTTGCACCCCTTTTAGGCATTTCGGCTGAATAACCAGGAAAACTATTACCCACAAATTCATCTTTACACGCCAAAGAACACATATGGCAATTAGTGCAATTATCTACATCAATAATTAAATTCCATTTTTTCATAATCTATGCTCCGCAATAACCTTCATTCTGCTGTTTCAAAGATTTTTTCTTTTGAAAATTTCTTTGGCTTAAGTTCTTTTTTGTCCCAAAGTTCTATTTGCACAATTGCCGTGCTATTTCCCATAGAATGAGCTTTTTTAATTTGTGTTTTCTTAGGGGTTAATAAATTTAGCATGCCACCTCTGTCTACTGAGTTGCCAGGCTTTCCTAATGGATCGTATTTAGCGCATGATTCATAGCCATGGGCAGAACTTTCCATGATTCTATCAGTAAGTTGGGCTGCACATATAACTGCTCCTTGATCGTTATAAACCTTAACAAGGTCATTCATTTTTATATTTCTGTCTTTAGCATCTTCAGTATTAATTCTGATAACCCAATAATCATAACCATCTACTTTAACTCGGTGATCAGATATATCGTTAATAAAACTATCTTTAGCATCACCCTGGGTATGAAATGAATATCTTGGATGAGGCGTTAGCATCATGATTGGGTATTTAGAATTTTTATTAACTTGAAACGCTGGTTTATACTTAACAATAGGCGGCCTTTCAGGGTCATTTTCATCAAATCTTTTAAGGCTTGAAGCTTCAAATTCTATCTTGCCCGATTGAGTTTGAATACCTTTTAAATATTCATCTTTATAGTCAGAAGGCAAAGGCATTGGTTCAGGCACATCTTTCTTTCTATTTTCATAATACCAATTCCAAGACAGAGGATCCCTTAATTCACTTTTATTTGGAGGAATAACCGCGTAACCTTTCTTTACAAAATTTTCCCATGAAATTATTTTAGGCAAATCTGAAGAATCAAAAATTCTCCTTGCCCAATCGATTTCTGAAATGCCTTCTGTAAAATATGCACTCAATCCCAACCTTTCACATATCATAGAAAATATTTTATAATCTGACTTTGACTCGCCAAGTGGCTCTATAGCTTTATGCTGAAAAACCGCAACTCTATTATTTAATTGAGTTTGTCCGTGATGTGCATAACCGCCCAAGGCTGCCCACTCACTAATATCATCTCTTTCAAAGTTTGTGCATGCAGGTAATATAAGGTCAGCAAACTTTGTCTCACCTTCCATCCATATAGATTGATTAACTACAAATTCTAAATTTTCAGATTGATACATTTTTATGTGTCTATTTGAATCTGGCATAGTACCAAACATAGAGCCGCCATATTTATATAGCATTTTAACTGGCGAATAGCCCGGTTTAGGATAAGACACTTTGTTGAACTGTGCTTCTATTGACTTGCCATCCCAAACATAGCCTTCTGCTTTACCTTCAATTATTGCCTCAGGAAGCCAAAGTCTTGGAATAGATTGTTCTACTGTATTTAAACTCTGCAATTGAGGCATTCTTTGGTATAATTCTACAGACATAGCAGTGTGGTGAAGATCTCCTGAAATCCCTCCTTCAGCATAACCTGGAAAATAAAAATTATTATCTACCGGAGTGCCCCATTGAAGATTTCCCATATTGACACCAGGTTTTCCAATGCCTTGCATTGCAATAAGGCAAACTAGAGAACGTGCCCATTGTATTCCGGTTTGGTTTCTACACGCTCCGCCATGGCCATTCCCCCAACCTCCAGCAGCCAAATATACTTTCTTATTGCCCCATTTCCTTGCAAGTGCTCTTATATCCTTAGCTGCGAGACCTGTTTCTTTTGATGCCCATTCAGGTGTTTTTTCTATTTTGTCCTCTTTACCAAGAATATATTCTTTCCATACCTCAAATCCAGTTGTTCTATTTTTTACAAATTCCTTATCGTATAGATTTTCTTTAATCCATACATAAGCAATAGCCATAGCTAATGCTGGCGAAGAAGTCGGTTTAGTAGGCAACCATTTGCCACCTAAAAATTGGCAACTGTCATTATAAAAAGGGTCAACATGAACAATATCGATATCTAACTCTTTAAGCCATTTCCTTCTTATTGTCCCTTCAAAAGAACCATAAGCTCCACTAGTTCCCTCTGGATTGCTTGCCCAAAAGACAACCATTTCAGCTTCTTTCAATAAATCTTCTACAGTGCCATAAGTTTCTGATTGCCCTACTCTTAAGGATCCTCCCCAATGATGTGCTGCCCCCCAATACCAACCTTCCCAACTATCTGGGTTATGGTGAACCCTCGTCATTCCTACAGCATTGATAAATTTAAAATTTGCACTCAAATAGTAACCGACGTTCCCCCAAGTATGATGTGAACCATGACTATTAACAATTGCTCCTGGTCCGTGTTCCTTTTTTACCCTCTTAATTTCACCAGATACTATATTTAAAGCTTCATCCCATGAAATTCTCTCATAACCTGAATTTCCTCTATTTTTTTGATTTCTTTTTCCATCGGGATCAAAATCAATTCTTTTCATTGGATAAAGAAGTCTATCGGGTGAATAAACCATAGACTTCCAATTCATTCCGTGGGGAGCCAAAGATGTTTTTCTTGGTGGCCTAAATTTTTTTCCCCTAGCAGAGATAGTCCATGTTTCAGGATCATTATGATCAAACTCAATTGGTGTTATTCTGATAATTTTATCATTCTTTACATAAAGAAAAACTGGACCACCATTGGTCATATTTGTGTATCTGACAACCCCATCGCCAACATCAATTCCAAATTTCAAGCCATTTGTTTGAGTTTTCATTAAAGTTTGTGTAAACCATAACGTTAACTCATCAGGGCCATCTAGAGTTAAATTAAAATCTTTTAAAGCATTAATTTGATCCAGTTGATTAATAGATTTTTTTAGCAAAAAGGCCATTACTAGGGGCATCAATAACTCAACAGCAACATTCGCATTTTTAAAAGATAATACCACTTCAGGTTTTTGATGAAACCCTGAAGATGAAATAACGCTTCCATTATTAAATGTTAACCACCTCCCAATTGATTGATCTTTTGTCTGGATTTGTGCTGTAAAATTTTTTTCAGATAAATGATCTTTAAATTTTTTATAAATTAAGGATTGCCATAAAAGCAGAGCCCGCAAGCCAAATAAAATTAAAGAAAATTTAATTGCTGCCATTTTTAACTCTCTTATAAATATATCTAGTTTTCTTTTTGGATCTTATTTCTTAAAATTCCTAATTTAGAAATTTCAATTTCAATGGTGTCACCATCTTTCATATACACTGGAGGAACTCTTCTATCTCCAACACCACCAGGGGTACCAGTTACAATAACATCACCAGGATGGAGCTCTATAAATGAAGAGCAGTAACTGACCAATTCTTCAAGAGGAAAAATTAAGTCACTTAATGAGGCATCCTGCATCACTTGACCATTTAACCTTGTTTGAATTTTCATTTCTTTGTAGTCTGGCACCTCATCAGAAGTAAGCATATAAGGTCCAAACCCACCTGTTTTATAAAAATTTTTTCCTGGAGTAAATTGCGAAGTATGTTTTTGCCAGTCTCTGACTGAAGCATCATTATAACATGAATAACCAGCAATATAGTCCATTGCATTTTCCTCAACTATATACCTACCTGACTTGCCAATAATAATCGCCATTTCACCTTCATAATCTAATTTTTCAGAAACCTTAGGGCATATAATTGTATCTTCATGGCCTGTTTGAGTATCAGCAAAACGAGTAAAGATTGTAGGATGCATACTTTCAGGTCTTTTAGTTTCAGCTCTATGATTCTCATAATTAAGACCCACACAGAATATTTTTCCTGGATTAGGAATTACTGGCTTCAAGATCACATCACTAGTATTTACTTTAGGAAGACCATCTAACTCAAGGTTATTCAATTCAGAAATTTTACCCTGTATCAACGCCGATTTTAAACATGGTATCCATTCCATTCCTTCTCTGTAACGTTCATAATGTGATGTTAAATCAATGATTTTTTCACCTTGTAAAATTCCAAAGCAATTTTTGTCATTATATAAAAAACTTACATATTTCATAAATTCTCCTATTAGTTTAAGACCTCATAACCGAATGAGGACCCCAAAGATTTAAGGTTTTTGGCTCATGCTTCCATACCTTTACTTGCCTGTCATGAATAACTTCTAATTCAGCAGAAATTTCTATCCAATTGCCATCAGGATCTTCGATAAAAATAAATAAATTATTACCAGGTCCATGCCTTCCAGGCCCCCATTTAAGTTGAATGCCTTTCTTTTCAAATCGATCGCACCAATCTTTAATTCTTTGCCATTCACCAGTTTCATAGCTGTGATGATCGATTTCGATGGTATTTGATTTAAAACATGCAATAGTATGATGTTCATGATTAGAAGTTAAAAAACTAGTGGCAAGAGTACTATCCTCTTTCATAACGCGATCTGAAACAAAAAACCCTAGTTTTTTTTCATAAAAGCTCTCAAAAGATTCAACATTTTTTGATTTAAATGTTAAATGCTGAAGAGGAGCATAAATTTTGTCAATGAATGATGAAGAGTATGAAATGCCTTCTTTACTGTTTGATAAACCGAAGACTAAAAAGTTTTTGTCCGGATCCACAACCCCGAAAGAGCCCTCAATAAAAAAAGGTGTTTCAAAATCAATTATTTTGACATTTTCAGAAATTAGATAATTTTTGTATTTCTCAAGACTATTATTGTCCCTGCAAGAAAAAGCTGCAAAATCAAGTTTCTTATTTTTGCCTGATGAAAAGATTATTCTCCTATCATTTCCAAAACACATCCATTTAGTCTTTTCATTGTGGGTAATTTTTTTATAATCCATTCCAAGTATTTCTGAATAAAACTTTGCTAATTCCATAGGTTTGGGGCTCTCTATAGATAGATGATGCAAAAAGGAATTTGTGTGAAAATTTGATGTTGTCATTTAGAATTTCCCGTTTTAACCTGGTGAATTATTTCTTTAGGTTGCTATTCCACCAAGGACACTCTCCTATACCAATATTATAATTCCCAGGCATAACATTCACTGGAATTCTAACGTTATTTTCAGCTGCCATTGATCTAACTTTTTGGGCTTGTTTAAGTTGATCTGATGGCATCCAAAGCCTATCATGGCCCCATAAACTTGGCCCATAAGTTACTTCTTCGGGCTCCCAATTTTCAACATCTATTGTCCTCCCTCCCCAACCGTACTCAAATAAAAAATCAGAAGGAGAATAACTGTAAAATGATGTCATGTTGTCATTAATATGGCGTCCAAATGTTGTTCCAATTCTATTCTCTTTTGCAAGAGCAATATCGTAGCATTGTCCAACATCATCTAAACTATAAAGTTCGATCATCAGGTGATGAATTTTATTTTCTCCAGTTTCAATTAAGGCAATACTATGATGCCTTGGATTACTGTGAAAAAAATATGCTTTAAATGGTCTTAACATATAATCGCTTAGTTTAAATCCTAACACATCTTGGTAAAACCATTGTGTATCCTCAAGTTTTTTGACATTTAAAACTATATGGCCCATCCCTAAAGTGCCCGTTCTAAAACCTGATATAGGTCTTCCTGGGACAAATTTTTCGTTACTTAATTCTGGCCCATGAAATGCTTCATGCCTGTTTCCTGAAGGATCAGAAAAGCTGATTACTTCCGATACAAATCTTTGCTCTGAGAGAGACTTAGGTTCTTTAGTTACTACAATTTCAGCTTTTTCCAATCTATTAGCTAAAAGGGCCAAATCTTTTTTATCAGCAACCTCCCATCCAAAAATATTTGAAGAATGCGTTTCGTTTGTAACGACAAATCTTTGCTTTCGTTCATCCATTCTTAATACAGCAGTTGATTTAGTTTTATCAACTAATTGCATCCCTAAATAATCTCTACTAAATTCTGTCCAGTCTTCTAGTTTATCTGATCTGACCGTTATATAACCTAAACCTAAAATTAGCATTTTGTTCCCTAAGTAATATTTCTTGATGTTTTAGTATAAATTAAAAATAAATGATATTTTTATATTTTGTTAGTTTACTATTTATAATTGTATCACTTAACGATACATATCAAAATTATTATTGAAAATTTTTAAAAAGTATTGATCATTGAATAAATATTATTAATAAATACTCTAGGCTATAAATGATGGATAAATTAAATATTGAATTTCCAAAAAAACCAGACCATTTATCTCAAAATGAGTGGGAAGCAAGGGTTGATCTTGCTGCTTGTTATAGACTTGCCCATTATTATGGTTGGACAAGCACAGTATACAATCACATAACCTTAAGAGTGCCAAACACTGATACATTTCTCATTAATGCTTTTGGATTAAACTATAATGAAATTTGTGCATCAAATTTAGTTTTAATAGATATAGACGGCAATAAATTAAGTAATGATAATTGGCCTATCAACAAAGCAGGATATCTGATACACTCTGCCATTCATCGCGCACGTGAAAATGACCTTCATTGTGTAATGCATTCCCATGAAGTTAACACTCAAACGCTTGCCGCTTCTAACCAAGAGGCAATTCCTTTGATTCAAGAAGGATGTCAATTATTTGAAAGAGTTGGGTATCATGACTTTGAAGGTATTGTATTAAATCAAGATGAGCAAAATAGACTGATAAAATCATTAGGAAAAGAGAATCACACCCTTCTTTTAAGAAATCATGGATTAATTACTGCTGGCCCTTCAGCAGCTTGGGCATTTGTCAGGCACCAAGTATTTATCAGAAATACTGAAGTACAATTAAAGCTAATGGCCTCCAATGCAACAATAAATAAAATTCCAGATAACGTTTTAAGACATACAAGGCAACAATTTGAGGGTGGGGATGCCCAAGGAGGAGCAAAAGTCAGACATCCTGAATGGCCAGCATTCTGGCGGTTGTTAGATGAGATTGATCCTTCATGGAAAACTTAATTGATGCAAATTAACAAGATCAAACTTTTTCAAAATGTGATTTCTTTAAACTTTTATTAAGTACTAATATAAAACACTGGATTTTTTTTATTTATAATTTATAAAATATAAAGTTATTAAATAATAAAATTACAAGTTATTAAAATATTAAAAACAAATAATATAAATTTTGCGGGAGTGAAAAATGAAAAAAATATTATACGGAGTTAGTGCTGCAGTATTATCAGCATTAGTATCCACAACTGCTATGGCTGCAGACAAAGTTCTTACTGTGGCGTCTTGGGCTGCTCCATTCCATACTCAGAATGAAAACTTCTTTCCTTGGATGAATGAACAGTTTAAAAGTTGCTCTGGAGGATCGCTTAGTCTTAAAGTGGAATACGGTTTGGCTCCACCACCAGCACTTTATGATTCAATCAGAGATGGCGTAGCTGATATTACTTGGATTGTTTATGGATATACACCAGGTAAATTTGTAACAACTATGATTGCAGAGCTACCTCTTATACCAGGAAACGCTCAAGAAAAATCGGTTGCTTTCCAAAAAACTTATGAAAAGTACTTAGAATCTGCTGGAGAAGCAAAAGGCGTTCAAATTTTAGCAAATTTTACTCATGGCCCAGGAATGGCGAACACTGTCAAAAAAGTTACTTCATACAAAGAACTTGAAGGTGTAAAAATGAGAGTTGGTGGCGGTGTTGCCAACGCTATTGGAACAGCTTTAGGCGTTGCAGGTGTTAATGCACCAGCTCCAAAAGTTTATGAAATCATTTCTGGCGGTGTTGCAGACGGGGTGATGTTTCCATTTGAAACAATGCATGCTTTTAAAATTGCTGAACTTGCAAAATACTCATTGCACAACCCAGATGGAATGTACACAACAGCATTTGCAGTTATCATGAACAATGATTCTTATAACGATCTTTCTGCTGCTCACAAAAAATGCATTGATGATATGCGTGGAGTATCACTTTCAAGAACAATTGGAAAATATTGGGATCAAGCAGATGATAAAGGAAAAGCTGCTGCAGCTGAATATAACCATGAGCTAACAATTGCAAGTCATGATGAAAGACAATATTTTAAAGAAAAAATGGGTCCAGTAATTGATGGTGTTATAAACAAAATTGATGCTGTAGGAGTAGACGCTAATGCAGCATTGTCTTACTTTAAAGAAGAAGTAAAAATTGAAAATGCACTTTCAGGTAATTAATTAAAATAATTATTTGAATAACACATGAATCAATTTCTTAATACAATAGAGCGGCTAGCCATAAATGTTAGTCGCTCTATTTCTATTTTAGCTGGGTTAGTATTACTCTGGATAGTGCTTATTACCTGTGTTGATGTTGTTGGAAGATATTTTTTTAATTCACCTCTTTATGCTGGGGCAGAAATAATAAAAGTTAGTATGGCCGGGGTAATTTTCTTTTCATTGCCTTATATGTTTTTCAAAAATGAGCATATTATAGTTGATCTTTTCCCAATTTTTAAAAGAGGCTATCTTGGATGGATTTTAGGTTTGGCTTTCCTAGCTATTGGAGGCTATGCTCTTTGGGTTATAGGAGACAAAACTTTCAGTTTGGCAATGCGATCTCTTGAAGATGGTGATACCTACGAATACATTATTGCTCCATCTTTTTTAGCTAGGGAAAATAGTGAATTTTTACCAAAAGTTTATATAGACACCTTTATTGCAGTCTCTATTTATTTTACTGTTTTTATGATAGCGCTTAAATTTCTTTTAGTTTTGTTAAAACCAGGCTCAAGTGCTGAAAGCTCAGAAGAGGAAAACTTATGAGCGCTTTAACAATATCTTTTATTGGTTTTTCTGCAATCTTAATACTTGCATTTCTTAGATTCCCATTAGCTCTTTCTATGGGTTTGGTTGGAGTTATAGGATTTGGAGAACTTACCAATTATAGAGCTGCAATATCTAATATTGGTAGGCTGGTTATGGACCTTGGTCAGAGTTACTCTTTGTCTGTATTGCCCTTGTTTATTTTGATGGGTCTTCTGGTTGAAAAAGGAGGAATGGCTAAACAACTTTACAAAGCTGCTTATGCATTTCTTGGAGACAAAAAAGGTGGTTTGGCTATGTCAACAGTTGTTGCCTGTGGAATGTTCTCAGCAATTTCAGGCTCTTCTATAGCAACTGCTGCAACTATGTCTAAAGTTGCAATGCCTGAAATGAGAAGGTATAAATACGCTGATTCATTAGCAACCGCATCTATAGCTGCTGGTGGTACCTTAGGAATTTTAATCCCACCGAGTGTTATTTTAGTTATCTATGGGCTGCTCACAGAGCAATCTATAGGTAAACTTTTTATGGCAGGCTTCCTCCCTGGCATGTTAGGGATTTTGTTTTACACACTTGCTGTATTTTTTGTTGTCTCAAGAAATCCCTCTTTAGGACCAGCAGGAGAAAAAACAAACTGGCCTGAAAGACTACTAGCTTTAAAAGACGTATGGACAACATTAGCTCTTTTTATCTTTGTAATTGGAGGGATATATATAGGTCTATTTTCTGCCACAGAAGCTGCTGGTATGGGAGCAGCAGGCGCTCTTGTTATTGCGTTATCAAGTGGTAACTTAAATTTTAATGTATATCTTAATGTTTTAAGAGATGCTTCAGTTTTAGCTGCCAAACTATTTGCTTTGTTATTTGGTGCAACAATGTTCTCAAACTTTTTGAATAGAGCAGGATTACCAGATGCATTGTTGGGTATAATTAATTCATTTGAACTTTCAGGCATGGCTGTAATTTTTATAATTCTAATAATTTATATTCTTCTGGGATGTGTGTTTGAGTCCATGTCAATGATACTTCTAACCGTTCCAATTTTTGTCCCCCTAGTGAAAAACCTTGCACCTGAGCTAGGATTAAGTCCCGACTTAGTTCTCATTTGGTTTGGAATTTTAGTTGTGGTAGTGACGGAAATTAGTCTTATCACTCCTCCTATTGGATTAAATGTTTTTGTTTTAAAGGGAGTAGTAAAAAACGTCTCAGTAGGGACAATTTTTTACGGTGTAACACCCTTTTGGATTGTTGACATAATTAGACTTGCAATTATTGTTTTATTTCCAGCAATTGCATTATTTTTACCATCTATGATGTTCTAAATAACTAATTCTTTTACTTCATCAATTACTATTTTACCTAGTGCGTTTCTAGGTAAAGCTTGAACAAACAGAACGTCTTTTGGAATTTTGTAATTTGCTACTTTTCCTTTAAAAAGTTTTAATATGTCCTCTGGTAAAATATTTAAATTTTTTCTTACCGCAACAATAACTGGAACTTCCCCCCATTTTTCATCTTTCCTTCCGACAATTGAATATTCCTTTAAATTCTGATTTTTGGAAAGAAGTGTTTCTAATTCAGCAGGATAAATATTTTCTCCGCCAGAAATTATTACATTTTTAATCCTATCAACAAACCAATAGTTTCCATCTAAATCAACTTTTGCTACATCACCAGTTTGAAACCAACCATCAATTATACTATCCTTAGTGGAAGTTTTATCTTCCCAATAGGATTCAAGGATATTGTCACCTTTTATTAATATCTGACCCGGTTCTCCATAACCAACATCTTCAAGTTCTTCGTTGACCAATCGAACAAAACAATATAATCCCTTCTTACCTATAGATCCCTCTGAAATTAATGCGTCTCCAATTGTCTGATAAATTGCTATTGGCCCGGTTTCAGTTGCTCCATATATTTGAATAATGGGTATATTATATTCATGTACTTTTCTTATTAATGACAATGGAACATTTGTTGACCCAATAGAAATTGCTCTTAATGAAGAAAGTTTGGTTTCATTCCATGATTTCGAATTTATTATTTGGTCAAGTACTGTTGGAACTGTGATAATGTGCGTTATGTGATAATTTTCAATAGCCTTAATTGCATCTTCTGGATCAAATTTTTCTTGAAGAACCACGGTTGCACCTAGAAACAAAGCTGGCATAAGTAAAATATTTATCCCACCAACATGGAACAGAGGTAAAAAGACTAAAACATTATCAGAAGACTGTAATGAATGAGCATGGTGACTCATCTTTGCGTTGCAAATTAAAGCTTTTTGATTTAGTAAAGCCCCTTTTGGTTTTCCAGTTGTACCCGAAGTATAAACAAGTAAAACTGGTAGATTATTATCCACAATGTAATTAATTTTATATAAATTTTTCCTTCTTTCTAAAAGAGATTTGTTCTTCCCAGCCGGTGTATCAATAGCTACCATTTCAATGTTTTTATTCAGATTTAATAAGTCTAAATTGTTTTTAAATCTAGAATGATAGAATATCATTTTGGGTTTAGAATGGTTAACTTGAAATTCAATTTCAGGATTGGCCAATCTCCAATTTAAAGGGGAAAGAATAACTCCAATTTTTGAGGACGCTAGAAGTAAAATGATTTGCTCAGGGTTATTCGGTCCGTAGAAACAAATCCTATCTCCTATTTTTAAGTTACCTTCTTTTTGAAGAAAAGATGCAGTTTCTATTATTGCATTATTTAATTTTTCATATGACCAAATTGTATCTTTAAATATAATTGCTGGTTTATCAGATGAAATCTCTCCAAATTCACAAAACCATTGATCAACTCTCATCACTTTCACCTTGCTCGTAAAGGGCTCCCTTCCCAAGCATGTCCATGCATAACTCAGCAGTCCAAGGCAGCATAAGAGCTCCGCACCTACTATCTCGATAAAATCTTTCAAGAGGTTGTGATTTTAACATTGATTGTCCACCACATGTTCTTATTGCCAGTCTGGCAATTTCATTTACATTTTCCATAACAGAATATTGAGCAGCCCAAGCTCTCATTAATTGTTCTTTTGATGGGTTTGGTTTAGCCTCAGAAATTGACTGATACCAAATTGATTTTGTTTGTTCTAAGATTATTTTTATTTGGGCTACTGTAAGTTGTTTTGTTGGATACATTCTTCTCTTTACAGGTGACATTCCTGGTTGTTCACCTCTTAAATATCTTACTGTAAAGTCATAACATGCCTGAGCTATACCTACATAACTAGGTGTCAGCGTCATAAACATATGTGGCCATTGCTTAGCAGCATTATAATAAATTCCTCTTGGCATTAGTTGTTCTTCAAATGGGATAAAAACATCTTCAAATATTAGAGTACGGGAAACTGTTCCTCTCATACCAAGTGGATCCCAATCACCCTCTACCCGAACTCCTTTCTGATGAGCAGGAATTGCAATATACATCGTATTTGATCTTGAAGGCTTGGAGTTTATTTCCAATAGCTCAGTACATAACACCCCATAGTAATTTGCATGGCCTGAAAGAGATGCAAAAATCTTTTTACCGTTTACTATCCACCCTTTTTCTGTTCTCAATGCGATTGTACCAAATGCCGTCTTGCCCGCTGCAGAAGCATTACCTTCAGAAAATGGTTGAGCATAAATAGACCCTTTCTTTAAAATCCTCTCATAATGCATTTCCCTCATTTTATGATGCTCTTTTCTTGTGTCCTTATCCATCTCCAGTTGATCTGATAAAAAGCCAGTCCAAAGACACGAGCTAACATGCATATTAAATGTTAAGGCCGTTGCACCACAATATCTTCCTATTTCGGATGCAGCTAACATATAAGTTTTAAGGTCTGCGTCACGACCACCATATTCTTTAGGAATACAAATGCCCATTAAATTATGTTCGTAAAGATCAGAGTAATTTTCCGAGGGAAACGTAGCATCCAAGTCGTATTTAGCCGCTCTTTTTTCAAATTTCTTGGAAGCAATTATTCTGGTTTCTTCACAAAGCTGCTTTTGTTGCTTTGTAAGTTTCCATTCTGAAGGTTCAAATATAGGTTTGTCTATGAGCATTTAATTTTCCTGATTTAATGATTTTAAAGTTAAATTTTCAAGAAATTCAACAATTATTTCATTAGTTTCTTTTGGTGATTCCAAATTAACCAAATGGCCTGCATTATTAATATTATAATATTTGCAATCACTTAATTTGTCAGACATTTTCTTCATGGTTTTACTTGGAGAATTATTATCTTCAGAACCAGAAATTAAACAACAAGGAATATTAATCTTAGAGAAGTCGTGATATCTGTCAAACGTAACCAAACATGAAATAACTTTTTTATACGTCTCTGCAGGTATATTTTCCATAGATTGAATAGCACTATTTATTACATTTTGAGATGCTGGATGAGCCAAGATAGAAGGCACAAAAGACTTTGCCAAGTCTTTCATGGTTTTTCCTAATGAAAGAGGTTTTAATCGTTTTTCCAAAAATTCTTTTTTAAAACTTTGGTCTTTCCCTCCAAAAGCTGATGTTGTTGCTATTAAGATAAGAGAGTTTACTTTATTCGGATACCTAAAAAAAAATTCTTGTGCCAACATTCCTCCTATTGATTGCCCAATTAAAGTGGTGTTGTATATTTTTAAATCTGATAGGAATTCATTTAAGCTATAACATAAATTTTCAAATGAATAGTTTTCCAAGGTTTTTGATCCTTTATAACCAGGCATATTCCATGAAATGACTCTATATTTACTGGATAAATTCTTTAATTGCGGTTCAAAACTTTTATCATCACCCCCAATTCCATGTAAGCAAATTAATGAATTCGTAGAATTACCTTCTTCACTATAGAAAATTTTTCCAGTAGAATGCATTAAACAACCAATCCTTTATCAACAACAATTTTATTATCTAAAAGAATTGTACATTCCATCATAGGTAAATCAAAATGCCCATCGGTAAACCTGTTTGCAAACTCATTCGCGCCAATTGAATATAAAAAACATCCGGATAATGCCCTTAATTCAGTTCCATTTAAGTCAGACTTGTCATACATAGTAAGAGATTCATATCTTGCTTTTTTATTGAGCCCCCATCCTACATGACTAGTAGCATAAGCATTTTTATCTCCAAAATCCTTAAGATAATTTTTCATTAGTTTGACGTCTGAACCTGTTCCAGAAATACTTGTTACAAAGTCATTTTCAATATTAAAGATTACCTCACTTTCGAAATATTTTTTAAAAGTTAGGTTTATATCACCAGGTTGAAAAACAATTTTTCCATTCACAGAAGATTTGTTTGGGAAGCTAACCACTAACCCTCCTGGCCAATGAGCAAGTGTTCCGGGTCTATCTGTCCACCCCCAAACACCCACAGTATTAGTGTTCTTTAAATTTACTTCCAAATTTGTACCTACTTCCGATTTTACTTTCATGACCGATGCATTTCTACACTGTGCAACAGCTTCCTTAACAATCTCTTTTAAAGATAAATCTGGTTTAAGGCGTGCGAGGATATCTGGATGTTCATCAGAAATACACATAATTCTTGTCCCAGAAGAAAGTATTTCTTTAGTTTGCTTAGAGTGCATTAATCCCTCTTTGCTTAAATCAAAAATAACATCTGTCTCTTTTAAAATTTTAAGATTTTCATCTTCAAAATCCAGAATGTTCGATGCTCCTGTTGATCTTATAATAGGATCAACTGAATATGGTTTAGAGTTTATTTCAATTTTTTTATATTTCAGAGAATGGTCTTTTAGAACAAGCTCAACAAGAGAAATATTAATCTGCCTACTCAACGTTTCCGTTAAAACTACAACATTTTCATTTGTCTTAATTTTGCACAACTCTAGTAATAATGAAAATGTTTCTTTCCAGTGTTCTTGAATTTTATTTTCCATAACTTATACCTGAAAAACTAAAATGTTTTTAAAGCTTAATAATACTTTCTTGACTATTTAATTCCTTTATACTAAATCCCGCAACTTTTTTATATTTTTAAGAGTGTTCAGATAACTGCTTTAAAGAAATCACATCTTCAATGTTATTAAACTTCCCCTCCGCATAAATCTTCTACCATTTGCAATATAGCATCTGGCCCTGCCTTTCGGTTGGTTAAAATGATATTATTAGCTAGAGGCAGAACTTCTATTGATATTCTTCTAATGTAAATTGGTTAATGCCATATTTTAGAAATTTAGAGCCCATTGACCTTTTCTAAACACTGGTATTTTTGTACCATCTTCCTCAATGCCATCTATATCAATTTGATTAGAGCCTATCATCCAGTCAATGTGTATCATGCTTGAGTTTCCACCTTTGGAGATAATCTCTTCTTTTGTGAGATTTTGATTTTTAAAACATTTTGTATAGCATTGACCGAGAGCAATATGGCATGCTGCATTTTCATCAAAAAGAGTATTATAAAATAGGAGACCTGTCTGAGCGATCGGTGAATTATCAGGAACCAGAGCAACTTCTCCCAGACGTCGTGCCCCTTCATCAGAGTCTAACACTTTCAGCAAAACTTCTTCGCCTTTAGATGCGTGAGCTTCAATAATTTTTCCTTTTTCAAATTTAACTTTAATGTTTTCGATTAAACTGCCTTGGTGAGACAATGGTTTAGTTGCGCATACTTCACCATCTACTTTTTGCGCATGGGGCGTTGTAAACACCTCTTCTGATGGAATATTAGGATTACATATAACACCATTTTGAGCCATTGATGCTCCACCCATCCATTCATGGTCTTTTGCTAAACCAACAGTTAAATCGGTGCCTGGTCCTTTAAAATGAAGTGAATAAAAATTTTTTTTATTCAACCAATCAGACCATTTCTTTAAATTTTTGTTATGCTTATCCCATTCTTCAACTGGGTCCAAACCATCAACTCTTGAAGCTGAAAAAATAGCATCTGCCAATCTACTTTGAGCTTCTTCAGGTTTTAGTTCAGGGAACATTTGAATTGCCCAGGCCTTCCCTGGCCAAGAAATAATATTCCAATTAATATCAAATCTTGTTATCCTTTCTCTTGCTGGCTTATAAGCGATCGATGTAGCTTTGTTTGCTCTGCCAACCTTATCTGGGTCTTGACTTGATAATAATAATGGGTCTTCTCCAACTATTGCTAGTCTTGCAGTATTATTATCAAAAGCTTCACCCATTCCATTGAATAGCCAATTCGGTGCCTTATCAAAAGATTCATCTGGTGCATGTAAATACCTCGCAAGTGTTATTTCTGGATCCGAAAACAATGGAGTAACTATATTAGCTCCTGCTTTGTAAGCGTGTACAGAAATCCTTCTCACAAGTGGCAAAGCTTCTATTGGAGCTGTTAATAAAAGGTCTTGTCCTTTTTGTAAAGCTACTCCTGTCTTGATTGCAAGTTCAGCTAATTTATCTAATTTTTGTTCATTTATAATCAATATAATTTCCTAAGTTAGTTTAATTTTAGTTAATAAAAAGTTCCTTTAAATCAGCCCATTTATCAATACAATCCTTAGTTTCTATAAAATTATTGGCCACTAATTGTCCATCTTTCCATAAGGGCTCTCCATCAATAATAATGCTGTGATTTTGTACCATCCAACAAATCTCACCTGGAGCATAGTCGCCACATGTATGGAAGTGCAAAAACTTTGGGCTACCAAAAATTGTATTAGACCATCTATCTGGATCATCTTCAATTGGAAAATCATAGTACGTACCTGGATGAATACCTGCGTGCCAAGAATCAATGTTATACTTTTCAATATTAAACATTTTAGCAACATCATTGTAGTGATTTTTAACTCTATTTATAGTCTCTTCATCTCCTTCAAAATCTAAAATCTTTCCTTGTTCAACAATTGAAAAAATATCTTTCTTTAATTCTAAATTAGGGGGTTCGTATACTTTTGATCCAGTGGGTGTTAAATACTTGGAAAGGGCTACTTTTCCTGAAAAACGTTTTGCACTTATAGGCGTGGGGACAAGCATTGGAAAACGTATAACCCCTACATCTGTACTTTCATCAATTTTTAACTTAGGCAATTCTCCAGAAATGTTTGTTCCTAATGGGCAAGTTATTTTAACATTCCCACCTTTTGAAAATATTGTGTTTATTGCTTTTTTTAATTCAATTAATGCTTGATGATGGGTACAGCCAAATTTAGATGCTAAGTTTTCTGCGCTCCTGGCATATGACATGACTCTTTTCGTATTAAATGATGATTTCTCAAATCTATCTTGATCTCCTATCCTCGCAAAAAATATTGTGCAGTCAAAATCATCAATAACTTTTGTTAATTTACTTTTTGAATCATTTTGTGGACCACCAACTTCCAGAATAGTTGTTTTAATGCTCATGCCCTTTGCTTCTGCAGCTAGAGCATCAGTAATATCTTTGTTATACCACCCTAATACAGGGTCTTCAGATATAATTAACAAAGTTTGATTTCTTGATAAGTCTGCACAATTTTCTAATATATTTTTTGCACCTTTTGTTATATTTTCAGGATTTATCATAAAATTATTTTCGATAAGAAAAAGCTTTTCCAAATCTCCAAATTAGGTATTCGCCACATGTTATTGGTTTTTCAACGTCTTTAATAGTTTTTCCAAGTATTTCCTTTGGATCAATTATTGTTTCTGGATCCGGGTCGAATGCTAAAACTATTGATAATCTCTCTTTACCAGACTTATTCACGACACGGTGGGGTGTAGATTTATATTCACCACCTGTCCATCGTGAAAGCAAATCTGCAACATTTACAATAATTGTATCTTCAATAGGTGGAGCGTGAAACCATTTGCCGTTTATATCTTCTACTTGAAGTCCACCAACTGAATCTTGGCAAAGAACTGTCAAAACTCCAAAATCAGTGTGGGAACTAACACCAAATTGATTTTTTCCAAGACTGGATGGTTGATTTGGGTAATAAACAAGAGAAGCCCTACTCAGAGGATTTTTGCAGGTTTTCAAAAAAAACTCTTGGTCTAATTTTAAGCCTAAAGCAAAACCACGTAATAAATTTCTCGCTAATTTATCAGCATGGTTAAAATAGCTCATTGCATATTGTTCCAATTCAGGTTGAAACTTAGGCCAGACATTGTTCCCTCTCAGCGGATGGTTGTCCAAAGAAAAACCATTTTTATCTTGGTGTCCCCATAAAAAGCTTTCTTTCAAATCAGCTTTAGCATTGTCTTCCATCTTTGCACCGCCATAGCCCAACCAGCCTCGATGCTTTTCTGTTATTTTAACTTCACTTTTTTTACTTTTATTATTCCTAAAAAACGCTAGACCTTCATTCCTTAATAATTCTATAACTTCTTTAGGTATTCCATGTCCTTTAATATAGATAAAACCTAATCCAGTGCTAGCTTTGTGAAGCTCTGATGAAACAGATTTAGGGTCACTCCCATCACATAATTTGGTTATGTCTATAACAGGTATTTTGTCAATTTCTAAATGTTTTGCTTCAGTGTAGGACATAATTTAGAATATATTTGATAATTAAAATAGAATCCAATAATTAAAATTAACCTTTAGCATTTGACATTTGCTCAAAAGCATCTAGCGCTTTTGCACTATAGGTTATAGATGGCCCTCCCCCCATATAAGATGCCATGCTCAAAGCTTCAATAAATTCACCTTTAGTCGCTCCAAGGCGAACTAATGAAGCAACATGAAATCCTATACAACTTTCACATCTAGTCGCAATCGCTATACCTAGAGCAATAAATTCTTTTGTTTTTTCGCTTAACTCTCCATTCTTTTTTGCCTCTTTACCCATAGCATTAAAACCCTTAAAGGTTTCAGGTATATTTTTGTTGAGGTTCGCAAAACTTTTTTGGGTATCTGATAAAAATGATTTCCAGTCCATAACTTTCCTTTTTTATAAATATTTTTTTACAGTTAGAATCTTTGTTAATAATTTATTTAATATGAATTGTTTTTACTTCAACCTTTACTTTCGTCTGAACCCATTTTTCTTTCAAGCCACCTAACTACCTGACTTATAATTAAAACTAAAATTAGATACTCAAAAATAAGCAAAGTATAGATTTCTAAAGGTCTATATTCTGTAACAACAATTTCATTGGCACGGCGTGTTAATTCCTGCATTCCTATTACTGATGCAAATGCTGACATTTTTACTATATAAATAAATTGATTTGCTAAAGGTGGCAATATACGCCTCAGTGCTTGTGGCAAAATTACATACCGCATAGTTTGATAATAATTAAGACCTACAGTTTGCGCAGCTTCAGTTTGCCCTTTTTGTATTGATTGAATACCCGCTCTATATATCTCCGCAGTAAAAGCGCTGTCAGATATAGCCAAAGTAAGAATAGCTCCCCAGAAAGCATCAATATTAATATTGATGCCCATTGATTTTAATACTACAGGCAACCCATAAAAAACCCAGAATAACATTGGCAATAACGGAATAGCTCTAATAAATTCTACATATATTCTGCTAATCGTTCTTAAAAAGATATTATTCGACATACCTGGTAAAGCAACAATTAAGCCTAATATTATTGACATAAACGCCGCAATTATTGACAACTGTATTGTAGATGAAAAGCCTCCTATTAAGAATTTAATGTTTGTTAAGCCTGACTGGGTATTTGGATTTATGACATACCATCCCCATGTACCCGGTGGCGATGAGCATCCACATAATAGCAGAATAAAAAATAGAAAAATGTAAGTGTTTATCTTCATTATTTCTCTTTAATGCTGTAAAATTTGCTTTAAAAATATTCTACAGCGGTCAGTTTTTGGTGTTTCAAAAAATTCATTTGGAGTTCCTATTTCTACTATCTTACCTTCATCCATAAAAATCATTCTATCAGCTGCTTTCCTTGCAAATCCCATCTCGTGAGTGACAACAACCATGGTCATACCATCATTTGCTAAATCTATAATCACATCAAGAACTTCAGAAATCATTTCTGGATCAAGTGCTGAAGTAGGTTCATCAAAAAGCATGATTTTTGGTTCCATACATAAAGATCGAGCTATTGCAACTCGTTGCTGCTGTCCACCTGACAATTGGCTTGGACGTTTATTAGCTTGCTCAGGTATTTTTACCCGCTCCAGTAGTAAAAACGCTCTTTCTTTTGCCTCTTTTTCACTCAACCCTAGAGCATTAATTGGTCCTAAAGTTAGATTTTGAATTACTGAAAGATGGGGGAAGAGATTAAATTGCTGAAATACCATCCCAACATCTGATCTAATTTCCGCAATAGACTTTGGGTCATTTGTAAGCTCAGTTCCCCTTACATTTATCGTGCCTGATTGATGCATTTCTAATCTATTAATACACCTAACAAGAGTAGACTTACCTGAACCAGATGGGCCGCAAATTACTACCTTTTCTCCTTCTTGGACCGTTAAATTGATATCCTTAAGAACTTTAAATTCACCAAACCATTTGTTAAGATTATTAATATTTATAGCGGGTGATAAACTAACCATTTTAACCTTTTACAGAATTTATTAACAAAGAATAACAAAGAAGAATTTTTATCTCATCGGATTTTCGTTTCTTTATTCTTTGCAAAAAATATCTTTTTATCAATTAATATTATCTTACATAAAACTTATACTCTGAAAAAACAATTAATCATCTATAAAAAAATAATTGACTTAAACTGTGTTCATGTACTAGTAAGATAATACAATAAACATTTGGGATGATTTAATTGGAATCAAAAGAGGAAAATGAACTTTTTAGAGCTATTTTAGCTTTAAAAACAATACAAGAATGTAAACAATTCTTATATGATCTATGTACTCCTGCAGAAATTCAAGAATTCTCAACAAGATGGCTTATTGCACGATTATTAGTCAAAAAAAAACCATACCGCAAAATAGCTGATGAAACAGGTGTTAGCACTACTACGATTAGTCGGGTTGCACGTTATTTAAATTATGGAAATAATGGCTATAAAATACTTTTAAACAGATTGAAAAAAATATAGTAAATTTAACTTTTGATACTAAATCTAGGGAGATTATATAATGAAATTTTTGAAGATAATAGCTTTCTCAATTATTACAATGTTTTCTTTAAACAACATTGTTCTAGCTGATTCTGCTTTAAATGAAATTTTAAGTTCTGGGACACTAAAAGCCGGAACTACTGGGGATTTCAACCCATTTAGCACTCGTGACCCTGCGACGAATACTTTTAAGGGCTATGATATTGATATTATGAGCGAGCTTGCAAAAGATATGGGTGTTGAAATTGAATTTGTACCTACTGATTGGAAAACTATTGTTAATGGTGTAGTAGCAGGTAAATACCATATAACCGGTTCAGCTTCTATTAAAGCCTCTAGAATGAAAGCAGCTGGTTTCTCAGAAAGTTATATGGGCGTGAATTTTAAACCATTTACAACAGCTGATAAAGTTAGCAAGTTTGATGGGTGGGATTCTATTAATAAAGCTAATGTAAAAGTTGCAACAACACTTGGAACTGCTATGGAGCCTATGGTTAAGGATTGGTTTCCTAATGCAGAAATTAAAGTAGTTGAAGCTCCAGCCAGAGGATACCAAGAAGTGCTTGCAGGTAGAGCGGATGTTTTTATAACGTCTAACCTTGAAGGGTCAACTTTAAAAGCACAATACTCTGATGTTAAAGAAATTAATATTGATTCGCCTCGTTCACCTACACCTTTAGCAATGCT
This sequence comes from uncultured SAR116 cluster alpha proteobacterium, assembly GCA_902532475.1. Classification (GTDB taxonomy): domain Bacteria; phylum Pseudomonadota; class Alphaproteobacteria; order Puniceispirillales. The sequence continues at coordinate 55,787 of CACAIE010000008.1, forward strand.
TCTTCCTCAGTCTGATCAGGTTTGGATTAACTATGTTAACCACTGGATTAAAATTAAAACGGCAAAAGGTTTTTTTAAGAAAACAGCTGAGAAATGGGGTTTATAATTTAAATCTTTAAACATATGAAAAGGGCGAGTAACAATTCGCCCTTTTTTAATTCTAAAGTAAAAAAATTACAATATCGGAGGTAATATGTCTGCTTGGATAAAGATGATTCAAGATGATGAAGCGGGTAATAATTTAAAAGAAATACTATCTTTCGCAAAAACACCCCATGGAACAGTAGACAATGTTATGCGTGTCCACTCTTTAAGACCAAGTACAATGAATGGCCATATGGTTTTGTATAAATCTGTTTTGCATGATGACGCAAACACTATTCCAGAATGGTTTCAAGAAACAATAAGCTCCTATGTTTCGATAATCAACAAATGCTCATACTCTTTGGAAAACCACTGGTCTAATGCTTCTCATCTGATAAATGATGAAGTAAAAAGCAAAGCAATTAAGTTTGCCTTAGATAATAAAAGGCCCGAAGAAGTTTTTGAAGGATCAAAATTAGCCATCCTTAAGTATGCAGAAAAGTTAACTTTAAGACCTAGTAAAATGGATAAATCTGATATTGACACCCTTAAAAAGAATGGCGTTGGGGACGGTGAAATTTTAGAGGCAAATCAAATAATTTGCTATTTTAATTATGTCAATAGAACAATCAATGGTCTTGGAGTAACAACCGAAGGTGATATCGTCGGTTACTATAAAGATGATTAAAAATTAATAATAATATAATTGTTAATTAATAACCTTAAAATAAAAATAGTTTTTATATTTTAATAATAGATTTGAGAGATTAAAATAATTTTTTGTGTTGTTATAATGGAGGGATACGATGCCAAAAGGATATATATTAAGCGCTCATAGAAGTCCTGCCAATCCAGAAAAAAGGGACGCCTATGCAAAAATAGCGGTTCCTGCATTTAAATTAGCTGGTGGTAAATTTCTAGCTCAAGCTTCGAATGTAATCGCTAAAGAAAATGGTAAGAATGAAAGGACCATTTTGATAGAATTTGAAAGCCTTGAAAAGGCTATTGCAGCATACAATAGCGAAGAATATCAGAAAGCTCTTCAAGTTTTAGATGGAGGAGCTGACAGGGATTTTAGAATTTTTGAGGGCGTTTAACTGCTTATTTACATTGCGTAAGATGTTTTAATAACTAAAATAAAAATTGCATAAAGTTTTATTTTCTACTTAATTTCCACTTCAATGAAACTATACAAAAAATCATTATTATTTTTAACATTATGATTAACACCTTTATTTCTAAAATAACATTCACCTTTATTTAGTTTGGAGATTGATATAGAATCATCTTCATTTATAATTTTCAATTCTCCATCTAACATTGGCACAATAACATAATCATATTCATGAACATGCTGCCCTGTTTCATCTCCAACTTCAAAGGACCACATTGTCACTCTAGTTTTTTCATTATCAATCATCGTTTTAGATTTCGCCATATTCATTTCCCATAAATTTAATTACTTGAAACTATCATAAATACCATAACAGTATTTAATAAGTTTCTATTTATGCACCATTTAAAAACTAATGCTTTTTATTATTAAATCAATACCGCCCAAATAATCACAATAATTGTTAGTAAAATTAATATTCTGCTTAGTAAGAGATTGTTCGGTATCGATCGATTTAAAATCGCTCCAAATAAACTCCAAGAATTATGGACAACTATCTGAACCAATGCAAAGCTTGAGGTGATAATGACAAATTGAAATACAAAACCACCTAACTGAGGACCAAACTCGGTCCAGGCAATGAGCGTCATAACCCAAGCTTTTGGATTAAGGGGGTGAACAAGTATTCCCTGCTTCCATCCAATATTTAATTCTTGTCGATTTGTTTGGTTGTTACTATTCCATGATCTTAGTGCCAAATATATCATATATCCAGCTCCGCAAAACTTAAGCAATGTTTGAAAAGTACTAAAGTTTACTAGTAAAATACCTAACCCCAACCCCATTGCAATGTTAAGTAGAAACTTACCAAGAGTTAAGCCCAAATTAAAAGGAATACATCTAATAAAACCTATTTGAGCGCCTGCTGCCATTGTCAAAAGATTTGCAGGTCCTGGTGTACCTACCATTAAAATAATGAAAATCCACAACCCTGTAAAAACGTTAAAATCAACCATTTCTACCTACATTTTTAAGAAGCTCTTTTTCTCAAATGTGAAAGCAAAAGTTTTTTCCTAAGGCGTAGACTTTTTGGCGTTACCTCTAGGAGCTCATCTTCTGCCATATACGCCATCATTTGCTCTAATGTCATTTTTCTAGGAGGAGATAATATTATTGCTTGATCTGAGCCAGATGCTCTTATGTTTGTCAACTTTTTCCCTTTAAGAACATTTACTTCTAAATCGTTGTCTCTATTATGTTCCCCAACTATCATTCCTTTGTAGACATAAGTTTTAGGATCGATAAACATAATCCCCCGACTTTGCAAATTAAAGAGAGCAAACGCGACTGCACTGCCTTGATCAGTAGCAATTAAAACTCCATTCCTCCGCCCCTTGATAGCTCCCTTAAACACATCATATTTATCAAAAACTCTATTTAAAACACCTGTTCCCCTTGTTTCAGTGAGAAATTGATTTTGATAACCAATCAACCCCCTTGAAGGAGACTTAAAGATTAATCTTGTTTTTCCTTTCCCCCCTGACTTCATTTCCTTTAATTCTGATTTCCTTTGGTTCATACTGTCTATCACGGCACTTGAAAATTCCTCATCGACATCAATTATAACCTCCTCAAAGGGCTCTAATTTTGTTCCTTTATCACCAATTTTGAATAAAACCCTAGGCCTTGAAACATTAATTTCAAAACCTTCCCGTCGCATAGTTTCAATTAATACTCCTAACTGCAATTCACCTCTACCACCTATCTCGAAAGAATCTTTCGTTTCATTTTCAGTAAAAGTAACCGCAACATTTGTTTCGGCTTCAGCCAATAATCTTGTCCTAATTAAAGTAGAAGTTACCTTCTTCCCTTCAGTTCCAGCAAAAACAGAATCGTTAACTGTAATTGTAACAGCCATTGAAGGGGGATCTATTGGTGTTGATTTTATTGCTTTTTCAATTTCATTGTCACAAATTGTATCAGATACAGAGGCTTTGTTTAATCCAGCAATACAAATGATATCTCCTGCATTAACTTGTTCTATAGGAATTTTATTCATTCCTTTAAATCTTAATAATTTTGTAAGTCTTCCATTTTCTATTTTTTTGTTTTCAAGATTGATTACTTTTACATTGTCATTAACTTTTGCCGAGCCTTGAACAACTTTCCCTATCAAACATCTCCCCAAATATGGATCAAAGTCTAGAAGCGTTGACAACATTGCAAAAGGAAGATCTTTATTAACATTTGGTGGAGGCACGTAAGCGATTATCAAATCAAGTAATGGCTCTAAGTTTTTTCTTTCATGATTTAATTCTTTAGTACACCAACCATCCCTACCAGAAGAATATAAAATTGGAAAATCTAGTTGCTCGTCACTTGCTTCTAGGGCAATAAAAAGATCAAACACTTCATCAACCACCGCATCAACTCTTCTATCAGGCCGATCTATTTTGTTAATCACAACTAATGGCTTAAGGCCTTGATTTAAAGCTTTTCCTAATACAAACTTAGTTTGCGGCATTGGACCTTCGGCTGCATCTACCAATAGAATTACCCCATCTGCCATTCCTA
>CACAIE010000009.1 GCA_902532475.1 uncultured SAR116 cluster alpha proteobacterium
TGCTGAAGGGTTAGCATTAAGAGTGGCAAATGATCAAGTTCCAGAGAAACTAGGGAAATGTGAAATATTTTCTTTAGACATGGGGGCATTATTAGCGGGTACAAGATATAGAGGAGACTTTGAAGAGCGACTAAAAGCAGTAATTTCAGAAATAGAAAATTTAGAAAACTCTATTTTATTTATTGATGAAATCCATACGATTGTTGGTGCGGGAGCAACAAGTGGTGGTTCTATGGATGCTTCTAATTTATTAAAGCCAGCTCTCCAAGCTGGCAAGTTAAAATGTATGGGTTCTACAACTTATAAAGAATTCAGAAATTATTTTGAAAAAGATAGAGCATTGTCCAGAAGATTTCAAAAAGTAGATGTTGAAGAACCAAATTTAGCAGATACAATAAAGATATTAAATGGTTTAAAACCTGTATATGAAAGCCATCATAATATAAAGTATTCTAGCTCCTCTTTGAAAGCTGCTGCTGAACTTTCACAAAAATATATTAATGATAGAAAACTACCTGACAAAGCTATTGATGTTATCGATGAAACTGCAGCAGCTCAAAATTTAATTCCAAAATCAAAAAGAAAAAAGGTTATCGGAGTAAAAGAAGTTGAAGAAGCAGTTTCCAAAATGGCAAGAGTCCCGAGTAGAAGCATTAATAGCGATGATAAAAGTTTACTTTTTAACATTGAAAATGATTTAAAAAGATTAGTGTTTGGACAGGATCAAGCAATAGAGTCTCTCTCTTCAGCTATTAAATTATCAAGAGCAGGACTCAGAGAACCAGAAAAACCTATAGGAAATTACCTTTTTACTGGACCTACTGGCGTTGGGAAAACCGAAGTTGCACGTCAACTTGCTCTTGCTTTGGGGGTTAAATTAACACGCTTTGATATGTCAGAATATATGGAACGCCATTCTGTAAGCAGGTTAATTGGAGCACCTCCAGGTTATGTTGGATATGATCAGGGTGGATTGCTTTCAGAGGCAGTAGATCAAAATCCTCATACAGTAATTTTATTAGATGAAATAGAAAAAGCTCACCCCGATTTATTTAACATTTTACTTCAAATAATGGATCATGGAAAGTTAACTGACAATAATGGTAAAATAGTTGATTTTAAGAGTAGCATTTTAATTATGACTAGTAATGCAGGGGCGATGGAATTATCAAAGAGTGCAATAGGTTTTGCTAAGCAAGGAAGAGAAGGAGCAGATACAGAAGCAGTAGAAAAAATATTTAGCCCAGAATTTAGAAATAGATTAGATGCCATGATACCTTTTTCACCACTTTCATCAGAAACTATGATGTTCGTTGTGGACAAATTTATTATGCAACTTGAAGCTCAATTAGAAGAAAAAGGTGTTTCTATTATTTTAAGCGAAGAAGCACGTAAATGGTTATCTAGAAAAGGGTATGAACCAACATATGGTGCAAGACCATTAGCAAGAGTAGTCCAGGAATATATAAAAAAACCACTTGCAGATATGATATTGTTTGGAGACTTAGTGTCGGGAGGAGATGTTTTTATCTCTTTAAAAGATAATAAACTTACAATACAAAACCAAAGTAAAAACTTAGATGCTAATTTATTAAAAAAGAATAAAAATTCTAAAGTGAATTTAAAAAGAAAAACTGTCCTTAGCTAGGAATATTCAAGAAATATTTAATTGTTTTCTGAAAGGAGATTTTTGTTCTAATATCCGAATTTCATGTTTTATTTGTTTTTTTTCAGATTCTAAATAATTTGAAGCAACTCTTCTAAAATCCTTATTTAAAAAATAGTGTTTGGAAAAAGTTTCTTTTGGGAGATATCCTCGCTGAATTTTATGCATCCCCTGAGCCCCAGCTTCTACGGTTTTTAACCCATATTTAATAGCAAAATCTATTGCCTGGTAGTAACAAGTTTCGAAGTGTAAAAATTTAATTTCTTTAATAGCGCCCCAATTTCTTCCATAAATTGTATTATTATCTATCAAATTTATTGCTCCAGCAATATTTTTATTGCGTTCTTTTGCAAAGATGAAAACTATCCTATTTTTTAGATTCTCTATTAGGAGGTGCCAAAACTTTTTATTTAAATAAGCACCACCCCATTTTTTTTCTATTGTTGATAGGTAAAATTGATAAAAAATATCTGCGTGAAAATCTTTTATGTCTTCAGCTTTAACTATATCCATAATTATCGAACTATTCTCAATTTCTCTCCTTTCACGCCTTATAATTTTTCTTTTAGACGAAGTTAGATCCAACAGAAAATGATTGAAATCTTCATAGTTTTTATTTTCCCAGTGAAATTGTATACTATATCTTTTGAGCCATTCAGAGTCATCGGGCATTGTCTCACACTGCTTTTTGCAAACAAAATTTATATGAGCAGATGATACTTTAAAAGCTTTTGCAAGATCCTTTAGCGTTGATAACATTAAGCTGATTGCTTTTTTTATATTAATACCATTTTTAATTAAAAATCTTTCTCCTGAAACAGGAGTAAAAGGGACACCTGACAGTAACTTTGGATAATATTTTCCACCTGCATTTTCCCATGCTTGAGCAAAAATGTGGTCAAATATATATTCTCCCCAGCTATGGGTTTTTAAAAAATTTGGGAAGATACCAATAATAGATTTATCAGATTTATGTAATAAAATATGCTGTGAAATCCATCCAGTTTTTTGTGAAACTGCCCCGCTGTCTTCTAAGCAACAAAAGAACTCATGAGATAAAAAGGGATTACCAAAATTTTTTTTTCCCCTGCTGTTAGTAAAATGTGCACATTCATTCCATGAACTTCTATCTACTTGATGAACACTATCGATAATTGAAGTATAATATCCTAATCTATCCTTATTAGTTTCTATCATTAAAATTAATTTTGTAAGGCTCCATTTAAGAGGTATTAGCTTATTATTAAATTTTCAATTTTATTTTATTTCAGCAATAGCTTCAACCTCAACCACTACTCCACGAGGCAGAGAGTTTGTTCCAACAGCAAAACGAGAATGTTTGCCAGCTTCTCCAAAAACTTCTACCATTAAATTTGAAGTGCCATTTATTATTTCCGGTTGTTGAGTGAATGTATCGATACAATTTACAAAGCCACCTAATTTAACAATTCTTGATATTTTGTCTAAATTAAAATTAGTGGCTTCATTAAGCTGAGCTATAATCGCAAGGCCACATGCTCTAGCAGCAGCAGTAGCCTCTTCAATCTCTATGCTGTATCCAACTTTCCCTACTATCATTTTTCCATCTATAATTGGTATTTGACCTGAAACAAATATTAAGTTTCCACTTTTTACTGTCGGTACATAATTAGCAGCTGGTGCTGGTGCTGGGGGGAGTATAATATTTAAACTTTCAAGTTTATTTTTAATAATAGACATTCTTAAATCCTTTAATTATGAGCAACCACTTGTTGAGCCACATGTATTGCATTTCATACAAGTACCATTCCTTACTAAAGTGAAATTACCACATTCGCCACAAGCTTCTCCTTCATAACCTTGAATTTTAGCTTTCTGAATGGCTGTTTGTTTATTATCAATAGTATTCGTTGAAAAATCAGCATTATTTTCAAACGCTATATCTGAGCTCTGAACGTTATTACCAGCAAACGCTTTTACTTTTGCTTGTCCTCCTTGAAGTACAGTAAGCTCCAACTCCTGCCTAACGTACCCTCTACTAAGTTTTTTTGAGTTATTGATCAGTTGTGATTGCGTGTCAACTTTATCAGAAATTTCTTCGCTAATTTCTTCGCTGTTTACATGACCCAAATCATGTCTGTCCAAATAAGAAATTGCTAATTCTCTGAAAATATAATCAAGTATAGAAGTAGCCATTTTAATAGTATCATTTCCTGTTACTAGTCCTTGGGGCTCAAATCTTGTAAACGTAAAGGCCTCAACGAATTCATCAAGGGGCACGCCATATTGCAAGCCCATAGATACAGCAATTGCAAAATTATTCATTAAAGATCTAAAAGCTGCGCCTTCTTTATGCATGTCTATGAATATTTCGCCAATTTTGCCATTTTCATATTCACCAGTTCTCAGATAAACTTTATGTCCACCTACAGTTGCTTTTTGCGTGTATCCTTTCCTTCTATCAGGAAGTCTCGATCTTCTAACTTCCCTGATTACTCTTTCAATCACTCTTTCAGTGATAGGTTTTACTGACTCCATAGCTACTTCATCTTCTTCAATGTCAGAAATTGAAGAAGAAAGAGGTTGTGATAATTTAGACCCATCTCTATACAGTGCATTTGCTTTTATTCCAAGTTTCCATGAGTGCATATACGCCTCCTTACAATCTTCCACTGATGCTGTACTTGGCATGTTTATAGTTTTTGAGATTGCACCTGAAATAAATGGTTGAGACGCAGCCATCATTTCAATGTGGCTGTCAACTGACAAAAAACGTTTCCCAATTCTTCCACATATGTTTGCACAATCAAAAACTGGTAGATGCTTTTCCTTAAGCTCGGGAGCACCTTCTAATGTCATTGCACCACACACATGCGTATTGGCAATTTCTATTTCCTCATTTGAATAGCCTAAAGCTTTTAGCATATCAAAACTGATATCATTGAGTTGTTTATCAGTAAAATTAAGGATACTTTTGCAAAACTCATCTCCAAATGTATACCTATTAAATACAAATTTCATGTCAAAAGCTGAGTTCAGTGAATTTTCTAGAATTTTAAATTGTTCGTCTCCAAAACCTTTTGAACGAAGAGTTTTTTCGTTAATTGTTGGACAGTTTGTTATATTCCCATGCCCAACTGCGTAGTTTTCAATTTTTGATATTTGATCTTCACTATAGCCAAGAGCGTTTAAAGCAGTAGGAACAATTCTATTAATAATTTTAAAATAGCCACCACCCGCAAGTTTTTTGAACTTCACTAGTGCAAAGTCAGGTTCAATTCCTGTTGTATCACAGTCCATTATTAGTCCTATAGTTCCAGTTGGAGCTATAACGGTTGTTTGAGCATTTCTAAATCCATGTTGTGCACCTAATTTAAATGCATTGTCCCATGCTAGTCTAGCCAAATTTAAAAGGTTTCTATCTGGGCATTCATTAGCTACCAAAGGAACAGGAAGAATGCTTAACTTATCATAGCCAATTTTTTTTCCATGCGCTGCGTTACGATGATTTTTTATCACTCTCATCATGTCAGCTGAATTCTTTTTGTACTTTGGAAAGCTACCTAGCTCTTTTGCTATTAGTGCGGATGTTGAGTATGAAACGCCTGACATAAGTGCCGTGATTGCCGCACATAATGAACGACCCTCAGTACTATCATAAGGTATTCCTGATGCCATTAGATAACCGCCAATATTTGCAAACCCTAATCCTAGTGTTCGATAGTCAAATGAATTTTGAGCAATTTCTTTTGATGGGAATTGAGCCATCAAAACGGATATTTCTAATGTAAGTGTCCATAATCTAACAGCATGTTCAAATGAAGAGGCGTCAAAAGAGTTGTCCTTATTTTTGAATTGCATTAGATTTAAAGATGCTAAATTACAAGCAGTATCATCTAAAAACATATATTCTGAACAAGGGTTTGATGCATTTATCTTTCCACCTTGAGGACAGGTATGCCATTCGTTTATTGTAGTATCATATTGTAATCCTGGGTCAGCACAAGACCATGCAGCATTACCTATTTTATCCCAAAGTTCATTAGATTTAATAGTTTTGAATATACTTTTATCGTTTCTTTTAATTAAATCCCAATCTCCATCAGTTTCAACGCTATTGAGAAAATCATTTGTTACCCTTATTGAATTATTAGAATTTTGTCCTGAAACAGTGTTATAGGCCTCTGAATCCCAGTCTGTATCATATGTTTTAAACTTAATTGATGTATAACCTTGTTTTGATAATTGCAGAATTTTATCAATATAATTCTGAGGAACCATGGATCTCTTTGCTTCTAAAATAGAATTTTTTAATTCTTTATTGATTTTTGGGTCAGTTTGGCCTTCTTTAGAGTAATTGCTATTGTTTGCTGAAGCTAGGATTGATTGCATATGTTTTTCAATAATTTTTGATCCGGTTACAAGCGCAGCAACTTTTTCTTCTTCTACTACTTTCCATTCTATATATTCTTCAATATCTGGGTGATCTATATCTACAGTCACCATTTTTGCTGCTCGCCTTGTTGTCCCTCCAGATTTAATTGCACCTGCTGAACGATCGCCAATTTTTAAAAAACTCATCAAGCCAGATGATTTTCCACCCCCTGAAAGATTTTCACCCGACCCTCTCAACTGAGAGAAGTTTGATCCGGTACCTGAGCCGTATTTGAATAGTCTTGCTTCTCTAACCCAGAGATCCATAATTCCGCCGTCATTAACTAAATCATCATTAATCGATTGAATGAAACATGCATGTGGTTGTGGATGTTCATAAGCAGATTTTGAAGCTGTTAACTTATTTGTAAGTGGATCTACATAAAAATGACCTTGGCTGGGCCCATCAATTCCATAGGCCCAATTTAAACCTGTATTAAACCATTGAGGAGAATTTGGTGCAGCCATTTGATGAGCTAACATGAAACGTGTTTCATCATAATATATTTTAGCATCTCTTTCTGATGAGAAGTAATTCCCCTTCCAACCCCAATATGTCCAGGTGCCAGCTAACCTGTCAAAAACTTGCTTGCAAGACGTTTCGCCAATAAATCTTTTTTGAACAGGTAGTTTCTTAAGGGCTTTTTCATCAGGCATTGATTTCCAAAGCCAGGAAGGAACGCCCGTTTCTTCAACTTTTTTTAATTTTGTTGCTATCCCTGCTTTTCTAAAATATTTTTGAGCAAGAATATCAGTAGCGACCTGTGACCAAAAATTTGGTGTTTCAACATTTTCTGCTTTAAAAACGATACTACCATTCATATTTCTTATTTCACTTGTTGAATATTGAAATACAATGTCAGAATATATATCTCCTTTTCCTGTGGTAAAATGTCTTTCAAATTTCATAATTTATCCTTTCAAGCCATCAATTTTTAATCTGACAAATAGTTCAATATTGTGAATTCCTTTATCCAGCTATCAAGAGTCACGTATGAATCGAAATAAACATAACATTCGAATAAACACTACATCTTGTAGATGGATATACTAAGCTACCTAATATGTAGTGTTCGTTGCAAGTTTTTTTTTGTTTTTTTAATAAAAAATAAAAAAATATTCCAGTTTTTTTATTCAGACAATTAAAAATCAGTTGTTTACCAATCATAAAATTATTATTAATGAGAAACAGGTTAAAATAATAACATAAATTAATTATTGGGTACGAGTTAATTATATGAATTTAGTAACAAAGTTAAATCTATTGTTTTTTTACAATTATGTTGGCCAAGATGAATTTGGAAATCAGTATTATGAACGAAGGAACAAACATAAAAATACATTAAAAAGGATGGTCAAGTACAAAGGGATTGATGAAGCCTCTAAGATACCCTCTAAATACCACGGATGGCTACACTATTACTCAGACGAATTTCCAAGCAATCAAAACCATAATTTTAAATGGCAAAAAAAACATTTACCAAATTTAACAGGAACCCAATACGCCTACCAACCGAAGAGCTTAAATATTGAGGTTGATAATAAGAAAGAAAATTGCGACTACAAGGCATGGAACCCTAAAGAATTAAATAGTAAGTAAAATGAAAGATAACTTGTTAGAGATAATTGTAGGTAGTTTAGTACTCGTATTTGCGGGTGCATTTGTGATTTTTTCAATTTCTATTACTGGCTATCAGCAAAAGGGCAATATTTTTAATGCTGAATTTGGAAATGTTGGCGGCCTTAAAGTTGGAGATGATGTAATGATAGCAGGAATAAAAGTAGGTGAAGTTTCTTCCAATTATCTGAACAGTGAAACATATTTAGCAGTTATTAGATTGAATTTAGATAAGAATATTGTGGTACCCGAAGATTCACTTGCGAGAATTTCTTCTTCGTCTTTGCTTGGCGGGCAGTATGTTGAAATCATCCCAGGAGTTTCTGACAATATGTTAAATGAAAATGATACTATATATAATACTCGTGACCCAGTTAGTTTGACAGATTTACTAGGTCAAGCTGTATTTTCTGCAACTCAGTAGTTTCAAACAGTGATATTAAAATTTAAGTATTTTGCTATTTATATATTTTTTTTTGGTTTTTTCTTTTCTGCTCATGCTTCGTGGATAAAATTAAATACAGCTCAGTTTAAAGCTTTGGATAAAATCACTGCGAGAATCAAAAAATTGGATATTAATGTTAACGAAGAGCAAGATTTAGGAACTCTTATAATTAAATTAAAAAGTTGCCAAAATAGGCCCCCAGATTATTTGCCAGATTCAGCTGCATACATTGAAATCTATGATAAAATGAACCTTAATGATGATGATACTGGACTTATATTTAGTGGTTGGATGTTTTCTTCAAGCCCAGCACTGAGTGCTTTAGAGCATCCAGTTTATGATATATCTCTCATTTCTTGCAAGTAATTTGATATAATCAACCAATCAGTCTTTTGAGATGAATCAATATTAGGAAACTTGTTTTCGATTTTTAATCCACATCTAAGAGAGTCCATATATTCTTTCTTGCTGATCTCTATGCCACCCATTGAGGAAAGGTGAGGAGTTATATATTGAATGTCAAATAATTTAAATTGTTCATGTTTTAGTTTTGCTAACAAATAAATTAAAGCAATTTTAGATGCATTTTGCATTGCTGAAAACATAGACTCTGCAAAAAAAACGCTCCCTAAAGAAAGTCCATAAATTCCACCAACTAGAGATTGATTTTTCCAAATTTCTATAGAGTGAGCCTTTCCCATAAAATGTAGTTTATTGAATAAGTCAATTATTGTTTTGTTAATCCATGTTTCTTTTCTTCCAAATTCTTGGCTTGCACATGAGTTAATTACTTTAGTAAAGGCTTTGTCATTTGTTATGATAAAATCTTGTTTATTTATAGATCTTTTTAAACTTCTAGAAATGTGAACTTTGTTGAATGGAATAATTCCTCTTTTGTTTGGGTTTACAAAATAGATCTCATCCACATCTCTTCCATAAGACATAGGGAAAATTCCGTTACAATAACAATCAATAACTAAATCAGTATCTTTTTTCACATTAAAGATCTATGTCTTTTTAGGCATTATGTAGAAAAGTTTCTTCCAACCATTTTATAGAATAGTTTCCACTCTTGATATCTTTGTTGCAAACTAGCTTTTTATGTAATTCAATAGAAGTATCTATCGGCTCAATAATAAATTCTTCCAGAGCTCTTTGAGTTCTCAAAAGGCAGGTCTCTCTATCTTTCCCATAAACTATAAGTTTAGAGATTAAACTATCATAAAATGGAGAAACTTTATAGCCCTGATACACTATTGCATCAATGCGGACACCTGGTCCTCCAGGAGGATGAAATGTATCAATTTTTCCTGGAGATGGCAGAAAAGTAGATGAGTTTTCTGCGTTTATTCTACACTCTATCGCATGACCCTTAAAAACTATTTCTTCTTGCTTAAAATTTAATTTAGATCCACTCGCAATTTTTATTTGTTCACAAACTAAATCTAAACCAGTAACCATTTCTGTAATTGGGTGTTCAACCTGAAGGCGGGTATTCATTTCGATGAAGAAAAATTCATCATTTTCATATAAGTACTCAATTGTTCCCAAGCCTAAGTAGCCAAGTTTCTTTGTTGCTTGAGAAGACAGTTCCCCAATTCTTTTTCTTTGCTCGGAAGATAAGATGGGTGAAGGGCATTCTTCAAAGATTTTTTGGTGTCTTCTCTGTATTGAGCATTCTCTTTCGCCTAAATGAACAACATTTCCGTGAGCGTCAGCAAAAACTTGAACCTCTATATGCCTTGGATTCGTTAAGTATTTTTCTAAATATACCGTATCATCACCAAAAGCTGCTTTTGCTTCACTTCTTGCTGAACTAAAGGATTCTGACAGATCTTTTTTTGTAACGGCAACCTTCATTCCTCTGCCACCTCCACCGGAAGCTGCTTTAATTATTACTGGATATCCAATTTGGTCAGCTTCCTTTTCAGCGTCGGTCAAATTTTTAACTTCACCATTAGAACCAGGAACTAGTGGTAAACCCGCATTTTTTGCAGCTTGCTTTGCTGCAACTTTATCTCCCATAGTTCTTATATGCTCAGGTGACGGACCAATAAAGGTGATGTTGTGAGCATTGACGATTTCTGCAAAATCTGCATTTTCTGATAAAAACCCAACACCAGGATGTATAGCATCAGCGCCAGTTACTAAAGCAGCTGAAATTAAAGCTTGGATATTCAAGTAGCTCTCAGAAGACTTTGGTGGTCCAATACAAACACTTTCGTCAGCCAACTTAACATGCATTGCATCACTGTCTGCGGTTGAATGAACTGAAACAGTTGGTATACCTAGATCTCTTGAAGCCCTTAAAACTCTTAAAGCAACATCCCCTCTGTTTGCAATAAGTATTTTTTTAAAAATACTAGTATCATTTTTCATTTGATTAATACTAAAGGTTGGTCATATTCAACTGGTTGAGCATCTTCAATAAAAATATCTTGAATCACGCCATCTTTTGGGGATGAAATGTTGTTCATAACTTTCATTGCTTCTATTATTAGTAGGGTTTGACCTTTAGAAACCTTGTCACCTATTTTAATAAATGGTTTTGCTTTTGGTTCTGCTGACAAATATGCAGTTCCCACCATAGGAGAATTTACAGTATCAGAAAAATCAATATTACTTTTAGACGAATTTTGTTCATGTGCATCAGTTTTGACTGAAGTGATTTTATTATGATTTTCTGAATCAAGAACTTGTTTTTGAGGGCCATTATTTAGATCGCCAGTGACTAGACGAACTCTTATTTGGTCGGTTTCAATCTCTATTTCAGAAATTTCTCTTTTTTTCATTAAGTCACAATATGGTTCTAATTCTTTTACATTAGGTAAGGAAAAAGTTTTTCTATTATTATCTTTAGCCATCAATTTCACCCCTCATTTAAATTTAACTCAATTGCTTTTAGAGCTAGATAATAAGATTTTTCACCAAACCCAGCAATTATTCCACTACTTACAGCTGATAATAGTGATATTTTTCTAAAATCTTCTCTTGCATGAATATTGGACATATGAATTTCAATCTTAAATCCCTCATAATGTTTAAGGGCATCTCGAATAGAAATAGAGCTATGAGTGTAACCGCCAGCGTTAATTATGATTGCGTTGTATCTGTTATGCGAATCTTGAATCCAATCGATTATTTCAGATTCTGAATTAGATTGTTTGCATACAAGTTGATATTTTGTTTTATCAATCAATTTTTGCATATTTAAATGGATTTTTTCAAGAGACAATTCCCCATAAATTTCTGGTTCTCTTTTCCCCAAGAGATTTAGATTTGGGCCCGAAATAACTAAAATTTTTTTCAAAGACATTTCACATTCATTCTAATAAAATTAAGAATTTTCATTTCTAACTTTTTCAATATATTTAAGTAGTTGTTCTTCATTTATAGCACCGGGTATTATTATGTTTCCAATTACAAAAGAGGGGGTACCAGTAATCTTTAATCTTTCTGCTAAAATTTTATTTTTCTCAATTGTTAACTTAATTTCATCACTTTGAATGTCTTTTTTTAATTTTTCAATATTTAAACCAACTTGCTTTGCTATTTCCAACAATTTTTCATCAGTCAAACGGCCCCGAAACTGCATTATTTTAGTGTGAAATTCTGAGTACAAGTTTTGCTTTTTAGCCGCCAAAGCAAAAAATGACGCATTAATAGATGTCTGTGATAAAATAGGTAATTCTTTTAAAACCAGTTTGGTATTTTTATCCCTATCAAGTGTTTTGATAACAGTATTAAAAACTGACTTACAATATCCACAATTATAATCAAAAAATTCATATATAATAACATCACCTTTGGGATTGCCCATAACTGGGTCCATGGAATGATTGGACAACATTTTAAAAGTTTTATTAATATGGTCTTTTTCTTCTTGGGCCTTAAGTTTCTCTAAAACTTGTTTAACTTTTTTTGGATTTTTTTCTATCCAATTCTCTATAATTTTTTCAAAATCTTTGATTTGGCTGTCATTGAAACTGTTTTGAGGAAAGGCACCAGGGCTTAGGAATAAAATGAATAAGCTTAAAGTCAAAAATAATAAATTTCTTTTAAAAAATAACACTTTGTTTATTTTTGCAAACTTCAAGATTTTGTTTGAGACCACCAGCCACCCCTTTTAGTTTGAGTTGAGCTATCAACATCGACTACATCTAACGGTTCAGAAGATTTAGAAGGACGTATAGAAGCTTTAATTTTTTCATTATTAGACAGCTTGTTTTCACCAAGGCCTTTTTTCGCATCATCAGTTTTTTTCGTTTTCTGCTCTATAGTTTCTTGATTCATCGATTTATTAGTTTTTGTTTTTTTATCAAGATCTAAAGAATTCTTTTGATTTATTTTTCTTGAAGACCTTTTTGCTTTGATTTTTGATTCTTGAGTTGATTTATTTTGCGAGTTTTTAGATGCCTTTTTGTTTGGAGCAGGGTTTGTTTTAGAGTCATTTTTGACTAAAGAATTATCTTTTTCATTCTTAGTTGGCCTGATGGATGATTTATTATTCGTATATTCTTTATTTTTAGGATCAGTATCTTTCACATCTCTATTGAAAGCATCTACTTTATTTTTCTTCCACGGACTACGTTTAGTTCTTTTTCCTTTGGTTTGTTCTTGTTTTTCTGCAATTTCTTCAACTTCAATGTTTTCATTACTAGACTTTAATTTTTCTATAGGCTTTAGGTTGCCCTTCTTTTCTATTCTGCAATCTAAATCTAAATCCGTATCATCAAATTCAAAAATAATGTTTAAATTTAATTTTTTCTCTATTTCTTGGATAGACAGTCTTTTTTGATTAAGAATATACATGCCAATTTTTGTTGGAACAAAAACGCTTATAGATTGATTTTTTATTTTAGCCTCCTCTATTTTTCTCAGCACGCGTATTACTGAAGATTCCACAGATCTAATTACACCAGTCCCTCCACAAACTGAACAATTGCTAAAATAATTTTCTGATACACTTGGTCTTAGGCGCTGCCTTGAAAGTTCGAGTAAGCCAAAGTGACTTATTCTTCCTATTTGTATTCTAGCTCTGTCTAGGCTCATTGACTCTTTGAGTTTTTTCTCGACAGCGGTCTGATTTTTATAACCATCCATATCTATAAAATCAATTACAATCAGGCCTGATAAATCTCTTAACTTAAGTTGTCTTGCAACCTCTTCAGCAGCCTCTAAATTAGTGTTTAGAGCTGTTTCTTCTATGTTTCTTTCTTTGGTAGCCTTTCCAGAATTGACATCGATTGCAACCAACGCTTCAGTTTGATTAATAACTAGATAACCGCCAGACTTCAGTTTAACTGAAGGTAAATGCATAGCATCAAGTTGTTTTTCAACGTTAAATTTCTGGAAAAGAGAATTTTTAGCATCTTTAAAAATTTTTACTCTTTTTGTATGGTTAGGTATCATTAATTTAATGTATTCTTTTGCTGTATTAAATCCCTCACTCCCAGACACCAATATCTCGTTAACATCTTTATTGTATAAGTCTCGTATGGTTCGTTTTATGAGGTTTCCTTCTTCATTTATTAAAATTGGAGCTGTTGATTTTAAAGTTTTTTCACGAATGATGTTCCATAAGCTTTGTAAGTAAACAAAATCTTTTTTAAGCTCAGCTCTTGTTCTATCAGATCCTGCTGTTCTGATAATAACTGCCATGCCTTCAGGCATCTCCATGCTTTCTATTATAGATTTTAAACGCTTCCTATCTTCAATCTTACTTATTTTTCTACTTACCCCACCACCTCTGATTGTGTTAGGCATTAATACGCAGTATCTACCTGCTAAAGATATATAAGTAGTTAACGCAGCGCCCTTATTGCCTCTTTCTTCTTTAGAAACTTGCACTAAAAGTATTTGTCTTTTGGATATTACTTCTTGTATCTTATATCTTTTGTAAGCTTTAGTTTGGTTAAATAAAGCAGGTTCATCGTTTCCACCAATAGTTTCAGGTTCTTCATTTCCATTATTAATTTCTATATTCTCAACGATTGAGTCTTGTTTCTGATTTTCAGTTTCTATTTTATCCTTTTCCCCAGAATTATTTTTTTCAGAAGAAATCAGCTCATCAGGTAAAATTTCTTCAGAGTTTTGCTTTTCGGCTTTTAACATTTCCTCTGTGAGAGCTTTTCTGTCTTCGATAGGAATTCTATAGTAGTCAGGGTGTATTTCACTAAACGCTAGAAAACCATGCCTATTGCCACCATACTCTATAAAAGCGGCTTGAAGTGAAGGCTCAACTCTAGTTACTCGAGCTAAATAAATATTGCCTTTATTTTGAAGTTTTGTGGTAGTTTCCTGATCGAAATCTTCAATTCGGTTGCCATTTAGTAAAACAACTCTCGTTTCTTCGGGTTGTTTTGCGTCTATTAATAGTTTTTTTGCCATAAATATACTCCAAACCTATATTTATCATAATATTTTTTAAAAATTTATAAGATAAATAAGGTAAAATTCTTTTTTTTCTTGTTAACTTTGATAAAAAAAACAGATTGCTTTCAGGGTTTAAATAAGCGCTTGCACAGCTGCATTGAAAATTCTCTTCTATAATATTAGACATGTTATAAAGTCCACCACAAACCCTTAAGAGCATTCTATTTGAAATATTGATTATTAGAGATTTACATTATAAATGATAATATTAAAACATAAATTATCATTATTAATAAATTTTATTGTATTGATTATAAATCGAAATGCACTTGAGAATTTTTAAAAGATAAATGAAAATGGGTCTAAAGAATTATTATAGCGCTACTTTTAGTTTACTTATTTTCTCATGTATAATTTTTCAATTAAATACTCTATTTGCTCAATCATTAAATGAAATAAGAAATATTAGAGCTGGGAAACATGATAACTTTTACAGGGTAGTGTTAGAAACCTCAAAGAAAGTTGAGGCAATTGTAAAATTAAAAGATAACCCTTATAGAGCTATCATTACAATTCCTGAATCTTTATGGAGAGTAGGCTCTTCACCTAGAATTGGTAATTTTCAATCAAATATACCTATATCATATACCTTTAGAAATGATGAATTTGGTAAAACAAACTTAACTTTGAAAATAGAAAAACCGTTCAGTTTAGACAAAATCTTTTGGCTTTCTGGAGCAAATGGAGGGGAAAGACTGGTTATTGATATTTATTATAGTAGTGAAACAGATTTTATTGTCACACAAAAATCATTCAATGATTTTTCAAAAGAACAATTAAATGTAGTTTTAAGAGAAAAACCAGAAATAAAAAAAAAAGAGGTCGTTTTATTTGAAGGACAAAAACAAAAAAGCTTAATTTCTAAAAATAAAAATGATGTAAATGAAGAAAATCTTTCCATATTAACTCCTTTATCAAAACCAGTTACTTTTTTGGTCGTAATTGATCCGGGCCATGGAGGGAAGGACCCAGGGGCAATTGGCTTTTCAAAAACTCTAGAAAAAGATATTAATCTTTATGCCTCAAAAGTACTTCAAGAGAAGTTAAATAAAATAATTGGTGTAAAAGCAGTATTAACGAGAACCGAAGATAATTTTGTAAGTCTTGTTGATAGGTATAAAATTGCCAATCAATTAAAAGCGGATATTTTTATATCTCTCCACTCAGATTCAGCAAAATCAAAAAAAGTTAGTGGGTATTCAATTTTTAGCTTAAATAAAGATCCAGATATAGAAACAGCTAATTTTCAAAAAAATAATAACAATCAAAATGTTTTGGGGAATGTTATACTTGATGAACAAATTCAAGAAACTCAAAATGTCCTCTATAAAATGTACCAGAGAAGAAAAAGAAATTATTCTATAAAACTTAAGAACCTGATACTGGAAGAGCTTAAAAGTTTGCCAACAAATTCAAGAGGCTGGAAAGAAAAAAACTTTGCTGTTTTGAAATCTCCAGTCATTCCTTCAGTTTTAATTGAAATGGGTTTTTTGTCTAATAAAATAGATGAAAAAAACTTAAATAATCCAATTTTTATATCAAATTTAATGGACAGAATCTCGATGGCAGTTTCTAAATATAAAAACATTTACAAGAATTAAAGTTTAAATATTTGTCTTAAGATTGCCACTATTAACTTTTAAGTAGAAATACTATGAAATTATTTTTTAATATGTTGTCTATTTTAATTGGGCTAATATTTTTTTTAAGCTTATTAGGTATTGTTTTGGTTGCGTGGACTTTTTGGGTTTATGGCCAAAATCTCCCCGACTATAATCAACTCTCTAAATATGAACCGCCTGTAGTAAGTAGAGTTTATGCAAGTAATGGAGCTCTATTAGCTGAGTTTGCAAAGGAAAAAAGAGTTTTTGTTCCGATACAATCCATTCCGTCTCTTATAATTGAAGCATTTCTCTCTTCAGAGGACAAAGACTTTTATAATCATATTGGCCTCGATTTTAAAGCTATTGTGAGGGCTTCATTTACTAATGCTAAAAACTTTAAATCTGGCAAAAGGGCAATTGGCGCATCAACTATAACTCAACAAATAGCTAAAAACTTTTTATTATCGTCTGATTATAGTTTTGAGAGGAAACTTAAAGAGGCCATTCTATCGTTAAGGATCGAAAGAACTTTTTCTAAAGACCATATACTTGAGCTATATTTGAATGAAATTTATCTTGGTTTTAACAGTTATGGTATTGCTGCTGCATCGCTCAACTATTTTAACAAATCTCTTTCTGAATTAACTTTACCAGAAGTGGCTTACTTAGCTGCACTTCCAAAGGGTCCAAATAATTACCATCCAACTAGAAAAAAGAAACAAGCAATTATTAGGAGAAATTGGGTTTTATCTCAAATGTTTGAAAATGGAATCATAACTGAAGATGAATTCAAAAAAGCGTCTTTAGAAGATTTAAAAGTTTCATATTCTTCTGGATTTGACGCAGCATACGCTCCGTATCCTGTTGAAGAAATAAGAAGGCAATTAATGAAAAGTTATGGAGAAAAAGCTTTATATTCTGGAGGTCTGTCGATACAAACTACTATAGATCCTAAGATACAGGAACTTTCTGACAGTAGTTTGAAAAATGGAATTGAAAGTTTGGATCGAAGACAGGGTTGGAGAGGACCTTTATCAAAAATTAATAATAATGAAACTATTGAAGAAGCATTTAATAGAACTTTAAAACTAATGCCCAAAGGTTATCTAATAGCAATTGTTAATAATGTTTCAAAGAAAAAAGCAGAAATCATAATTAGTAATGGTCATAAAGGGTATATACCTCTTCAAAATTCATTATGGGCTAGAAAAAAAATTGATAATAAAAACTTAGGAAAAACTCCAAGCGATTTAACCAAAATTTTAAAGATTGGGGATATTATCCCAATTCTTAAGCCGATGGGGCAAGATATGGATATTAATGAAAATAGTTGGATGCTTTCTCAAAAACCCCTTGTTTCTGGTGCGATATTGGTACTTGACCCGCATACAGGAAGAATTCTAGCAATGTCAGGTGGATATTCTTTTTCTGATAGTGAATTTAATAGATCCACTCAAGCTTGGAGACAGCCAGGCTCTGCCTTTAAACCTTTTATATATTTGTCAGCTTTGGAAAATAATTATTTGCCAACAAAACTAATCAGAGACGCTCCTATTGTAATTAATCAGGGGGCTGGTCTTCCAAAATGGAAACCTTCAAATTACTCAAATAAGTTTTACGGTCCGTCAACATTAAGAACAGGTATTGAAAAATCAAGAAACCTTATGACCGCTAGATTAGCTTTAGAATTAGGCATGGAAAGAGTTCAAGAAATAGCCAAAAGGTTTGGGATTAATGATACTATGCCAAACCTTTTGTCAATGTCTCTTGGCGCTGGAGAAACAACTTTAATAAGGCTTGTTAATGCATATGCAATGATAGTTAATGGGGGAAAAAAAATAACACCCACACTAATTGATAGAATTCAAGATAGAAGGGGCAAAACCATAGCTTTGTCTGACAAAAGGAAATGCACCACATGCCAATCTAAATCAGGTTGGGACGGTCAATTGCCTCCAGAAATAATAGACAATAGAAAATCAATTACAGATCCTTCAAGTGCCTATCAAATGACTTCTATTCTTAAGGGAGTTGTGGATAGAGGAACAGGTATTAAATTAAAAAAGCTAAATATAAATTTAGCTGGTAAAACAGGAACTACAAACGACAACACAAATGCTTGGTTTATAGGGTTTTCTCCAGATATAGTTGTTGGTGTATATATAGGATATGATGAACCAAAACCGCTCGGCAAAAGAGAAACAGGATCAAGTGCAGCTGTACCTATATTTGAATATTTTTTTAAGGAATATTCAAAAAATAAACCAGACATTCCTTTTAGAAGGCCAAGAGGTATTAGGCTAATACCTATATATGTTAAAAATGGTATGAGAGCTAATGAAATAAAGGAAGGAGTTATTCAAGAAGCATTTAAGTCCGGGCAGTTTCCAGAAAATTATAGTTCGCAAGGTAATAATAATAGTATAAGAGAAAAGTCACAAGATTTAGAACTAGGTATTTATTAATCAAATATAATAAATTATGAATATTGAAGTTGAAAATAAAGTTTCTGAAATTAAACATATAATATCCCTGTTAAAGGATCATTCCAATATTGATGAAGCTAAAGAAAGGTTAAAAAAATTAATTGAAGAAACTCAAGCAACTAATCTTTGGGATGACAGAGAAAATGCTGAAAAGTTATTTAAAGAAAAAAATTACCTAGAAAAAAATATTACTTCAATATTAAACTTGGAATCAGAAATATTTGACGTTGAGGAGTTAATGAAAATTGGTCTTCAAGAAAAAGACGAAATTATAGTTAAGGAAGCTGAAGAGAACATAATAGAGCTTTTAGCAGAATGCAAAATAAAACAACTCGAAACTCTCCTTTCAGGAGAAGCGGATGCAAATGATTGTTATATTGAAATTCATCCCGGAGCAGGAGGGACAGAGGCTCAAGATTGGGCAAATATGCTTTCAAGGATGTATCAAAGATGGGCAGAAAACAAAAATTTTACAAAAGAAATTTTAGAAGAAACCAATGGTGAAGAAGCAGGAATTAAGTCAATTACAATGCGTTTCAATGGTGACAATGCTTATGGTTGGTCAAAAACTGAGTCAGGAATTCATAGGCTGGTAAGGATTTCGCCTTTTGATAGCGCATCAAGAAGGCATACTTCTTTTGCATCTGTTTGGGTTTATCCAGTGGTCGACGATAAAATTGATATACAAGTTGAAGAAAAAGATCTTAGAGTAGATACGTATAGAAGTAGTGGGGCGGGAGGACAACATGTTAATACCACTGATAGTGCGGTAAGAATAACACACTTGCCTTCAGGTATTGCTGTTCAATGTCAAAGTGATAGAAGTCAGCACAGAAATAGAGCATCTGCAATGAATATGTTAAAAGCAAGGCTATACGAGAGAGAACTTCAAAAAAGAGAAGAGGAGGCAGGTGCACTTTCTTCTGAGAAAACTGAAATTGGATGGGGCAATCAAATTAGATCTTATGTATTGCACCCCTACCACATGGTTAAAGATTTAAGGACGAATGTAGAAAAGGGCAATACACAGTCAGTATTGGATGGTGAAATAGACCTTTTTATTGAAGCAGCACTTACAAAAAAAATAGGCCTTAAAAATTAAGACAATTCAGATAATGTCTTAAGTACCTCTGAAGCGTGGTTAGGCACCTTGACTTTATCCCAAGTTTTCAACACTTTGCATTTTTCGTTAATTATAAAGGTACTCCTTTGAATGCCCATATAGCTTTTTCCATACATGGATTTTTTGACCCAAACAGAAAATTGTTCACAAATATTGTTTTCAAAATCAGATCCTAATAAACACTTTAAATTATGTTTTTCTTTAAATTTTATTTGCTTTTTAATAGGATCTTTTGAGATCCCTAATACAACTGCATTTAATTTATTAAAATCATTAATCAACTTGCTAAAATCAATGGCTTCCTTTGTACAACCAGATGTATCAGCTCTAGGAAAGAAAAATATTACAAATTTATTTTTATTTATTGTCTTTAGTTCAAAATTGCCATTGTCGGTTGGAATTGAAAACGCAGCAATAATATCACCTTCTTTAACCATAGATGTCTCCATAAATTAGTAGCAAAAAAATTAAACTCTTATATTATTTAATATAAAAGCTTTGAAAGTCTAGGATAATAAATCTAGAGGTAAATTTTTTAATGAAAAAATTAGGGTTTTTCATAACCAATTTATTCGCATCTGCTACCGCAGTATTAATGGTTATTGTTTTTATTTTGCTTTGGCAAACTTCATCGGTTTTAGTTAACCTTGAGGGGTTATCTAAAGTTATTGAAGATAATTTATCTAATGATGAACTTGGCTTATCAGTTGAAATAGAAGATGTTAAATTAAATTTAGGGGATGTAAAAAATCTAATAGGAATTAAAGCTGAAAAAGTAAAGATTCTATATAAAAATGAAAACATTTTCATCAAAAAAGCCGAAGCTTACTTTTCTTTAATTGGACTTTTTTCGGGAAAATTTAAAACTGAGAAAGTCCTTTTAGAAGAGGTTAACCTAGATATATATCAAGAAACATCAACTAATCTAAATAATGCAAATTTTAAAAAATGGGTTCTCCCAAAATTTATAAAAGATGTAATTTTATTAAATAGACAAGAAATAAAAAGCAATAATAACGCTATTCAGAATTTCTTGAAAAGTGAGTTTATAATATCCGAAAGTGTAATCAATTTAAGATTGAATGATAAAGTTGAACAATTAAATAATATTAATTTCTCAATAAAAAACAAACCTCAAGATTTTAACATTTCGGGCGATTTTTTTTTCAATAATGTTAAAGAAAAAATTCTATTTTCTATTTCTCAATTTAATGAAAACTTGAGGTTAGATTTTAATTTTTACGAATTTCCATTTAATAAAATAGAAAGTCTTTTAATAAATTCAAATTTTAATGAAGAGATTTTAATAAGTGGCAATGTTGATTTTAACTTTGATCAAAAATTCAACCCAAATTTTTTGAAGGGAAACTTAGATCTTTCAAACTTAGAAAGTACTAAAAATAATTTTATTCATATTAGTTCTGAAGATCCGATTAGAAGTGGAAAATTAGATTTATATTACCAATTTAAATCAGATCAATTGAAAATAAATAATTTGCTATTATCAAATATTGACAGTTCAATTGCAGAAGGTTCTTTTCAGTTTAGTCACTTGACAGCAGACAACTCTAATCTTTCATTTGATCTTAAACTTGACCAAATTGGAACTCAAGTATTCTCACAAAATATCTTGAGCAATTTTGCACCATTAGAGTTATCCAATGGTTATTTTAGTGATTTGGATGTTAAAGGAAATATTATTTTAGACAATGAAACTTTTGAATATCAAATTGAGGATCTAGAAGTCAAAGGTGAGATAAAAAAATTAAAAATACTCTCAAAAGATAATTCTTTAAAATACTTTACTAAAGAAATAAATACTCAGTTTGTTGCGAATCTGGGCAAAGAGATGATCTTGAAAAAGCTGGATGCCCATGTCCAAATAAATAATTTTTTCTTTCATAAAAAGGGTATGGAAAAGGAACTTAATTTTGTGAAAACTGATTTTGATTTAAGCTTTATAAAGGATAAAATTGTATTATCAAATCTGAATCTACATACCATAGACAATAAAAACTTTACAGGAAAGGCAATTGTAAATTTAACAAGAAACAACAATCTTGCTAATGTTGAAGTTAATTTATTGAGTGATAGGATTGACTATAATTGGCTAGCAAATATTTGGCCGGACGGCTTTGGGGAAAAGAGTAGGAAATGGTTAAAAACCAAAGTTCAAGGAGGATATGGTGAGGAGTATAATTTAATTTTAGGTTTAAATTATAATAATCAAACATTTAATGTAGAGCGATTTAATCTTGGATGGATGCATAAAAACTCTGAAATAAGCTTTTATAAAGGTTTGCCTAAAGCAAAAGTTCCAGAAGCAAAAGTTAGTATAAATCAAGATGAAATGAGAGTGGATTTTCAAGAGTTTACAATTTCTGGCATTACATTAGATAAAGGTGAATTACATATAGCTCCAGTATTTAATAAAGGAGCTAAAGCAAGTATGAAATTATTTGGCCATTCTGAAGCCGCAGAGATCTTAGGTTTTTTAAATGAGAGAGACCTTGACTTGTTGTCAAAGAATAAAATTGGCACTCTTGCAGAAGGGAAGATTTCATTTAACTCATTTTTTAAATGGCCAATTAAAGAGAAATTTCCAAAAAAAGAGTTTAATTGGAAAATTCAAGCTTCCAGCGAAAATGTTGATTTATATTCTTTGCCTTACAATCTTAAAATTACAGATTCAAAAATAAGCGTTCTTTCACAAAAGAATTTTTTTCAATTTACCAGTGTTGGTAAGGTAAATAATATACAAAGTGAAATTGAAATATCAAAAAGTGAAAATTACAAACCAAAAGCTTTAATCAAATTTCCTAAAAGTAAAGAGTTAGCAAACTTAATTTCTGAATTTTCAAAGCAAGATATTACTGGTAAGTTAGGAGGATTAGTAGAGATAGACAGTCTTGAATTAAACAATTTATTTTCAACTGCAATGATTGAATTGGAAGATGCGCATATTAAATTTCCACTAATAAACTATGAAAAAGAAAAAGGGGTGAGAGGTTTGATTCACTGCAATTTAAACTTTCATGGAGGCGAATTAAAAAATATACCTAAAATTCAAGGTGAAATTGGTTCAATTGCTTTTATTGGAAAACTCAATCTAATTGAAGGGAAAATCAACAATGCAGAATTTTCTTATATTTCTTACCCAGGGACTTCAATTAGTAATTTTGAATTAATAAAAAATAAATCTGCAGATTTTAAGGTTGAAATGGCTTCTGAGAAAATTAATTTAAATCATTTAATTAAATACATTGGTGAAAATAATTCAAATTCTTCTGAATTAAATTTATCTTTTGATTTAAAAAGTGATTTGTTTTTGCTGCCTGGGAATTTAGAAATGTATGGAAGCATTGTAGGAAATTATAATACCACTCAAAAACTTAATGCTGATGTTATGGGTGACATCAAAGTTAATGATCAAATTTCAATTGAAAACACTAAAGTTAATGCCAAAATAAATAATGGACAGCTTATATTTAAAGGCAGTGGTAAAATCAATCAGACTCCCGTTAAATTAGATATGAAAAACTCAGATAACAGTAAAGGCAAAGTCTTGGTTATTGCTGGCAAAAATGCAGGAAAGATTTTAAGTGGTTTAGATGTTACACAGTTTGTTGAAGGAGGCGATGTAGAGATTAATATTAACTTAGAGGAAAACAACTTTAATAACTATGATGCAACAATAGATATTTCAAAATTTAATGTTGTCAATGCGCCTATATTAGTTCGTTTAATTTCAACATTAAGTTTAACTGGTCTTCTCAATTTATTGGAAGAGAAAGGAATTTATTTTGAAAGGGGTGTAGCTAAGATAAAAAAGGTCAATGATACATTGAAAATAGAATCAATTTATGCAATTGGTGAAGCCATGGCAATTTCTTTAGATGGATGGATTAATAAAAATAAAGATGTCTTGCAAGTTCATGGTACTATTGCTCCAGCAACATTGTTAAATAAATTGTTAGAGACTGTTCCACTATTAAGTGAATTGCTAATTGGTGGTGATAAAGCTGGTATAGTGATAACAGAGTTTAGATTAGACGGGCCAATCTCAAAACCAATGATTTCATTTAGGCCTTTATCATCTGCACCAGGTTTGTTGAGGGATATTTTTAATGTTTTTAGAAGTGACAAAAGAATCCTGAATGATGAAAGTTCTCAAAACTAATTAATTGCTTATATTAACAACACCACATGATTTTTTTTCCCAGAAGAAACTTTTATAGTTCTACTCTTGCCAAAGTCTTTTTCATGAATTTGGTGGTTTTCATCTTTGCAGGGAACACCGTCAATCTTGGCCCCCCCACCATTAATAAGTCTTCTTGCTTCCCCTTTACTTTTGCATAATTGAGAATTACACAATGCGTCAACAAGTGAAATAGTTTTTGCTTCAGATAGTTGAATTTTATATTTTGGTAGTTGTTCGCCCAACTCTCCTTTCTCAAAAGTGTCTCTGGCTGAATGATAGGCTTTATCAGCAGCATTGTTGCCATGGCATAGTTTTGTAACTTCGTTGGCTAGAATTATTTTAGCTTCATTAATTTCAGCCCCTTCAAGTTTTCTTAACTTTTCAATTTCATTTAAAGGTAATTCAGTAAATAATTTTAAAAATCTTTCAACATCTTTATCTTCAGTGTTTCTCCAGAATTGCCAAAAATTCCAAACGCTTAAATTTTGTTCATTTAACCAAACTGCACCTTGTGCAGTTTTTCCCATTTTCAATCCAGAAGAAGTTGTAATTAATGGAGAAGTGAGACCAAAAACTTCTTTATGCTGCACTCTTCTAGTTAGGTCTATTCCTGAAACAATATTGCCCCATTGGTCGGATCCGCCCATTTGAAGAGTGCAATCAAGTTTACGGTTTAATTCAAGAAAATCATAAGCTTGTAGAATAGCATAATTAAACTCGAGAAAAGAAAGCGGCTGTTCTCTTTCAAGTCTCAACTTAACAGATTCCATACTTAATAATCTATTTATTGAGAAATGCTGACCATAATTTCTTAAAAAAGGGATCAGTTCCAGATCATCCAGCCAATCAGTATTATCAATCATTATTGCATCACTTTCTGAATCCCCAAAAGTTAAATACTTTTCAAATATCTTTTTTATATTATTTTTGTTGGAATTGATTTGATCATTTGAAAGTAATGGTCTTGCTTCATCCTTACCAGAGGGGTCACCAATTTTTGTTGTTCCACCTCCCATAAGAACAATTGGTTTGTGTCCTTTATTTTGAAGATGTCTTAACATCATTATCTGGGTTAGTGATCCAACATGTAAACTATTAGCGGTACAATCAAATCCAATGTATGCTGAAATTAATTTTGTATTGCAATGTAAATCTAAAGTTTCTAGGTCAGTGCATTGATGAATATAACCTCTTTCAGAGATAGTTTTAATAAAATCAGATTTTAGAATAGTCATAATTACTTTTCATCATTAATGATAAAATTACCATCCTTGTCCAGTCGTCCATCTAGATAATCATTTATTGCTTTGACCATTTCATCATTGTGATCACTAAAATAATGATTTGCACCTTGAATAAATATATCCTTAATAACAGCGCCTTTCTGTATCGATATCTTTTCTAAAACTCTGGATAATGCGAAGGCCGGAACAATCTCATCTTCTGCCCCATGTAAAAATAAACCTGAAGAAGGGCAAGGTGCTAAAAATGCGAAATCTCTAATTAAAGCAGGCGCAGAAAGAGAAACAAAACCTTTTATTTCTGGCCTTCTCATCATTAATTGCATACCAATCCAGGAACCAAATGAAAAGCCAGCGACCCAGCAATGTGTTGCATTTGGGTTTTGAGTTTGTATCCAGTCCATAGCAGTTGCAGCGTCAGCCAATTCACCTTCGCCATCGTCATATGAACCCTGGCTTTTACCCACTCCTCTAAAGTTAAACCTTAAAGTTGAAAAATTTCTCTTAACAAACTCTTTATATAAACTAAAAATTACCTTGTTATTCATAGTTCCACCTTGATTAGGCTCTGGATGTAAAATAAGAGCTATAGGTGCTTCAAGATTTTTTGATGGGGTGTATCTTGCTTCTATTCGACCTTCCGGTCCATTAATAATAACTTCAGGCATAAAATTTTGGTTTTCTTGTAAGGTTAAAAATTAATACTATATTTACTATATTTAAATAAAAGGTACTCTTAACATACTTTTACATATTTTTTGAAGGAAAATTTTGTTTACAAGAATAGTAAAAATGATTGAAGCGATAAAACGTAGAGATCCGGCATCCTCAAGTAGTTTTTGGATTTTGCTGTTGTACCCAAGTATTCACGTTATGGTTTTCTATTATATTTCAAGATTTTTGTGGCTCAGAAATATTAAATCCCTCTCAAGATTAATTATGCAATTTGCAAGATTTTTGACAGGTATTGAAATTCATCCTGGTGCAAAAATAGGGGATGGTTTTTTTATGGATCATGCGATGGGTATTGTAATAGGTGAAACTGCTGAAATTGGAGATAATGTAACAATTTACCATGGAGTAACATTGGGAGGTATTATGCCAGCCTTTAAGTCAGATGAACAGCGTGGCATCAAAAGACATCCAACTTTAGGGGAAGGTGTAATAATTGGTTCAGGAGCACAAATCCTGGGACCAATTACGATCGGATCGAACGCCAGAGTTGGTGCAAATTCAGTTGTATTAAAATCAATTCCAAATGATGTGTCTGTTGTTGGTATTCCTGCTCATGAAGTTGAAAAACAAAAATTAAACAATGAATTTCATGCTTATGGAACTGCTCAATCAGATGTAAATAAAATGGAAAAATCAATTTCAAACGTAGAAAAT
Source organism: uncultured SAR116 cluster alpha proteobacterium (assembly GCA_902532475.1). Lineage (GTDB taxonomy): Bacteria > Pseudomonadota > Alphaproteobacteria > Puniceispirillales. The sequence continues at coordinate 26,622 of CACAIE010000009.1, forward strand.
GAGATAAGTTTACTAAAGAAAAAAATAGATTATTTAGAGAAAAAAAAATCAAAAAAATAATATGAGTATATATCTAGACTATAACGCAACTACCCCATTAAGGGAAGAAGCCAAAATAGGCATGTTAGAGGTGATGGGGCCGCCCTATAATTCTTCTTCCGTACATTCTTATGGAAGGAAAGCTAAGTCTTATTTAGATGAAGCAAGGGATTTGGTTGCAACTCTGGTTAATGCCAGTAGAGATCAAATAATTTTTACCTCAGGAGGCACTGAAGCGAATGCATTGATTATGCACTCTGCTAATTGTCCCCTGATAAGTTCAATAGAACACGAAGCGATCATCCAGTCATCTCATAATCCAACATTTCTTGAAGTAAATGGAAATGGCCAAGTTAACTTAAATCAAGTTGAGAGCAAAATTTTAGAGGCAAAACCTGATATTCTTTCTGTAATGTGGGCTAATAACGAAACAGGTGTAATACAACCTATTAATGAAATTGCTGAGATAGCTAATCATCACAATGTCCACATTCACTGTGATGCAATTCAAGCGGTTGGAAAAATTGAAATTGATTTTAAATATTCAGGTTTGGATAGTTTGGCAATTTCCTCTCATAAAATCGGAGGACCTTCGGGAGTAGGCGCTCTTGTCGTATCTAGCCCTCTCAAATTAAATCCAATCATTAGAGGGGGAGGGCAAGAAAGAGGATATCGTTCAGGAACTGAAAATGTACCAGGCATCGTGGGCTTTGGGGCTGCTGCTCGAAAAGCTTTATCAGAACTTAAAGCGTTTAGAAATATATCTAAAAAGCAAAGGCAATTTGAAAAAAAATTAAAAAAAAGTTTGTCTGAAATTATTATAATTGGTGAGAGTGTTGAAAGATTGGCAAATACTACATGTGTGTGTATGCCTCACTTGAGTTCAGAAGCTCAAGTAATTGCATTAGATTTAGAAGGCTTTGCGGTTTCAGCTGGCTCTGCATGTTCTTCTGGCAAGGTTAAGGAAAGCCATGTTCTGAAAGCTATGGGTTTAGATAGGGCTTCAAAAAATTCTATCAGGATAAGTAGTGGTTGGCAAAATTCTGAAAATGATTTAGAAAAACTTGCTCAAGCATATATTGAATTGTACAAAAGATCATATAAATAAATACTAGAAGAGAATTATAACATGCCTAAAGTTACATTTATCACATTAGACGGTCAAAAACATGAGTTGGAAGCAGAAGAAGGTACAACTTTGATGGAAATTGGAAGAGATGCAAATTTAGGTATTGAGGGGACCTGTGGTGGAAGTTTATCTTGTGCAACATGTCACGTAATTGTTGACCCTGAATGGTTTGAAAGAACAGGCAAACCAGATGTAGATGAAGAGGATATGCTTGATTTAGCTTTTGGATTAGAGCCTACTTCTAGATTGGGTTGCCAAATAAGATTAGATGACAATTTAGATGGTTTAGTAGTCAAGTTACCTGAAGAATGAGAAAAAGGCTTCAATATGTCCAATGTAAATTTATTAGGCTTTAATTGTGACCCAAAAGAAACTAAGGTAGTCGTTGCAATGTCTGGTGGTGTAGACTCATCTGTAACAGCTGCAATTCTTGTGCATGCAGGGTTTGAAGTGATTGGAATAACTCTTCAGTTATATGACTATGGGAAAGCTGTTCAAAGAAAAGGTGCATGCTGTGCTGGTTCAGACATTAGTGACGCAAGGCAAGTCGCTTCAAACTTAGGTATTCCTCACTATGTTTTAAATTATGAAACAAAGTTTAAGGAACAAGTGATGGATACATTTGCTGATGAATATTTAGCTGGAAGAACACCCATTCCTTGTGTTCGATGCAATCAAACAGTCAAATTTACTGATTTATTTAATATGGCCAAAGATTTGAAAGCTGATGCACTAGCAACAGGCCACTACGTCCAAAGAGTGATGGGAGAGAATGAGTTGGAACTCCATAGGGGCGTGGACTTTGAAAAAGATCAATCATATTTTTTATTTGCTACAACAAAAGAACAACTCGAATTTTTAAGGTTTCCGTTAGGTGGAATGAAAAAACATGAAACGCGGAAAATTGCCAAAACATTAAATTTAAAAGTTAAAGATAAACCTGATAGTCAAGACATCTGTTTTGTGCCAAATGGGAAATATTCAGAAATTGTAAGGCGCTTGAGACCTGGTTCAATAGAGCCAGGTAACATAGTGCATTTAAATGGAAGTGTAGTTGGAAAGCACAATGGTATTATTGATTATACGATAGGACAGAGAAGGGGACTGGGCATAGGGGGAAGAGCTGGTTCAGAAGAAGAAAGGTTGTATGTTATCAACATTAACGTATTAAAAAATGAAGTTATAGTTGGGCCTAAGGAAGCTTTAAAGGTTGATGAAATTTCTCTGAATGACTTGAACTGGATTAGTAAAGACGTGCCCTTAGATCATTCTGTTTTAGTAAGGTTAAGAAATACAGGCAATATCATCCCTGCAAAAATTTCTATTTCTAAGGATGGATTATTAATCAATCCAGAAGAGCCTGCTGAAGGAGTGTCTCCTGGTCAAGCTGCAGTAATTTATGACAAGAATAGGCCATCAAAAGTATTGGGTGGAGGATGGATCGTCTCAACCAAATCAAATTTAATTTCCAAATTTAGTGCTTCTTCTGCCGCATAAAATATTTTTTTTCAAGCTTGACCAAAAGGCTTGTTGGATTTAATGAGACTGTTTATAGTTGTCTTATGGCGGAGTAGCTCAGCAGGTTAGAGCAGCGGAATCATAATCCGCGTGTCGGGGGTTCAAGTCCCTCCTCCGCTACCAATAAAATCAACATATTTACCGCTCTTATTGGAGGGCGTTTCGACCAGAGGAGATAGAGACCGTGACTGGAAAAAATTTAGGCAATGAGACTGGCACTAGAAGCTCTGGCAAGGCAGCATATAATATGAGAGCGGCGGATGTCATCGCACGCCTACTAGAATCTTGGGGGTACCTCACGGCCTTTGGCGTTCCAGGGGAAAGCTATCTATCTCTTCTTGATGCTCTCCACGACATCCACGGCTTTCGTTTCATCGCCTGCCGGCAAGAGGGAGGCGCAGCAATGGCAGCCGAGGCGCACGCCCGAGCGACTGGTAAACCGGGACTAGTGATGGTGACCCGTGGTCCAGGCCTAACAAATGCCTCGGCAGGCATCCATGTGGCACAACAGGGCTCGACACCTCTGGTCGTATTAATCGGGATGCCAGCCCGTGAAACTGAGAGGCGGGAGGCGTTTCAGGAACTCGATGTTCAGGCGTTAGGCCAGGTCATCGGCAAGGACGCCCTGATTGTCCGCGACCCTCATCGCATCGGAGAGCAACTATCCCACGCCGTCCATCTGGCGATATCGGGCCGACCAGGACCAGTTCTGGTTGGGCTACCGGAAGATTTACTCACTGAAGAAACCGGTGACCCGCCCCAAGCTCTACTTTCCCCTCCAATCAGGCCTTTTTCAATTCCTACCCCTAACCTGCTTGCACGGGCAGCGGAAATAATCGCCAGTGCAAAAAGGCCTTTCGTTGTCGCTGGCGGTGCAGGATGGACACCAGAAGCTTCGCGGTCGTTGGAACGTTTTGCGTCACGCTTTGGCATACCTGTCGGCGCAGCGTGGCGACGCCAGGATGTGCTTGACAACACAAATCCCTACTACGCAGGCCACATTGGATTAGGTATTAATCCAAAACTGGCTGAACGCGTCCGCTCGGCCGATGTGATCTTTGTAATCGGCGCGCGGCTTGGGGAAGCTACGACCTCGGGGTACACAATTTTTACGCCACCGACGATCGGGCCAATGCTGATTCACCTGCACCCCGACGCGAATGAGTTGGGGGCAGTATTCCGCCCCAATGTGTCGCTTGCGGGTGATCCTGCAGAGACATTGGATGCGTTGGCTGATGCTGATCCCGGCGACGTAGCGGCACGCGACGCCTGGCAGAGCAAAGCAAGAGCCGACTACGAGGAGTTCACTTTTCCAATCCACGACGTGGGCGATCTACAATTGGCGCAAGCCGTGGCGCATATCTCGGACACGGTTCCGCCCGAAACGACAATTACCAATGGAGCGGGTAACTATGCGATCTGGCTTCACCGATTCTTTCGCTACAGACGGTTCGGCCAGCAACTTGGTCCTCAGTCCGGCTCGATGGGTTATGGCATACCTGCCGCTATCGGTGCTGCCTTTTCCAACCCTGAGGCAATGGTCGTAGCCTTTGCCGGTGATGGGTGCGCACTGATGACGATACAAGAACTTGCGACCATTGCCGAACATCGGTTACCGATTGTGGTGATTGTAGTCGATAATGGACGCTTTGGTACCATTCGAATGCACCAGGAACGGGACTATCCTGGCAGGACCATTGGCACGGAAGTCAATAGCCCAAATTTTGCGAATGTCGCACGCGGTTTCGGCCTTGCCGCCACAACAGTTCGTACGACCAAAGAATTTATCACTGCCTTCGACACAACTATTGAATCTGGTACACCGCATCTATTACATCTTTTGCCGGATCGCCGCGCAATTAGTCCGGGCAAGACACTCTTGCCAGAAGGAAGAGATCAATGAAGTTCCGTGTATAACTACTAATTTTCCATGGCAGCCATAAGATTACTACAACCATAAAAGGCGAAAAATCTATAGAAACAATGGACAAAAGGCAAGATATAAAATCTCGAAAAGATTATAAGTTTTTTCATGAAATTTCTACAAGATGGAACGATAATGATGTTAGATGGCATATTAACAATGCAATTTATTATGAGCTTTTTGATACAATCATTAACAAAATGCTCTTAGAGCTTAGAGCTTTGGATTTACATGAAGGAAAAACAATATTTGTAGCTGCTGAAACAGGGTGTAAGTATTTCGAAGAAATTGTTTTTCCAGATCAAGTAACTGCAGGCCTTAAAATTAAACATCTTGGCAACTCTTCAGTCCAATACGATATAGGGCTATTTAAAAACCAAAATCAAAAAACATCTGCAAGAGGTCATTTCGTTCATGTTTTAGTTGATAAAAACAATAGGAGACCAGTTGATATACCAACTGAGATCAAAAAAGAATTAAAAGAGTATTTATAGTTAGTAATGATATGAAAAAAAATTAGAAATTTTATTACAGACATAGAAACATGCAGTTAGCTAAGAGTAATTTATTTAGACATTTTAGAGTCGTTGCGATTTAATTTTATGTGAAAATGAATCTCTTCTAAAACTATATAGTGCTTCAGGGTCTACCATAATATCCACAACGGCCGGTTGCTTTGCTTTTAGAGCTTCTTTTACTGTGTCCTTTATCTCGTCAACTTTCTCAACTCTATAACCTTTTGCACCGTATAGTTCTGCAATTTTATCAAAAGGAGGGCTTTTAATATCTGCTCCTATATATTTTTCATCAAAAAAATCTCTTTGATACGCTTTTTCCGCCCCCCAACATTTGTTATTTAGTACGAGAGTTACAGTATTGATCCCATAAGATACTGCAGTAGTCATTTCTGATAGTGTCATCCCAAACCCTCCGTCCCCCATTAAACTAATTACTGGCCTAGAAGGATTAGCTACTTTTGCTCCTAAACCACATGCATAAGAAAAACCTACCAAGCCAAAATCAAGGGGCGTAAATAAACTTTTGGGTTCAAAATAATTTAATGCATCTGTTGCTTGCAAGCATAGAGTGCCTGCGTCCAAAGTGATGATTGCATCTTTAGGTATTATATCTCGAAGTTCTTTAAATAATCCTGAAGGTTGAATGGGCTTAACCTTCATATCTGCATTAAGATCTCTTAGTTTAATGAATTCTTTTCGCTGAACTTGAAATTTTTTAGTCCACTCACCAACTTCACTTGTAACTTTAAAATCTTTAATGCAATTAGAAAGTTGAATAGCTACCTGCTTAGCGTCAGCCCAGATTCCAATAGAAATTGGGAAATATCGTCCTAGTGCAGTGGGCTCTATCTCCACATGAATGATTGAAGCATTAATATTAATATTATCATATGAGTAAAAAGTTGAATTAAAACCTAATCTAGTTCCGAGAGCCAAAATCACGTCTGCTTCTTTTGCAAGCCTAGAAGCAACTATATTTCCTCGAGGGCCCATTTGACCTGCATTAAGAGGGTGACTAAATGAAATAGCATCGCCATGGCCAGGGGACATAATGATCGGAGTATTTAGTTTTTCAGCTAAAGTCAAAACTTCTAAATGGCCTTCAGAATTTTTAATTCCACCGCCAATAATTATAACTGGCTTTTTTGCAGTAGCAAGCATCTTAAAAGCATTTTCTATATCAGCTGAAGATGCAACGGGAATAGTATTCAAGCGATAGCTTTCAGGTTTTTGAATTTCTTCATAAATACATTCTTGTGCTAAAATATCTCTAGGAATATTTACTTGTACAGGGCCGGATCTAGGAGACATAGAGACCCTAAAAGCTTCGCGAAAAATCTCAGGTATTCTTTTTGCTTGTGTAATTGTCCAAGTATTTTTTGTTATGGGCTTAAAGAGTGATTGTTGATCAACTTCCTGAAAAGCATCTTTGTAAATATGTTCTGTAGACAGTGACCCAGCTATAGAGATGACAGGAGAGTAAGCTGCAAATGCTTGAGCTAGTCCTGTAGTTAAATTTGTAGCGCCAGGACCATTCTGCCCAGCTAAGAAAACCCCTGGTTTACCAGAGCATCGAGCATAGCCGTCAGCCATGTGCATACCAGTACGCTCATCATGAACGCCAATAAATTTTATGTTTGTAGAATCATATAGAGCATCAAACATTTCCATTGTAGCAGACCCAATTAGGCCGAATACATATTGAATTTTTTCGGCTTCAAGTGATTTAATTGCTGCCTGGCCACCAGTCAGTTTTACCATAATAATCTCATGACATTGTTGATTAAAATTTAATTTAAAAAAAACTTAATTTAATATTTTCTAACATTAAATTTACTTGACCTTTTGTCCAGTAAAACCATTAATTTTTTTCGTATTTCAAAAAGCGCTTAAAGCAAAATGAAACTTCATCACAACAAAATTATTTGTAGAAAAAAGGTTGTCGCGCACTCTAAAAAAAGAATAGTAATTTCTAAAAGAATTAATTGTGCTATACACATCTTGTGCTGAGGGAGAAAGAAGAGTATTTTTAGTTTATTCATCACCTTTGGAATTTAATAATGATAATAGAACCAGATATAAAATTAGACTTTAAAGATGTTTTGATTAGACCTAAAAGATCTACTCTCACAACAAGGAAAGAAGTAGACCTGAATAGAAAGTTTAGTTTCGTAAATGCAAAACTGGATATACCATACCAAGGTCATAAACTCATATCTGAATATAGTGGTATTCCTATTATGGCTTCTAATATGGATGGAGTTGGTACATTAGAAGTTGCTGATGCTTTAATTCCTCATGGCATGTTTACATGCTTGACAAAAATTTATTCTGGGAAAGAGTTAATTGAATATTTTCTTAGTAACAATAATAAAGGTGGACGGTCAGATTATGTGGCTATGAGTATTGGCATCACTGAAGAAGATAGAAAAAAATTTAATGATGTATACGAGCAAGTTGGGGAAAAGCTTCGTTATGTATGCATAGATGTTGCAAATGGTTACACAGAAAGATTTTGTAATTTTATTAGTGATTTTAGAAATAGATATTCAAATATAGTTATTATAGCAGGGAATGTTTGTACAGCCGATCAAACGCAAGAACTTATTTTAAAGGGTGCAGACATTGTCAAATGTGGAATAGGTCCAGGATCGGTATGCACTACCAGAGTTAAAACTGGTGTTGGCTATCCACAATTATCGACAATCATAGAATGCTCTGATGCCGCACATGGCTTGGGAGGGCATATTATTTCTGATGGAGGTTGTACAGTTGCTGGCGATATTGCAAAGGCTTTTGGTGGCGGTGCAGACTTTGTTATGTTAGGCGGGATGATGGCAGGTCATGATGAAGGTGGAGGTAAAATTTCAGGAAATAAGGTGCAATTTTATGGCATGAGTTCTGAAACTGCAAATGATAAACATTTTGGAGGCCTTAGAAACTATAGGGCCGCAGAAGGCAAAACGGTTGAAGTTCCTTATAGAGGGAAAATAACTGACACTGTTCAAGATATCTTGGGTGGTTTGAGGTCTGCTTGCACATATTCTGGAGCTAGAAGATTAAAAGATTTGTGTAAATGCACCACATTTATTAGGACTACTGTTCAGGAAAATAAAATTTATAGTTAGAAATTTGTAACAATAGTATTCAATTGTTTCTTAAATGTTTAATTCCGGATTGTTCTATAAATTGTGTTGTAACTTCCCAGAGCCAATCACCATAATAAAAAGGTTCAAAAGAATTTATATTTAAGTTTTCAATTGGCTTTATATATGATTTCACTGCAGGTTCAAAAAAAAATGGAATAGAGTACCTTTCTTTGCCATAACCAATTACTCTATGAACAGTAGCTTTAATCTTATTATCTGTCCATTTTTGTAAGAGACGTCCAAAATTCATTACAAAAACATCATTTTCGGGGATAATTTCAAACCATTTTCCACCTTTTAATTGTGCCTGTAGACCAGCCACATCATCTAGCGCAAGAATAGTTAAAAGTCCTGAATCAACGTGAGGTTTTCCAAGAGAATAACCACTTCCAATCATGAGCTCTTGCTCTTGGCCACCAAAACTTTCTTTATCACGGACAGGATAATGTAATAATCTTAAGGTAGAATTTCCAGCTACAAAATATTTATCAAAATAATCTTCATTGAGGTTTAAAGACCTTGCGATAGATTGCATAATGACAAACCCCATGCCTTCCATTGCGTGATAGTACTCTTCAGCAATTGACCTCCAATTAGGAAGTTCACATTCTTCGGGTAACGGTGTTTTTTCTGTTAGAGGGTCATCAGGATCATGCTTTACGCTCCTAATAATGTCAGGGCCTATATCTATACCTTCCTTGTAAGTTGGTGAGCCATTTTGCAAAGGAAACCAACCTCTATAAACATTTTGATTTGAGTTCTCAAAATACCATCGGCACATTTCCCTTTTCTTATTTTCATGTAAATTAAATATCGAAAGTAAAAGCTGTTTTTTTTCATCAGTGAAATCAAAACTTTTAATCCCAGTAATTTTGGCAAATCCGATCTTGTTGGCAGCTGAAAAAATTATTTTATCTGTATTTTGTTTCTCTTTAGGATCATTCCCATATAGAGGGGATATGTCTATTTTATCAATCAAACTATTCTCCAGACTTACATTATGATTTTAACAATGTTCTCCAGTATAGTGCTTTTTCGGTCTATAAATGCTAACTAGAAACCATGATTAAATCAAATCAACCAAAACTCAATAATTTTATTTTTCTTTCTACTTTATTTTTGGTTTTAGGTTGGTTGGTAGCTAAAGGTGGAGAAACGAAGAAAGTATCAAACGCAAATATAAATTTAGATCCAAACTTTAAAATTTTTCAGGCATTAGTAATTTCCGGTTATCCTATTCAAGGAAACTTAATCATAGCTAAAACGGACCCATCTAACAAAGTTCAACTTAATGATGATAGAATTGAAATTGATGAAAGTGGAGTTTTTGTAGTTGGTTTTCATCGTGATGACAGTAAAGTATCAATCCTTACCATTATAAATAAAAACAAGAAAACTTTCAAAACTAGCCTAAAGCCAATCCAGAGAAAATATAATATCCAGCATATTGATGGACTGAAACAGTCAATGGTAACACCTCCTCAAGAAGTTATTGATAGAATTACAAATGATAGAAAAATGGTTAATGAGGCCAGAAATATTAGATGGATTAATATAGGTGACTTTGTTCTTGGGTTTGACTGGCCACTGCAAGGTCCAATTTCTGGAGTTTATGGAAGTCAACGCATCCTTAATGGAATTCCTAAATCTCCCCATTTTGGTATAGATATTTCGGTTCCAAAGGGGACACCTGTATTAGCTCCAGCAAGTGGAATTGTTTCTCTTGCTGAAAACCTATACTATTCAGGGTATACAGTGATTTTGAACCATGGACTAAAAGTAAATTCAACTTTCCTTCATTTAGATGAAATAAAAGTGGGGGTTGGAGATAAAGTAAATCGAGGAGACTTAATTGGATTTTCAGGAAATTCAGGTAGATCTACAGGCCCTCATCTAGATTGGAGAATTGACTGGAATGGGAGAAGATTAGATGCGGCTATGCTAGCTGGTCCAATGGAATAATTATGATGTTTAGATTCGATTAGCTTGGAGTTTCGTAATTCACATATTAGTATATAGATTAGATAATTTTAATTTTATACCAAACCATGACAGTAAACTTTAGATCTATATTTGATGTTACTTATTCAGAATGGCTTGAAGGATTAGGCATTATTGAAGCTGAAATACCTGACGCAGTTATTTTAGAGGGGTCTTGGTGGCGAGAAGATCGACAGAAAGATAGATTATCTTATTTAGAAAATGTTAGAGAACTCAATTTTCCAGATATTTTTTGGGGAAAATGGAAAAATAAAAAAATTATTTTTTGTATGGCTTATGGGGCTGCTAGAGCAGTGGAAATTTCCCATATATTTTCATTTTTAGGATGTAAACTAGTTATCCAAATAGGTACTTGCGGGGGCTTACAGTCTCATCTTTCCCCAGGAGATATAATTTTACCAGATGAAATCAGTTGTGAGGACGGTGTATCTAAACATTATTTAAATAATACCAAAATTCATGCAAATGAAGAATGGATAACTCGTTCAAAAGAATTACTAACCAAAAGAGGTTGTAATGTTTATGTGGGCAAACATGTAACTTTTTCATCTTTATTCGCTGAAACTGTTGAAATGTATAAATCTTGGCATAGTTCAGGTTTTTTAAGTGTTGAGATGGAGACAGCAGCAACACTTGCAGCTGCAAAAAAGTTTGGAGTAGAGGGTCTTTCAATAATTGTTGTTTGGGACGAACTGACTGCTGGTAGGAGGTTTCTAGATCCTTTAAACAAAACGGAATTGGAAAACTTACATAAAAGTAACCAAGATGTTTATGAAGTCGCTTTAGAGCTATGTTTAGAAGTCTAGTGATGCTTTTGGTTGATCAAGTTTAAAATAATATAATATTTTATTATTCAAAAAATTATAGTCTGGTAGAATTAAATTTGTTTTTATAATATTAGAAAAATGCTTCACAAGTAATTGGTGGATTTTAATTGTGTCTGAATTAAAAATTAAACAGCTTTCAAATGATTTATACGAAGTGACTGTTTATGCAGATGCAACAACTACTCATAAAGTAACTGTAACCGATGAAACTCATCTTAAATTAACCAATAATAAACGTACTAAAAGCCAACTCTTGGAAAGATCTTTTGAATTTCTCTTAAAGCGTGAACCAAATACTTCAATTTTATTTGCGTTTGAAATACAGGTAATTTCAAATTATTTTGAAGATTATGAAAATCACGTTCGTTTGTGGAGTCAAAGTTGACTGATTTAAAAAGTAAAATCCTTCAAGGCCGCGGGTCTAAAAAAGTAGAAATGGTTTTGAGGGGAGGAAAAATTTTTGATTTGATTACCGGCAATTTTCTTGAAGGTGATGTTGGAATCTGCGGTGATACAATTGTTGGTACATGTGACACTTATGAGGCAAAAAAAATTATTGATGTCAGTGGTTTATTTTTGGTTCCAGGGTTCATAGATACCCATCTTCATATAGAGAGTTCAATGGTTACACCATTTGAATTTGAACGTTGTGTATTGCCGCTTGGTATTACAACTGTAATTTGTGATCCTCATGAAATAGCAAACGTTGCTGGGATTAAAGGTATTGAGTACTTTCAAAAGGCAAGTGAGCAAACCATTATGGATATTTTTGTTCAATTGTCATCTTGTGTTCCTTCAACGGCAATGGAAACATCAGGAGCAAATATAACTGCGTCACAATTAAAAAAATTAATGGGTCATAAGAGTGGTATAGGTTTATCTGAAATGATGAATTATCCAGGGGTTATTAATTGTGATCAAGATGTAATCAATAAATTAGAGATTTTTCAAAAGGGCCATGTAGACGGTCACGCCCCACGATTGTCTGGCAAAGATTTAAATGCATATATTGCAGGTGGAATAAAGACTGAGCATGAGGCTACTACAAAAAACGAAGCACTGGAAAAATTACAAAAGGGTATGCGCATACTCATTAGGGAGGGATCAGTAAGCAAAGACCTTAAAGCTTTACACTCTATTCTTAATGACCAAACATCGCCGTATATTTGCCTTTGCACAGATGATAGGAATCCCCTTGATATATCTGAACATGGTCATATTGATTATATGATAAGAACTTTAATCAGTTTAGGTGTTAAGCCTTTAAACGCCTACAGATCAGCTTCATTGTCAGCTGCCGAAGCCTTTGGGTTAACTGACAGGGGTATTATAGCTCCAGGTAAAAAAGCAGATGTTGTGGCAGTTCAAAATTTAGATACTTGCAAAGCAAAACTCGTGTTATGTGGTGGAAAGGTTATAGATGAAAAATCTTTTTCTTCTAAAAATATTATACCCTCAATAGGGCGCAAATCTGTTAAGTCTCAACTTTTGGATGAAACAAAATTCATCGTTAATGATCAATCTGAGTCAACAAATGTCATAGGAATAATTGAAGGAAAGATCATCACAGATCATTTGAATGAAAGTATCCCAATTATTAAAGGTGACAAAAAACCTGATGTTTCAAGAGACCTCATTAGAGTGACGGTTATAGAAAGGCATGGCAAAAACAATAACATTGCAAATGGCTTTGTTCATGGATTTGGACTTCAAAAGGGAGCGATAGCGTCTACAGTGGCTCATGACCATCATAATATTGTAGCTATAGGTGTTGATTACAAGGACATGACTATAGCTTGTAATAGGATTAAAGAAATTGAGGGAGGATTTGTAATTGCTTCAGAAGGAGAAGTAATCTCTGAATTGCCATTGCCAATTGCAGGGCTAATGAGTTTAAATAGCTTTGAAGATGTTAGAGACGCTCTCATTGATCTCAGAAAATCAGCTAGAGATTTAGGCGTCAAAATTGAAGAACCTTTCCTTCAACTAGCTTTTCTTGCGTTGCCAGTGATTCCTTCTTTGAAAATAACTGATTTTGGATTGGTGGATGTCGAAAAATTTAAAATTATTAAATAATCTAAGTTATAATATCTTTAAATTAAGATTGGAGTGTTAATTGTGAAAAAATTGAGAATACTTTTAATTCTAACTTCAATTTTATTTTCTAAATTCTCTTTTGCAGATGTAGAAAAGATTAATAATGAGCAATTAAAAAACTTAATCGGCAGTAAAGCAATTCCATTAATAGACATCAGGACACCAAAGGAATGGCTAGAGACTGGTGTTATTAAAGGCAGTCATTTAATTACATTTTTTGATGAGAATGGAAAATTTAATTTAGATGAATGGTTGCCAAAATTAGAAAAAATTGTAGATAAAAAAGATCCATTTATTTTAATTTGCAGGAGTGGAAGAAGAAGCAGTTTAGTAGCAATGTTTTTAGATAAAGAACTCTCTTACAAAGAAATCTTGGATGCAACAGATGGAATGAGGGAATGGAAGAAGGCAAATAATTTAACTATTCATCCAAAATTATAAAAACTCAAATTCCTAATCATTTTGAAAAATATTCATACTTCGCCATACGTTATATTTATCCTTATAAATTATTACGTGAACTAATGACCCTAGTAGATGGATTGAAAAAACACTACAAAGGATCATTGTCATAAAAAAATGAGCGTTAACGAAATTGTCATACATAATTAAATCTTCCTCAACTAATCTAGGCAAGGTAAATAACCCGAGGAAAATAACATCACTTCCTCCAGTCCATGTAATTATCATTCCTTGAATAGGTATAACAATAATTAATAAATATAGAATAATGTGAACGAATTTTGACGCAATTCTGTGAATAATATTTAGGTCATTTCTTGAGGGGCTAGGATTATAAAACTTCCAGGCTAGACGACAAAATATAAGAAATAAAATAATTGTCCCAAAAATTTTGTGGAAATGAATTAGCTCCCCCTTTTCAGAGCTTACATTCATAAAATGGAGGTTAATACCAAAAAAAACTTGCAGTAAAATAAATACAGCCATCACCCAATGCAATGTTTTTGCAACTAATCCCCATGAGTTTTGTGAACCTTTTAAATGTATCATAATTAATTATATTTTATATTTTCAAAATAGATGATAACTTTAAGTAAAATAATACAATAACATTTGTTATAATTTAATACTTAAGCCCCTAGTATGTCTAAAATTATTATATTGGTAATTTTATCTTTGTTTTTTTTATTTATGGTGACTAAACTATTTCCGATTATTCTTAGACTTTTCCGCTCATTGATTAATTCTCCTATTGCAAGAGGCTTTATTTTTCAAGCTATCATCAGGCTGATCAGGTTTTTAATATTCAGGCGCTAATTTAAGAATTAATTTATTGAATTTATAGTATCGGTCAGGGATTTATCTAATTTTAAAACCATTTCATCAATGTGGCTTTCTTCAATTATAAAAGGGGGAGCTAATAGCACGTGATCGCCTTTTTGCCCGTCTACTGTGCCTCCTGAAGGGTAACAAATCAGGCCGTTTTCGAATGCAGAAGCTTTGAATTTTTTATGGAAACCAATTGACGCATCAAATGCTTCGTTAGTATCTCTGTTTTTGACAAATTCCATGCCAATAAACAAACCTCTCCCTCTTATATCGCCTATAAATGGATTTTGAGAGAACTTATTTCTTAATTGATTCATTAATTGCTCTCCCATTTTAGAAACTCTCTCTGGAAATTTATTTTGAATAATTTTATTTAAAACGGCTTTAGCTGCAGAACATGCAACAGGATGACCTAAATAGGTATGACCATGTTGAAAAAAACCTGAACCTTCTGAAATAGTATCAAATATATTTTTGCTGCAAAGCATTGCCCCTATAGGCTGGTAACCTCCTCCAAGACCTTTAGCAATTGCCACTATGTCTGGAGAAATTTCTTCATATTCACAAGCAAAAAGGTTTCCTGTCCTTCCCATCCCACACATTACTTCATCTAAAATTAATAATACTTCATATTTATCACAGATTTCACGAATTCTTTTAAAGTATCCATCAACAGCTGTAACCGCTCCTAAAGTTGACCCAACAACAGTTTCAGCAACAAAGGCCATTACAGTTTCAGGGCCAAGTTTAAGTATCTCTTGTTCTAAAAAATTTGCTGATCGTTGCCCGTATTCGAAGTCACTTTCACTATCTAATTTTTCTCTAAAAGCAAAGCAAGGCTCAATGTGGTTTGATTTGAATAAAATAGGTGAGAAGGGCCTTCTTCTTAATTCGTTCCCTCCAACAGCTAGTGCCCCAAGAGTATTGCCGTGGTAGCTTTGACGTCTAGCAATTATATTACTCTTATTTATTTCACCTCGTTCAACAAAATATTGTCTTGCTAATTTTATGGAGGCCTCTATAGCCTCTGACCCTCCAGATACGAAGTATACTTTATCAATTTTTGTTGGAGAGTTTTTAATTAATAATTCAGCTAGTTCTTCAGCTGGTTCAGAAGTAAAAAAACTATTATGCGCAAATGCAATTTGAGATATTTGTTTTTTAATAGCTTCATTCACATCACTATCGCCATGACCAAGACATGAAACGGCAGCTCCACCTGAACCATCAAAATATTTTTTGCCATCTTTATCTGTTATATAACAACCCGATGCTGATTTAGCTAATGGTACTGTTATTCTTGAATGACGAGGAAAAACATATGACATATCAAAACCTTTTTCAATAAAGCTAAGGATCATAGAATTAAAGGATTTCTTAGTCAAATTCTATAAAATATTTTGCTTTTTATCCATTGAATATTCTTCTAAAGATGATAATTCTTTTATTGTAATAGGTTTTGTAGGAGGTCTCAAACGGAAATAACCAACTTCGTCTAGGTTTTTATTTTGACGCAATGCAATTATGGTTTGAACAGTCAATCCGCAAAGTCTTCCTTGACAATTACCCATTCCAGCTCGGCAATAAGATTTCAATTGGTTGAGCCCACTTATTCCTAATTTAATTGAATTTTCAATTTCGGATTTATTAACGTTCTCACACCGGCACACAATTTCATTGTTATTATTTGGAACTAAAAATTTTGTATCTAGTTGAAACAAAATATCCAGAAATGGTTGCAAACTTTTATCTTTTAAAAATTGTAGCCAAACAAAAAGTTTTGAAAAGCTTGTTGTTTTTTTAAGTTTTTTTCCAATATCTAACGCTACTATTCGGCCTGAGGTTAAAGAAGCATTCACTCCCCCAATGGCTCCATTATCACCTGCTACATAAATTCCATTAATTGAAGATTCTCCAGTGAGAGATAGAGTTGGATGCCAACAGTATTGAAATTGACTCCAGTGGTGTTTTATGCCTGTAGCCATTGTCAGGTTGGTGTTTGGTATAATACCTTGGTGCAAGAATATATTTTGTGTATCTATTTTTAAACTTTCTTCATTTGAGAGAGTAATTTCTATACCTTGTGCTTTTTCCTTTCCTAAAATAGATAAATTTTTAACTCTTTTATAAACTTTAGTATGTTTTGAAATATACTTAATCCAACGTAAGCCCTGCCATAATAAATTAAAATTTATTAGTGCAGGAAAAAAATAGGGAATAGAAAAATATAATTGCTTAAGTCTTGAAGTATCTAATACAGCTTTTACTTTGAAGCCAGCTTTCAAATATTGATAAACAGTTAGATATAGCAATGGTCCACAGCCAACAAAAACACAATTGTCAGCGCCAACAGAAAATGATTTTAGTAAAGTTTGGGCAGCTCCAACTGACATAACACCTGGTAAAGTCCAACCAGTAATTGGCATCGCCCTTTCATATGCGCCACCACATATAACAATAAATTTTGATTTTATAATACCTGTCAATCCATTCCTTTTAAAGCAAACTTCCTTGTTTTCTGTTATTTGCCATACGCTTGTTTCTGACCAATGTTCTATACCGCTTGAAATAAATCTCTCGTATAGATGCTTTCCTTTTAAATAATCTTTTCCCAGGAAACCTTTGTTTCCGTCAAGGTTTTCTGCAATTGACTTATAAATTTGACCGCCAACTTGACTTTGTTCATCTATAACCAAAACATTTAAGCCAAGTTCATATGCAGTTAATGAAGTGCTAATTCCAGCTGGGCCACTCCCAATGACAATAATATCAAATATATCTTTCATAACGAAAAATTTGAAACCTTGTGCCTTTTAACTTGCATATTATTTTTTACAGTCACTTGGCATGATTGAACTGATTGCATTTCGTCAACATCTAATAAGCATTCAAAACAAATGCCGATCATGCAATAAGGTCCCCTGTAATTATTTATTTTTGATTCTCGAAAAAAAATTTCACCTGAACGCAATAGGGCTGAAGCTATTGTTTCTCCATCAAATGCTGTTAATTTTTTTCCTTCAAAGAAAAAAACAATTTCTTTTTTTCTGCTATCTTTTAACTTACGAAACATTAAACCTGCTTTGAGAAAAAGGAATTAGCTCATTGCCTAATCTTCCATCGTCTATGTATTTTGACAAATCATTTGCATGAGCTGCCGCAAGGGTAACCCCACTGTGGCAAGAAATTGCAAAAGCACCTGGGTGTGTTTCAGATTGATCATAGATCGGATATCCATCAGGAGACATAACTCTTAATGCTGACCATGATCTAACAATTTGTTTACTTTCTAATTTAGGTAAAATTTTAATTGCTCTTTTAGCGATTTTTGAAATTATTTTTGGATCTGTAGAAATATTTTCGCCTATATCTTCATAGCTATCTCCTATCATGATTGAACCTTCTTGTGTTTGTCTTAGTAATGTTGAAGGGTATTTAAGATGTTTATCAAGTTTTTGAGTTACTAAAATTTGGCCTTTTATAGGTTTCACTGACTGTTCAAGACCTACCATTGGAGCTAAATGTTTATTTCCTAGTCCTGCAGACAATATTAATTTACTTGAATAGTAACGGTCTATTTTTGTTTTAATTGAAAAGCTTGTTCCCGAACTTTCTATTTCGCTAACTTCTTCATCATATATAAATGTTCCATTATTTTTTAAAAATCCACTGTGAAGAGACTTTGTCAAATATAGCGGGTTAACATGTCCATCATGCGAAGAAAATGAACCCCCTATTACCTCTGATCCAAGTCCAGGCATTAATTTTGATAAATCTTTGTTGTCTAACATTTGATATTCAAACTTCCCGTTTTGGTGACTTCTGAGAAGATCTAATTTATGCTTTCTATCATTATACTCTTCTTCATTTAAACAGACCTCTATCCCGCCATCTTTTTGAATGCCAAGATTTATTTTACTCTCATCTTCAAGTTCTTTACAAAAATCTGTCCATAATTCAGAAGATCTTAGGGTCCAATCTGCGTATGAAGGGAAATCTGCTCCTTTCCCTTGAACCCATATTAATCCAAAATTACCTCTAGCAGCTTTAATACTGTTATTATGGGCATCTAGAATTAAACACTTTCTTCCTAGCCTTGACAATCCATACCCAATCGAAAACCCAATTAATCCACCACCAACGATTATGTAGTCATATGATTTGATCATATAAATCTGGCCATTCTATGAGGTTTAAGTAAAATATCTGGTTTTCTATTAGTGACATAATCAGGGCAACTTTGAAGATCTATTCAATCAAATCCAGTTTAGTTTTTTTTAAAAGCTTTATGGCTTTATAATTAACTTTTTAGTTTCAAGTTATGACTTATTTCATTTCAAACCCACGGTTTTTCAAAAATTGCCGCATATGGAGTCTTACCTCTCTGCCCAACAAACCTGACATTTGCTCACTCCAGGTCATGGATTTTTTATTATCTGTTCTCTTTTGGTAATATTTTTTAATTTCTAAGTCATACTCTTCAATAATTTCTTTATCTTTATTATCGCTGTAGGAGTTTTCTTTTAAAACCACATTTAAAGGAAGACGCGGCTTAACTTCTGGGTTTTGATCAGGGTATCCTATACACAATCCAAAAACGGGGTAAACATTTTTAGGTAGTTCTAGCAACTCAGTCGCTTTTTGAGGATTATTTCTTATGGCTCCTATATAGCAAATGCCTAATCCAGAAGATTCCGCTGCTATAACAACATTTTGCGCTAATAATGCCGTATCTACAGTAGATATAATAAATTGTTCTGTAAAGCCTTCAGTTGCTTTTGCTTCATGCCAATTACAACACATTGAAGAACGGTTCAGGTCAGCGCAAAATACTAAAAACTCTGAAGCATCATTAATAAATGCTTGGTTATTTGCTAGCTCACTAAATTCCTTTCTTTTTTCTTGATTTGTAATTCTAATTATTGAAACGCCTTGAAGAAAACTTGAGCTGGCAGCCGCTTGCCCTGCACGTATTATTTCATTTAATAAATTCTCATCAATTTTTTTATCTTTAAATTTTCTAATTGAACGATGTGACTTTAGTAATTCAATTGTATTGTTCATTAAATTTTCCTTAACTAGATCTTTGATGATTTAATTCTGTCAATTGAGTATTTACAATATAATATATTATTAAAATAATCATTTGTATTTTAAGATATAATATTAATGTAATTAAAGTTCACAATAAATTTTTTTTGCATTTTATTAAAAACTGGAGATAGATACATCATGGAATTTTATTATGCACCTTTTTCATGTGCATTTGCTGCACATGTTTTGCTAGAGGACGCTGAAGCAAAATACACTTCAAAACGAATAGACTTGAAAAAAGGCGATCAACGTTCCTCAGAATTTTTAAAAGTAAATCCTAAAGGGAGGGTTCCTGCTCTTATAACAGAAAAAGGCATTCTAACAGAAACGCCATCAATTTTATTATATATTTGCCAAACACATCCTGAAAAAAACTTAGCTCCTACAGACCCTTATGAACTTGCAGAAGCGCAGGCATTTAATATGTACTTATCTTCAACCGTTCATGTTGGCCATTCCCATAAGCATAGAGGTCAAAGGTGGACTGATGATGAGCATGCTCTTGCATCACTAACTTCGAGAGTAAAAGACAACATGACAGATTATGCTGAATTTATAGAGGAAAACTATATACAGGGGCCTTGGGTTTTAGGAGAAAATTATTCAATGTGTGATCCATATTTGGCATTGGTCACTAGATGGTTCAATGATGATGGAGTTGATATGAGTAAATTTCCATTGATTTCATCTCACAATGAAAGATTTCACAAAAGATCAAATGTAATAAAAGTTAATGAATTACATCAATAACTACATTACTTTAGTCTTTCCTCTATAGCTTTTCCGGTAGTAATAGTATCTGCGTTTCCTCCCAAATCTTTGGTTCTCAAAGAAGGCTCTAATAAAGTAGCTGAAATAGCAGAGATCATTTGGTCAGATGCATCTTTATATCCAAAATGTTCTAGCATCATAGCTCCAGCCCAAATTTGACCTATAGGATTTGCTATACCCATGCCCGCAATATCAGGAGCAGAACCATGTACTGGTTCGAATAATGAAGGGAATTTATTTTCAGGGTTGATATTGCCCGAAGGAGCAATTCCAATCGTTCCAGTGCAAGCTGGCCCTAAGTCAGATAAGATATCTCCAAATAAATTAGAAGCAACAACTACATCAAACATGTCTGGATTTAAAACAAAGTGAGCGCATAAAATATCAATATGAAATTTGTCTACTTTTACATTTGGATATTCTGATGATTTTTTTTCACAAAGCTCATCCCAATAAGGCATTGATATAGAAATACCATTTGACTTAGTAGCAGAAGTTAAATGCTTAGCTTTACGTTTTTCAGCTAATTCAAAGGCATAAGTAAGTATTCTTTCAACACCAATCTTTGTCATCACAGTTTCTTGAACTACAAACTCTCTTTCTGTTCCCTCAAACATTTTCCCGCCGATTGAACTGTACTCACCCTCAGTATTTTCTCTTACAATCATAAAATCTATTTCGCCAGGTTTCCGACCTGCTAAAGGGGAAGGGACCCCGGGCATAAGTTTTACTGGTCTTAAGTTTACATATTGATCAAATTCTCTTCTAAACTTTAACAAAGACCCCCATAATGAAATGTGATCAGGAATTTTTTCTGGCCATCCAACTGCACCAAAGAATATTGCGTCATGCGCACTTAAACTCTCTTTCCAGTCTTCGGGTAGCATGGATCCATTTTTTTCATAGTATTCAATTGATGAAAATGGATACTCTTTAAATTCAAGATTTATTCCATGCTTTAGACTAATTGCCTCCAAGCATCTTAATCCTTCAGGTACAACTTCTTTGCCAATCCCATCGCCAGCTATTACAGCAATGGAATATTTATTTTTCAACATATTAAACCCTAAAAGTTTTATAATGAATATATTTTTTTATATATTTAAATAGTAAAATTACAATTTTACAAATGATTAATTAGGTATAATATTTTATGGGTTCATTAGAAAAAATATATTAGCATTTTTGGAATAATATATGAAAGTAACTAGATGGGGAATTCTTGGATGTGCAAAAATTGCAAAAGACCAGGTAATTCCCGCTATGATTAAAAGTGAAAATACGAAATTACTTGCTATAGCCTCTAGGGACAAGGAGAAGGCAGCCGATTTCTCTGAAAACTTTTCAATTGAAAGAGTATATGAAGGTTATGAAAAATTAATTTCTGACCCTGAAATTGATGCTATTTATATTCCCCTTCCAAACCACTTGCATGTGCCTTGGTCAATAAAATGTGTAGAGGCTGGGAAACATGTTTTATGTGAAAAGCCAATAAGTATCAAATCTAAGGATGTCTTGAAGTTATTTAAAGCAGAGGAGGATAGTAAGAAAATTATTGCTGAAGCTTTTATGGTGAGGTTCCATCCTCAGTGGATCAAAGCAAAAAAATTAATAGGTGACGGAATAATTGGCAAGCTGACAGCAATTCAAGGGTTATTTAATTACTATAATATCGATCCTGATAATATAAGAAATGATGCTGATATTGGTGGTGGAGGAGTTTTAGATATTGGTGTTTATCCTATCATTACAAGTCGATTTATTACTGGATTAGAACCGAGAAAAGTAGTTTCTAGTATGGAGTTTGATCCTAAATTTAAAACAGATATCTTAACGTCCGCTATATTACTTTTTGATGATATTCAAATGAGTTTTACCTGTTCAACTCAGAGCCATCTGATGCAGCATATGAGGTTCATTGGAACAGAAGGCAGATTGGAACTTCCTGTTCCCTTTAATCCTTTGCCTGATGAAAAATCTAAAATTTATATTTGGAATGATGTGAAGCATCCATCGGAGAACCCTAAAATAATTGAAATTCAAAAAAGTGATCAATACAAAATTCAAATAGAAGCAATG
The DNA here is from genome assembly GCA_902532475.1 of uncultured SAR116 cluster alpha proteobacterium. GTDB lineage: Bacteria > Pseudomonadota > Alphaproteobacteria > Puniceispirillales. The sequence continues at coordinate 49,058 of CACAIE010000009.1, forward strand.
AATAACTCTATACAGAATAAAGCTCCATTTCCATTTGACCTAGAAGATTCTTATAAAAACATGAAGATAATTGATGCTATAATGAATTCTTCAAAATCAGGAAAATGGGAATTTATTTAATTGGTAATATCACGTGGCAAAATTAAAATTTTACACTCTTGATGTTTTTTCTAAAAATCTTTTTGGAGGAAACCCCTTGGCTGTTTTTGTGGAAGCAGATAGATTGTCGCAAAGGCAAATGCAGTGTATTGCCGCAGAAATAAATTACTCAGAGACAGTTTTTATCCTTAAACCAGATAATATTGAGAATTCAGCAAAAGTTAAAATTTTCACTCCTAAAAATGAGCTGCCCTTTGCAGGTCACCCTAACGTAGGGGCGGGGTTTTTATTAAGCATGGATACAAGCTTAATCCCAGGAAAATTTACTCAGGAAAAACTGACCTTTGAAGAGAAGGCTGGATTGGTAAACGTTTTCCCTAAATTTCAAAGTGACACTGTAACTGGGTCTGAAATAGAAGCACCAAGCTTATTTTCAATAACCAATGAAATTCCTGTCTCAATCGTATCAGATTGTGTTGGGCTGGATTATAGTTCAATTATTGTGAAAAACTCACCACCCGTTATAGCTGGTGTTGGACTTGAATTTGCGATTGCTGAAGTTGAAAATAGGAAAGCACTGGATATTGCAAAATGCGATCTGTCTGGTTTTGAGAAAGCAAATAAAAGCTATAACTTTAAAGATGATTTTTTTTCTTTAATGTTGTTTGCAAAAGGAGAAAAAAATAAATTTTTTGCTCGTGTTTTTGCTCCTTTGTCAGGGATTATTGAAGATGCAGCAACAGGAAGTGCGTGTGGAGCACTTGGTGGATTACTGGCAAGTTTAGACAGTATGGAAAGTGGTAAATGCAATTATACTATTCATCAAGGAGAAGCCATTGGAAGGCCTAGTATTATTAAAATTTCAGTTGCCAAAACTAAAGGGATCTTATCTAGAACATTGATTTCTGGTGACAGTGTTCTCGTCTCAGAAGGTACATTCTATATATAGGAATTTTGCATAACGCACAGGCAACATTTAAATTATTTTTTGCTTGAAATAGAAGATTTATTAATATAGTACTAATATAGTACTAATAAGATAATATTTTTATTTTTTGAACAGAATGCTGCTTTTATTAATTATAATAGTTAGCAAAAGTTGTGGGTGGCAACTATTCTCCTTACTCAGTCAAACAAAGTCAAACTAGTTGTCATCCATAAACTATAAACTAAAAAAACTATATAAATTTTATTAATGTTCTGATTATAACAATAATGTTTTATCAAAGTAGATTTGGGGCAGGAAAAGTTTTGCGCCACTCAATATGTTTCTAGAATAGCTGTTCTTTTGGCAAATGATTTAGGAATCGGATCATATGCTAAAATTGAAAAAGTCATTTTGGAGTTCTTTTAATTTCAAAACCCGAAAAATTATTTGTTTATCCAGTCATCTATCAGTCTTCTCGAAATAGAAATTTTCCTAGGAAGAAATTTACCTTGGTCTGAAAAATAAAGAATTTCTTCTTTGGAAAACCAATTTACATCCTCAATTTCATTTTTGTTTATTTTGATATCAGTAGATTTCGCTTCAGCATAAAACCCTAACATCAGTGAAGAAGGAAAAGGCCACGGTTGGGATGAGTGGTATTGAATATTTTTTATTAATATTCCGGCTTCTTCAAATACTTCTCGTGCAACGGCATTTTCTAAAGTTTCACCTGGTTCAACAAAGCCGGCAAGAGTTGAATACATTCCCTCTGGCCAGATCCTTTGTCTTCCTAATAAAGTTTTGTTTCCATGGTGAACAAGCATGATAACAGCTGGGTCAGTTCGTGGAAAATGCTCTAACAAGCAATTTTTGTTGAGACAATTTCTTTGGTGCCCTGCTTTAGAAATACTAGTTTCTTTTCCGCAGTTGGAGCAAAAAGAATGTTTTTTATGCCAATTATTAATTCCATTTGAATATGCTAATATTGAACCAGATTCAATATCTATTAGGGGGCTGACATCCTTTAGGTCATAAAACTTCCCATACTGACTAAAGATGCTATTAACCTCGATTTCAGATAAATTTGAAAAATCAATGCATATAAAAAAAGTTTCTGAGACTTTATCGGTTGATGTTCCAAGGAATATTATATGATGCCTTTCATTCAAATGTTTACCTATATCAAAATAATTTGGAAATATTGCCTTTGGCGCTTGAAGTCTTTTATCTAATTTTGAAAATAAATTTAATGAATTCCATAAAGGAACAATTTTAGTTCTTTTTTTATTTAATTTGTTCAACCAATTCTTGTCATCTCGAAATAATATAGCTCTGTCTAGCCCACTGTAACCAAAGTGATTTGGTTTTTCAGAATATAAATCATTTTTATTGAAAGCAGACATTTTATATTCCAATGGTTCAAAATTTATTTTTGTGCTATAACTTCTATTTCTACTAAAAACTCAGATTTTGTAAAACCTGATACTATTAATAATGTGGATGCAGGTTTAATTGATAAACCAAAAAATAGCTTGTCACGGACAACCATGTAATCCTTGAAGTTTTTTCTTGATGTCAAAAATGAACTTATTTTTATAACCTGTTCCAAGTTATAGTTAGCCTCTTTAAGTATAGACAGAATATTAGAAAAGCAAACTTCAGTCTGTTCTTTAAATGATTTAGGTATTGTCCCATCTTTCTTAATTCCCAACTGGCCGGAAGTAACTAAAAGTCCAGTGTTTTTGTTCAGTATTCCATGAGAATATTTACCAAATGGCAAGAAAACATCTTTAGGTGTTAAGGAGACAAAATTATTGGACATTGCTTATATACTCCTGAAAATTATTTATTAAATAGAAGAAAAATAACGAGAAACCTTGTCTAAAAACTTCTTTCTATCAACACTTGTTGAGTGGTTCATATCATGAAGTTGCAACCATTTATATTTGCAAAACTTATTAAACAAAATTCGGTAACCTTTAAAAAGCATACTTTTCCCTGGATTTCCAATAAACCATAGCCACCATCGAGGTGATCCAGAAGTTGTAACCACACAAAATCTCCGAATATGCTTTAATTTACCTTTTGGTATATTTTGTTTTCCTGAAGAGATTTCAAAAGCAACATCTGGCAACCAAACTCTTTCAAGCCAACCCTTAAGAAGAGCTGGTGGTCCATACATCCATGTCGGAAAAATAAAAATTAAACCTTCCGCCCAAAGTAAATTCTCGACATGCTGCTTTAAATTTTTGATATTTTTGTGAGTTTCATCTAGGTAACTATTCCACTCATCAAGACTCAATTTAGGATCAAAATGTTCTTTATATAAGTTTATTTTTCTTATTTCATGTCCAGCCTTCTGTAGAGACGAACATGTGCTATTGTATAGGGCAGCACTAAAGCTTTTTTGGCTTGGATGACAAAATAAAACTAAAAAACGCACTGCCCTATATATTTATTTAATTTAGTTTAGCTTTTATATCTAAACCATGACCTTTGTTAACAAATTGATCAGTAGCAACTTTATTGATATCTACAGACCCTTCTTCAATAATTCCAGAATCTATAGATAATTTATGAAAAGATTTAACTCTATTCATGTCCATTGCTCCAATTCCTTTTTTTAAGGCATCTCCAACATCAATTATGCCAAGCTTTTCAAATTGGGCCATTTCTTTATCTAATTTTTCTTTAGTCATTTCTGGGTTGTCTTTCATTATTAACCCATAGGCTGCTGTTCGATCTCCATAGATAAAATTATACCAACCCTCTATTGAAGCATTTACAAATCGCTGAACAAGGTCAGGATTATTTTCCACCATTTCAGTTCTGGCTTCTATAGTTGTTGAGTAAGTTGTCCAACCTTGATCAGCTAGTAAAAATGTTTTTGGTTTTGCACCTGCTGCTGCAGCATAGAGAGGTTCTGCAGTTCCGTAGGCTTGCTGCACCATTTTTTCATCTTTCAAAAATTGTGCAAGATTATATGCGTATGGTTTTACTTGTTCATCTTTAAAACCATGTGCATTAACCATCCATTTCCAAAAACTAAATTGTCCATCTTTGGATACAAGTATTGTTGGCGCTTTAGTCAGGTCACTAAAATTATTGTAATGACCTTCATGAGAGATCATAGCTTGAGGATCTTTTTGAAAAAAAGCAGCCACAACCATTGTTGGTATTCCGTTGCGAACATTGTCAAAAGAAAGAAGAAGATTTCCTGTCATTAAAAAATCTAATTTTCCAGCTATAAGCATAGGTCTGTTGTTCATTTGTGGCCCGCCCATCATGATTTCAACATCTAAACCATGTTTTTCATAGGTTCCGTCAGCTATAGCTTGATAAAAACCTCCGTGCCCACCTTGAGCAAGCCAGTTAGTCCCAAATACTACTTTATCTGCAGCATTAACTATATTAGAGCTCAATATTATAAATGAACCTAATAAATATATAATCAATTTTTTCATTTTTTTTCTCCATTGTTTATTAATTTTTCTTTGCCATCTCTGGTGACCAACCACTAGTTTTTCCAGGGTTCATCAATCCATAGGGATCAGCTTTCTTTTTAAATTTAATTTGATTAAAATCTATCTCCTTCATACCTCCGTCTTCGATAGTATAAACATGAGGATCATAGATTGTGCAATCATCTTTTTTTTCTAATTCCTCTATAAGTTGATACATATGATCTCTGCCGTTGCTTCTTACAAGTGGAAGTGCAAAAATTTGAACATGTCCGCCCATGCGGGCCATTTCATGATGCCAGTAAATATCATCTCCGTATCTTTTCATTTGTTTCATAACAAGATTTGGATCAAAAGGTTGGGGGTAGGCAACTTGAAGGTAGGTCCAACTCTTATCAACTTTTAAAGCCTGTAATGTAGTGTGATTCCAGCCAAATTCATAAGCAGGTTGCAATCCATTAGGTCTAAGTTCTTTTTCTTTAAATGAAAAAGAAATGGTTCCTTTGTGAGTTTCAGCAAATTTTTTAAAATCGTCAAATGCCTCAGGTGCAACCATAGAGAAAACAGCGTCTTTATTACTTGGAAAACGATCTTTGAGTTTTTCATAAAACTGAGAAAACCTTCGCTCAACAACTGTGAGTAGGTAACAGTCTAAAGATTTTTTTTGAGCGGCAATAGCAAAATCCAAAGCTTTATTGTACCCGTCTAATAATACTGCACAATGTATCCAGTCTTTGGCTTTGGACAAGGCAAGCTCCAATTCGAGTACTATACCATTAGTTCCATATGCATGTTGAACTTTTTGTATTTCGTCATTATACAATTCTATAATTTTTGGCTCTTTTTCAACTGTTAAAACTTTTAAGTAACTTATATTTCCAGGGTCTCTTAACATGCCATTTCTAAGAGAGCCACATCCTCCTGAACCACCAGCTAAAAACCCACCAATTGTAGCTGTTTGTCTTGTAGAGGGATACATTAAAAGTTCTAATCCGATTTTCCTGGCAGCGTCATCCAGTCTAGAAATCCTAATGCCGGCTTCTGTTCTTACTGAGTTTTTATTAAATTTAATAATTTTATCAAGCTTTGTCATTATCATAATGACACCACCCTCAAGAGGGACACATTGGCCATAGTTGCCTGTTCCACCTCCTCTTAAAGTCAATGGTATTTTATATTTAGCAATAGCAGATGCAACCTTTATAATTTCTTCTTGATTTGAAGGAATTACTACCAGGTCTCCAATTTTATCATCAAGGATTTCTGTTAAAATTGGGCTGTACCAAAAGTAATCTTTTGACCTTGAAGTTACAAAATCTTTCCCTTCTTCAAATCTAACCCCTGATATTTCAGATTTAAATCCTTCCCAATTAATTTTTTTATTTTGCATAATTTAACAGTCCTATTACTCTCTTAATTTAAAATATTTTTATTTACAATCTTACCTTTATGCCAAACTTCAAAATTGTAATGAGTTTCATTTATTAAACTATTTATAGAATCAAAATCAAACCATATAAAGCTCACATCTGAACCTTCTTCAATTTGATTTTTTTGTCTCATCCATTCAGTTGGTATATTTGTAATACTATCAAACCATTTTGTTTCATCTAGATGTGCTCCAATTATTGCCGTTCTGAAAACAGATAAAAGATCATGGTTTCCAAAAGGAAAGAATGGATCCTGGCAATTATCCGATGCGATCATAACTGAAACCCCTGCGTGCCTAGCTTCTTGTATTGGAGCCAAGCCTCTTAG